>JAIKYE010000002.1 GCA_024683455.1 Bacteroidaceae bacterium
AGATATTACCAATCGTTTGAAGGATATTCTGGAGAGTCACACTATCGTACACGACGGCACCAACCCCATTGACGGAGAAGATGAATACTTCCTTTCTAAGAATGGTAACGCTATTAAGGTAGTCCGCGATGAAAACAACAACATCATTGCAGCCAAGGGTGGCTTCCAGCTTGAGAATGAACGTCAGGGCATAACCAACGAGAATCCTGGAATAACCAGTTGTGCTGTAACAGATCCCTTCCCCAATTTGAAGAATGGTAGTACCTACGTGTTAGGCGCTCCTCTGGTTCCCACATACCGTAGCGTATGGAGTATTCTTACCAATGATTTGCAGGAAACACCAAAATACAAACCTGAGGAATTAACAGATGAGACGTGGGCAGCAAATCCCTATAGCGCCTTCTATGATTTGACCAAAGCAAACGATTATGACAATGAGATTATTGGTTGCGGTTTGGTGGATGCAAAGATGAAAGAAAGCGACAAGAAAGCTGCCAAGAAGAAATACTATGTATTCTTCAGTGACTATGGTTTGGACTTTAACATTCAGTTCTTCAACAACTACCGCTACACCATTTTTGTACCCACAAACAAAGCCATACGTGAAGCCATTGCCAATGGTCTGCCCACTTGGGAAGATATTAAAGAAGACTATCACTCACATTGTAAGCATGAAATAAACGCGGAAACAGGTGAATGGGAGAAGGATGCAAACGGTGAATATATCTACACAGACGAATTGGAGACATACGAAGACAGTTTACGTATTCAAGCTAAGATTACCTATCTTACCAACTTTATACGCTATCACTTCGCGGACAACTCTGTATTCGCAGACAAATCTGAGCTCTCTGATGCAAACGGCGAAATGGTAACCTCAAGTTACGATCACGAGACAGGATTGTTCTGCAAGATACACGTTGACCGTATCAAGCAGGGTGACCAGACACTTCTCCGTGTTTGCGACGATGTAACCTATAAGAAGGATCACAACAACAAGATGCCTACCGTAGGAGAAAAGAACGTATTGGCACGTGATATTTCATGTAGCAAGACTCCCAGAGAGCAAAACATGGCTTCCATTGCCCTGGAATCTTCAAGTGCTGCAGTTATCCATCAGATTGATGGTGTGCTGAATCATACAGCATTGGTTGGCGGTCGTCATGACAGCGCATGGAGTACAACTGCAAATGCAAGAAAATATTTGAAGAGATACGCAATCCCCAATAAATAACAATCACTATGAATAAAATAACAAAGCTTATATTGCTGTGGGTGATTGCCCTGATGGCTTTGCCCGCAAGTGCACAGCAACGGCGTATCTCCGGTACTGTATCTGATGATATCGACGTCATCATCGGTGCCAACGTCGTAGAGAAAGATAAGAACAATCGTATTGTTAGTCAGACGGTTACTGATATGAATGGTAACTTCACCATGAATATCAAGGACCCCAACAACACGCTTACCATTTCTTATATTGGATACAGACCTTATGTCGTAAAACTTGGCGGCAAAAATGTATATAAGGTAACATTGGTTGATGCTACCAAGGAAATGAAGGTTGTTGACGTGGTGGCCAAGAAGAAAGCTCCTACCACAGGTTTGGAAATTCCTGAACGTGAGTACTCTGGTGCCGTTCAGAAGTTCAGCATGGAGGATATGGAAGGTCTTGCCTTCGAGTCTGTTGACCAGGCTTTGCAAGGTCAGATTGCCGGTCTTGACATTGTGCCCAACTCAGGTAACCTTGGTTCCGGTACTACCATGCGTCTGCGTGGTATCAGTACCATCAATGGTAACAAGCAGCCTTTGATTGTGTTGAACGACCATATCTTTGAAATTCCCGACGAGTACAAGGACGAGAATTTTGAGGATTATGACAATGAAGAGCAGTTCTCTACCCTCTTGAGCGTAAACCCTGAGGATATCGAAAGTGTAACTGTTCTTAAGGATGCAGCTTCTACCGCCAAGTGGGGTATGAAGGGTGCAGCCGGTGTAATTGAAATCAAGACCAAGCGTGGTGTGAAAGGTAAGACACGCGTAAACTTCAGCTACAAGTTCACTGGTACTTGGCAACCCGAAGGCTACAAGATGCTGGATGGTGACGGCTATACCATGTATATGAAGGAGTCTTACTACAACCCCTACCAGCGTCCAACAACAGAATACGGACTCTATGAGTTGGATTATGACCGTTCAAAACCAAACATTTACTACAACTACAACAAGAATACCGATTGGGTAAAGGAAGTAAAGCAGTTTGGACAGGAGCACAGATTCTCTCTCAACCTCAATGGTGGTGGAGAGAAAGCAACCTTCCGTATCAGTGCTAACTACGACAAGAGCGCCGGTAACATCATCGGTCAGTCCATGGATCGTTTCACTACCAACACTGCTTTGGACTACTGGGTAAGTGACCGTATCAAGTTCAGTTCTACCATCGACTTAGGTTTCTATACCAATAACAAGAACTATGGTAACGATATTCTGGACCGTGCTTACAAGGCTATGCCTAACATGAGTGTTTGGGAGTACGATTCTAATGGTGACCCCACAGGTAATTACTTTAACATGTTGCCACTGGCTGCCCTTTATTCAAAATCAGGCTACACAAGACAAGAAAACAACGGTTATAAGACATCATTCTACTTGCGTGACATGTTCAGAAACGGTAACCCCGTAGCACGTGCCATGGAAGCATGGTGGAAGATGAGCCAATACAACCTGAAGCCTCAGTTCAGCATTGAATACAAGTTGCTGGGCAAGGAATCAGATCAGTGGCGTTTGGACTATGTCGGTGATGTTGAGTTGCAGGTATTCAATACCAGTAACGACGACTATTGCCCCAGCGATCTCAAGCCTATGGCCTGGGTATGGGGTGGTGATAATCAACCACTACACCAAGATGGCAATCCTAAGGTTTGGATTCCCAATGAGCGTAATTACGTAAGCAACAAAGAGGAAAAGACCCTGCAGTTCTCAACCCGTCACGACTTGCGTTTCTACTCTGCATTCCCCAATAAGGATCACAGTTTATCTGCGTTGGCTCGTTTTGAGATTACAACAGGTAGTGGAACCCAGCAGAAGATGGGATTATGGAATGTACCTGACCAGATTACGGATCCCACCGTTATTGCACTACTCCGTGAGGCAGAAACAAAAACCAGTGAATGGCGTAGTCAGAGTTTCTTCTTCAATACACACTATTCTTACAAGAGCAAATACAACCTGGATGCTTCACTGCGTATCGACGGTAGTACAGCCTTTGGTTCCGGACACAAGTATGCTTCATTCCCATCTGTAGCTGTACGTTGGAATGTCAGCGACGAGAAGTTCATGGACTGGAGCAAGAAATGGCTGCAAATGTTTGGCCTGCGTGCCAGCTGGGGTATTGTAGGTAATACCGGCGGTAGTGGTAGCGACCAGTACAACAAGTACAAGGTAGACCACTATTACAACGGCCATCAGGTAATTGTACCGGAGAACCTGTCTCTCACCGATTTGCGATGGGAAAAGGTTTATAAGATGAACTTAGGTTTCAACCTTGAACTCTTCGGTGGCATGCTTAACTTTGACGGAGAAATGTACAACCACAAGACCACAGACCTTATCATGGAGCATCTCCGTATCTCTGGTGCCAATGGATTTGATGAATTGAAATTCATCAACGGTGGCGTGATGCGTAATACAGGTTGGGAAATCAACTTTAGCACAGGCAAGATTTGTAAGATTGGTAAGTTCTCTATGAAGTTACGCGGTAACTTGGCACAGAACTTCAACGAGGTAGAGGAGATGAATCCCCTTATCTTGGAGAACCTGAACGGTTCTGATACCTATCAGCCCGAAAACCTCGGATGGAACAGACGTGTACAGATTGGCAATGCCCTGGGTTCTTTCTACGGTCTTCACTACTTAGGCGTATATAGATACGACTATGACCACAACGGTTATACAACAAAGTCTATCTCTGATTATGGTTATGCCGAGGTTAACAACAGCGGTTGTGATGCAAAGGGTAACCCCATCAATACAGCAGCTGCAGCTGCCCGTCGTGGCGAAAATGCTACCTGTCCTATCGCTTATGATGCTGATGGTAACATGCTGACCAATGCCAAGGGTGAGCCTCTGCCTATGTATTACTGTTACAACGAGGGATACCGCAAGAAGTTCTCTGGTGGTGACGCCATCTATGAGGATATCAACCACGACGGTCAGATTGACCGTTATGATATGGTTTACCTGGGTAACTCTAATCCTAAGTGCAACGGTGGTTTTGGTATCCAGCTCTATTATGGCAAGCTCTCTATTAATGCCGGATTCAACTTCCGTATGGGTAACATGATTTTCAACTATGCCCGCATGGAGTATGAGAGCATGTACAACAACAACAACCAGAGCTACGCAAGTACATGGCGTTGGCGCAAGAATGGCGATATTACGACGATACCTCGCGCCCTTAACAACTATGGTACCGGTTATAAGAGCTACAACTCTCTGATGAGCGACCGTTACATAGAGGAAGGAGACTACCTGCGTCTGCAGTACATTCAGGTTAGCTACGACTTTGATGCAAAGAAGTTGAAGAAATACCATCTTAAGAGCATGAAGTTGTTCGCTTCTATCTCCAACCCCTTCGTATGGTCAAGATATACAGGTGTAGATCCTGACGTATCTCCCTCGGGCTATGATTGTGCAGTCGATAAGAGTAAGACTCCACGTAATAAGTCCTTCACTTGCAGTTTAAACATCGGATTCTAAAAATACAAACAGATGAAAAAGATAAATCATATATATAAATCTGCCTGCCTGTTTGGATTGTTAGCCGTAGGATTAGCATCTTGCGAAGACTACCTGACAGTCTACCCTACAGACCGTGTTGTTGAGGAAAACTTCTGGGAAGACCTGAGAGACCTTGAAGGTGTACGATACGGAGCCTACAGGCAAATGGCAAGCACGTCTGAAAGAATGTTCACATGGGGCGACCTTCGTTCAGACTCCTATAAGCTAAATACAGAAACCCATTCAGAGCAGAATAGTCATGATCAGCTCAGTAATATTCTGATGGGTATGCCAGACTCCAGCATGAACGTTTTCGACTGGGGGCCAGTATATAAAACCATCAACCTCTGTAACAAGGTTTTAAAGCATGGACCAGAGGTATTGGAAAAAGACAAGCAGTTCACCACGAAAGAGTGGATATACATGCGCGCAGAGATGACAGCATTGCGTGCCCTCAACTACTTCTATCTGATTCGCGCTTTCAAAGATGTACCTTACACCACAAAAATCATCAACAGTGATGCCGAGGTAGAAAGATTCCCCCTCACCAACCAAATGGTTGTACTGGACTCTATCATCCTTGACTGCGAGAAAGTAGCCGGTCAGGCACGTAATCGTTTTTCAAAAGAGTCAGACACCAAGGGCATGATTACCAACGCAGCTATTTACTCTATGCTGGCAGATATGTACCTATGGCGTGGATCATTGCACGAGGGTCGCAATATCAAGTATGACACGGTAAGAGTTGTCAAGACAGACGGAAGCATAGATTCCATCGCCCACACTCCCGTTGGCGACTACCAGTTGGCTGTGGATTGGGCAGACAAAGCACTTGAGGCACACCACAACCAGATACAAGAGTACTTTTCATCCCTTACATTTGGTAGTAGCTCCTATCTTCAGACCGTCTCTTATGGTTTACCCAACGTTGACCTTATTAAGAATAATTTCACAGGAGCACATCAAGTTTCACTTGATTTAATTACATCTGTGGACGAGGTATTCTTTGATGGGAACAGTATTGAAAGTATCTTTGAGATACAATACAACCAGAGTGACGATATGAAAAACGACGTCCTTCATAATATGTATGGCTACTCTGACAGAACTAACCTGATGGTTGCCGAAGATGCCATAAAGGAGGCTTGTGGAAAAGATGACAAGAGATATAAGTGCGATACCCGAGTTTGGGTAGGTTGTCAGAATTACATCTCAACCACCCAAGCTAAATCAGGATACTATTGCATGAAATATCAAAATCCCTTGTTTGTGTTTGAGGGTACAGGATCTGCTCGTAAGATTTCATTTGCAACTCCTATAAAATCAGACAAAGACAGTTATTACAACTGGATTGTGTACCGTACACCTGACGTGATGCTAATAAAGGCCGAGGCTTTGGCTGCAGCATACGGAACACAGAAGAAAACAGAAATCTTTAGCATTCTTAATGCCATTAGCCGCCGCTCTATGTGCGACATCGAAGAAGGTCAAGAACCCAACATAGACGGAAGCGGAAAGTATTTCAGTGACATTACCTCTGTTCCTGCAGACTGGACTGGTAAGAAATCTGGTACACCCAAAATCAGCGGCATTATAAGACTTGTAATGAATCAGCGTCAGCTTGAACTTTTAGGCGAGGGTAAACGTTGGTTTGACCTTGTTCGCTGCGCAGAACGTATATGTAAAAACGATCAGGATTCTCCTGATGAACGCGAGAATCCCGAAGGTGTGGAAAAGGGTGAACCAGGATATGTTGGTAACGGTATGTCTGGTATGAGCGCTGTAGTAGAATGCTTCATGCAAAACTCAGTTAGCAACACTTATACAACCCTGATAAACAGATTCAAGAATCGCTGGGGTCTTTACTGTCCTATCTATGAAAAGGAAGTGAAGGCTAGTAGAGGCGCAATTCTTCAGAATCCTGTATGGAACAAGTCAAGATATGAACAGTAAGTTTGTATAATCAGGAATTAAAAGAAATACAAATATGGCTAACAATAAATTCAATAAATACATCGGAGCAGTTGCTTTGGGAGTTGTCATTACGGCAGTACCCAGTTGCAAGGACGATTTATCCGATTTCAGAGGTGATGGCACAAGTTCTCCTGTGGCAACGGAGTCACTTTGGGAGCTCATCAACAGTAACCCCAATCTGAGCAAATTTGCATCAATTGCTCAGAAGGCAAAGTATTGGAAGGACGAGAAACATCCCGTAAAAACTTACACTTATGCAGACATTCTGAAGAGTGGTCAGCTTGCTACCGTATGGGCACCTGAAAATGATGCGATCTCTGACGAAGACTACAACAGTATGTTAGAGAGGTGTGAAACTGATGGCTACAATCTTCAGCAGCAGTTTATCAGTAATCACATTGCTCTTTGGCGTAGAAACGTCTCTACAAGCGGTATAGATACCATTAAGATGATTAATGGCAAAAACATGATCTTTGACAAGTCAGATACCGCTAATTGTTTCATTCAGGGCATTCCCGTGGACAAAAAGAATATCCCAGCCGTGAACGGAACATTGCATACCATCAAGGGAACCACCCCCTTCCTGTATAACTTCTATGAGTATCTGAAGTTCAATTCTGCCAATCCACTCATATCAAAGTATGTAGTGAGCAACGATACAACACAGTTCTACAAGGATGAAAGTATAGAAGGACTGCCTGATGAAAATGGCAACCCCACTTATGTGGATAGTGTTTATAGGACTACAAACATCCTGTTTGACTCTTATAATTATCTGCCCAAGAGTGACGCAGAAAAATGGGATATGCCAAAAAAATGTTTCCACGCACGCATCAATCAGGAAGACTCTGCTTTCATCATGATCATACCTACGGATGAAGCATGGCAGAAAGCAAAGCAAAAACTGGCACCTTTCTACAAGTATCCTCAACAGTATGAAGACAAGGTGAAGGGTGATGTTGCTCTCAAAGCAAGCGAAGTTCCTATCAGGAAAATTGGAGAAAAAGATAGCAAAGAAATCGACTCCCTGATGAATATGAGTATAGAAATGGACCTTGCAGCTCCACTGGTGTTTAACATTAACAAGCAACCCAAGGTTAATGGAAAGCTCTGGACTTTAGAAGATTTCATAGGTAACAAGGGAGCTACAGCAGAGTATCTGCTCAATACATTCGGAGATACCTTGCGCAATATTACAGGACCTAACTACACATGGGACAAGACCAGCATCTTCAATGGAAATCTCATCAAGATGAGTAACGGCTATGCATACGAAGTAACAGATTGGGCATTCCCCCTAGCTTTGTACAAGCCCGACATCGAGGTGGAGATTGATGGAGGTAAATTCTATCAGACCGGCATGCAATCTGCCTTTAAGGTGGGTACAGACACAAGAACCATCAGTTTCAACAATTCCACCTATGCAGACATTGCTAACAAATATGGACATGTAAGCCGCAATAATTACTATTATTTGTCACCGTCAGGACCAACAGTCAACCCTCATGCAGAAATTAAGTTAAGGGGTAATCTTCCCAGCACCTCTCCTGTAGTTGGTGCAAGTAGAGCAGACGTTATGAGCGGAAAGTATGACATCTATGTGGTTATGGTTCCTGAGTGGTATAATACAATCTCTGCCAAGGGAGAGATTAGCCAGGATTTCTATGAGTACGATGAAGAAACAGAATCATATGTAATTGACGAAGAAACAGGAAGACCAAAAATCAACCAGCATTACATAGACTCTCTTGCTAACATTTCCAAAATGTGTTTCAATTGTTATGTACGTTACAGTAAAGATGGCAAAAAGGAAACAAAGTCTAGTACATCTGCCACGATAACATTCGATGGATCAAAGGTTGATACCCTTTTGGTGTTTGAAGACTTTGAATTCCCTTACTCTTACAAAAATTTGACATATAGCTATCCTGTTCTGGCTATTGACGGAAAAACGGGTGGTAAAGGCTATAAAACCACAGATGGATTCATATACGGTTTACATATAGACCGTGTAATCCTAAGGAGTAAAGAAACCGGAGAAGAAACAATTCTGGACCCTCAGTAAACCATTATTATGATGAAAAATATATTAAATGATACATTCATGCACAAGACACTGAAAACAGGTCTGTGTTTCCTGTTGCTTTCCGGTTTGAGCATTCCCAGCGTATATGCGCAGGATGATTTGGAAAGTACCGACGGAGAAGAAGAGGTTACCGTACGAAAGGCAAAAAAGCCAGAGAAACAGTACGAGACGAAAACCGTAAAGGGTGTGGTTACCGATGATGCAACCGGTGAGCCCATGGGTGGTGTACGTATTCAGGCCTTAGGACTGGAGAGATACTCTACGTTGACTGAGGAAGACGGAACCTATACCCTTGACATCCCCGTTTTCTCAGATGCCGTCTATGCTTACGCTGAGGGTTACAACCCCATCCAGTGTGCTGTCAAGAACGGTGAGGCAAACATAAAGCTTATAGATGCCAACTTCAATGCATACTTCACAGAAGGTACCACGATTACTTCCCAGAAGAAGATTACATTGAACGAGACCAGCAGTATCACAGCAGATGAAGATATAGAGTTGAGACTTGCCGGTGACATCCATACCACACTGCGTAATGGAACACCCGGTATTGGTAACTATATGACAATCCGTGGTATCAACTCTATCAATGCCAATGCACAGCCATTGATCATTTTGGATGGAAACATCATGGATGCCCAGTATGACCGTATGGCTGCTCACGAAGGTTTCTTTAACAACCTTATTGCCGGAATTGATCCTGATAACATTGAATCTATCCAGGTACTGAAGAATGGAACAGCACTCTACGGTGCCAAAGGTAGTAATGGTGTCATCATCATCAACACCAAGCGTGGCAAGAGCATGGCTACCAAGATTAACGTTCGTATTTACGGAGGTGTAGAGCTCATGCCATCAACCTTGTCCGTACTCACTGGTAACCAGTACTCTACTTATTTGAGTGATGTGCTCAGCTCTATAGATAACCTGAGATTTAACCAATTGAACAGTTTCCCCTATCTGGACAAGAGCCCATCTAACTACTACCGCAAGATTTACAGCAACAACGAGAACTGGCAGGATGGCCTTTATCAGACGGCCTCCACGCAGAATTACAAGTTAAGTGTAGAAGGTGGTGACGAAGTGGGTATGTATGCTCTCTCTTTGGGCTATACAACCAGCAAAGCCAACGCTAAGGGAACGGATATGGATCGTCTGAATCTCCGTTTCAATACTGACATTGAGATTTTCCCAAAACTGAAAACCGGTTTGGATATTGCCTACAACCAAGTAAGCTATGATTTGTTTGATCAGGGTTGGAGCGAGGACTACTCTATGCAGAACATCGGTTCACCCAACGTACTTGGCGTTATACAGGCTCCCTTCATCAGCAGGTATTCTTATTACTATGATGAGAATCTGGAGAATCCCGAGATTCCCGCATCAGAACGTCTCCAGCTCTCCAAGGATTATGCTGGTAAGTATGCTGCAAACTGGGGTAACTATCTCGAGAATCCATTCCAGTTTAGCAATGCAATAAGCGGTACTCGTCTTAACGAATCTTTGCGCAATCCTTACTGGATTCTTCAGAACGGAGGAGGAAAGATTAAGAACTATGCTCAGAATTCTGTTATCAACATCAATGTAAGCCCCAAATGGCAGGTTGCAGATAACTTCAGCATCAGTGACCGCTTCAACTTCCAGATGAACCGTAACAATGAGAAATACTATCTTCCCATTGCCGGTACTACTCCCTACTATCTGGAGGACTTGGGTTACATTTCCAGTGTACTGAAAACCCTTTTCTCAAAGGAAACCACCATTAACAATGACCTGCGTCTGGAGTGGGCAAAGAACTATGGAGCTCATACCATAGATGTATTTGGAGGTTGGCGCCTTAACAAGTACTCCTTCAGCTACAACTACATGAGCGGATACAACAACAGCAATGATAAGTTGCCTACTTTGAGCAAGGATATGGACTATGTTCACTACGGTGGCACCAATGACGAGTGGTCTGATATGACTTACTACCTGAATGCAGACTACAACTACAAGAACCGTTATTTTGCGGAGTTCGCGGTAAGTGCACAGGCTGCCAGCCGTTTTGGTAACAATACCAAGTCTGGTATCAAGGCATTTGGCGTATGCTGGGGTATCTTCCCCTCAATACAGTTGGGATGGCTTATCAGCAACGAGAAATGGTTTAAGCCTTCAAAAGCTGTCAACTACTTGAAACTGACTGCTGGATTTGACATGAGTGGTAATGATGACCTTGACTATTATGCCGCCCGTACCTACTGGGAAAGCCAGCAAGTAACAAAGACTACTGTAGGTCTTTATCTTAAGAACATTGCCAATAGCGGTATTCAGTGGGAGACCACTACCAAATGGAACGTTGCCCTGCAGGGTAGTTTCCTGAATAACCGTTTACAGGCAGGTATTGACCTCTACTGGCATAAGACAGACAATCTGCTCACCCAGAAGGAGTTGAGCTATATATCTGGTATGAAAGACTACTGGACAAACGAGGGACAACTCACCAACAAGGGCGTTGAGTTTAATGTCAATGCAGCTATCATCAACAATAAAGATTGGAAGTGGGAACTGGGTGCTACCCTTGGCCATTACAAGAACAAGATTACCGAGTTGCCCGTAAGCCAGACCAACACCATAACTCTTACTGATGTTAACGGTAACAACGTACAGCACATTCACGGCTATACCAATAGCATCTATGGCGAGGACAACATCCTTACAGCCGTTGGCTATGCAGTAGGCAGTTTCTACGGATGGCAGACTGATGGTGTATTTGCTTCTGATGAAGAAGCAAGTAAGGCTGGTTCACTGGGTTACCTGAAATATCCTACCGGTATTGCCGATGAGGATAAGAGATACACAAACTTCCAGGCAGGTGATGTTCACTTCATAGATCAAAACGGTGACGGTGTTATTAACGATGCAGACAAGGTTGTTATCGGCAATCCTCACCCCGACATCTATGGTAACATTTTCTCAAGCCTCACATGGAAGAACCTCCGCTTGGATGTTAACTTCAAGTACAGCCTTGGCAACGATGTGTATAACTACCAGCGTTCTAAGCTGGAAGGCATGAATACCACCTACAACCAGACTACAGCAGCCCTGCGCCGCTGGACATACGAAGGACAGGTTACAGATATGCCTCGTGCATGTTTCGCTAACACTGAGAACTGGCGCAACAACGAGCGTATGTCAGACCGTTGGATAGAGGACGGCAGCTACCTAAAGCTGAAGAACGTACGACTCACCTACAAGTTGCCTTACTCTAACACCTGGCTGTTAGGTCTGAAGGTTTGGGGTGAAGCCAACAACTTGTTCACCTTGACCAAGTATCTGGGAACAGATCCTGAGATGAGCAGCCACAATGGCATTCTTTATCAGGGTATTGATACCGGTCTTATTCCACGTGGCCGCAGTTTCAACTTCGGTGTAACCATCAACTTGTAATCAGAAGAATATTAGATTATGAAAAAGAAATCAATTATAAGTCTGCTCATCTGCTGCATGACATTAGGCATGGTCAACACATCATGCCAGGACATGCTGACACCAGATAGTGATCGCCACGCATATACCGTGGCACAGGATACCCTGTATTCTTACTGGGGTATTCTAAAGTCTCTGCAAAACGTAGCAGAGCGATATATAATACTTAACGAATGTCGTGGCGACTTGGTAGATGGTTCATCTTATGTAAGTGACACCATCGCCGCTATCATCAACTTTGGTAAAAATGGCTACGAAGATAAGTACAAAGACGGTGCCTGCGCATACCTTAAGGTCAGCGACTACTATCACATCATCAATAGCTGTAATGCTTACATTGCCAAGTGTGATACAGCCCTGATGGTTTCTACCGGTCAGCAGAAGAAATACATGCTGCAAGAATGCGCTCAGGTTCAGGCTATCCGCGCATGGGTATATATGCAGCTTATCTATGCATACGGTAAAGTACCCTTCTATAAGAAGCCATTGCTGACAACAGATGACATCAACAACTTCATTAAGGATCCCAAGCACGCTATGGTAGATGCCAAGTCACTGGCAGACTCATTAGGTGCAGATTTGAAGAAAGTCTATGCCAGTCTGGATCCTGAGGACATGTTCCCCCAGTATGACAATTACAAGAACGTATGCCATAGTATGCGCGTCATGTTCCCTCTGGATGTTGTTATCGGTGACCTTTACCTGTTGCAGGGTGACGAGCAGGCTTGTAAAGAAGCTGCTCGCTATTATTACAAGTTCCTGAACTCTAAGTTCTGTGGACCATTGGAATCAGCTTCATATATAAGCTTAGGTGATCGCGTAGCAAGCATCGATGATGCCCAGTACAGCTATTATGGAAACCCCTATACAGAGTCAACCCATTCATTAAGCGGCGGACGTTATCGTAATGAGGCCATCACATGTATCCCAAGTAATAAAGGACGCTTGGAGGGTCATGTATTTACCGACCTCAACCGTCTGTTTGGTTTCACACCTACCCTAAGTGCAGGTGGCGGAAGCGGTGAAGATTCATATTCAAGTGTCAGCCTTAGCTACATGACTAACGGGTATCGCCGTGAACTACTCCCCAGCAGGGGCTATGAAGCATTGTGCGACAGTCAGAAGTACGAGTGCTATATTGGACAGAGTTCAGATGATGCCTATCAAGAGCTGATAGAGATGCCTGAGGTGGGAGATGCACGTCGTTCTTGGATTTACTTACCAACTCTCAGCACTTTAACAAGTACGCTATTACTGATGCCCCGTAGTGAGCAATTTACACTGCCACAGGGAGAAAACACCCTGTATGGAAAAATGGTTTGCAAGCAGAATCCACGCGGTGCATTTAGTACTACCTATCCCGTGATTTATCGTAAAGCAACCGTTTGGCTGCGTTTTGCAGAGGCTATCAACCGTGCAGGATTCCCCAGCTATGCATTTGCCATTCTAAAGAACGGTCTGGTAAGTAACAACGCATGTTGGTTCCCCACTTATATCGAAGAGAACGAAGCCACATATTCTCTGGGAGATATCACAGATTATGGCATTACAGACAGTCTTTACTATTACATCGACAAAGTTGATGAAAGCGATAGCAAGACTTGGAGATATTGGGGCTCAGGATATGGCGAGGATATCACCACACTGGCAGACCTGGATTCACTTGTTACCAGTAAGTATCAAGAGGAAGCTGATACTATCAATGCAAAACTTGAAGAAGGCGAAACACCCGTTGAACCCAAGAAATTCAACAAAGATAATGTACGCTATACAGCCAAGGCTATCAGCAACTATCCTTCTGAGGAATGTATGAAGGCACTTTGGTATCTGGATCGCCGTGAGGTAAGGGATGCTGCTACAACAGAATTCCTGAACTTTAACAACCAACAATATCTCCGTGGTTACGCAGGTTTTGTCATACCATTCTTCAAGAGAAGTATCTATGATAATGGCGGTTATAACTATGCAACTGCTTATACTTTGAGCAATGCTCAATCGTCAGTCGACTATATCACTATAGGTGTACACCAGCGTGGCTGCGGTATCCTTAGAACCGATGAGCATTTCAGTTCATACAACTATGTAGAAATGGTTGCCAAGAAGATTAAGGAGAACCATGGTATCACCGTAACCAAGGAGCAGATTTATGATGGAAGCTACAGTGAATACGTGAAGGAAGCCGTAGAGGACATTATCATCGATGAGGATGGTCTGGAGCTCGCCTTCGAAGGCTGCCGTTTCTCTGACTTGGCTCGTGTAGCAATCCGTCGTAACGATCCCAGTTTCTTGGCATCACGCGTTGCTAAACGTAAAGGAACTACAGATATGACGTTGTACAACATTCTGCTGAACCAGAACAACTGGTATCTACCCTTCCCCGTCGAATAAGACAATTCCAAAATAAGAAAGAGGGCGCTCAGTAATCTGGGCGCTCTTTTTCATGTAAAGGATGAATTTACTGCCTAACGTGGAAAATATTTTTTTCTAACTAGAGAAAAATATTTTCCTAACTAGGGCGTAAAAAAGGACTAACAGATGAACATCCTAAAGGATTTATATAATATATTGATGCCTCGCATATGCGTGGTATGTCGAGGAACACTTGAGCCAGACGAGCACTTTATCTGCACAAACTGCGCCATACAATTGCCACGCTATCCCCTGAAAAGCATTGAAGATAATGAACCACTAAGAAAAGTATGGAACTTTGCTCCCGTTCAGTATGGTGCTACCTTATTTTATTATAGGCAACAATCAGATTACCATCACTTAGTCACCAATGTAAAGTACAAAGGTCAGTCAGACTTAGGCATCATGATGGGGAAATGGGCTGCACTAGAAATTGCCCATCTGGGACTGGCAGGGAAGGTAGATCTTATTATCCCAGTTCCAACAGACAAGAACAGGAAAAGAGAAAGAGGATATAACCAAGCAGAGATGATTGCCATCGGATTGGGAGAAGGGATGGACAAACCCGTAAAGACCTTCCTAAAGAAGAAAAACGCGGTAGCATCCCAGACCAAGTTAGACAAGACTGCACGTATAGAAAACGCAACAGGAATCTATCAAGCCAAAATCCCTGAGGCATACAAAGGCAAAAGTATACTGCTGGTAGATGATGTGTTAACAACAGGAGCAACCATAGGAAACTGCGCCCTGGCTTTACTGGCGGATGACCCGTTGGCAAAGATAAGCATATTTACCATTGCTTACGCTGGCTAAATGTAACGATTTGAAGAAAATTGTACACTTTTTCTTACAAATGGTTTGCGGAAATGAAATTTTTGTATAATTTTGCATCCTGAAATAGAATCAGAAACATTAGTATTTGTAAAAATCGTTTTTTAGAATGGACGCAAAAAAAGTATTGGAAGACCTGAAAAGACGCTTCCCCAACGAGCCTGAGTACCATCAGGCTGTAGAAGAGGTTCTTAGTACAATTGAAGAAGAGTACAACAAGCACCCCGAATTTGAAAAGGTAAATCTGATTGAGCGCCTCTGCATCCCCGACAGAGTTTATCAGTTCCGTGTTACATGGATGGATGACAAGGGTCAGATTCAGACCAACATGGGTTACCGTATCCAGCACAACAACGCCATTGGTCCCTACAAGGGCGGTATTCGTTTCCATAGAAGCGTAAACTTAGGTATCCTGAAATTCCTTGCTTTTGAGCAGACTTTCAAAAACTCTCTGACAACACTGCCCATGGGTGGTGGCAAGGGTGGTTCTGACTTTTCTCCCCGCGGAAAGAGCAACGCAGAAGTTATGCGTTTCTGCCAGGCTTTCATGCTGGAGTTGACACGCCACATTGGTCCCGATGTAGATGTTCCCGCTGGTGACATTGGCGTAGGTGGCCGTGAGGTTGGCTATATGTTCGGAATGTACAAGAAACTTACTCGTGAGTACAGCGGTGTATTGACAGGTAAGGGTATTGAGTTCGGTGGTTCACTGATTCGTCCCGAGGCTACCGGTTACGGTACTGTATATTTCTTGCGTGCTATGCTGAAGACTAAGGGCGACAGCATTGAGGGTAAGAAGGTATTGATTTCCGGTGCAGGAAACGTTGCTCAGTATGCTGCTGAGAAGGTACTGCAGTTGGGTGGTCAGGTAATGACCATGTCTGACTCTGACGGTTATATCTACGATCCCGATGGTATCGACCGCGCTAAGTTGGACTACATCATGGAATTGAAGAATGTATACCGCGGCCGTATCAAGGAATATGTTGACAAGTATCCTACAGCCAAGTACGTAGGTGACGGTGCTAAGCCCTGGTTCGAGAAGGCTGACATCGCTCTGCCTTGCGCTACTCAAAACGAGCTGAACGAAGAGCAGGCTAAGGCATTGGTTGCTAACGGCGTAATTGCTGTTGCTGAGGGTGCTAACATGCCTACTACACCTGAAGCTATCAAGGTATTCCAGCAGGCTAAGATTCTGTACTCTCCTGGTAAGGCCAGCAACGCCGGTGGTGTATCTGTATCAGGTTTGGAGATGTCACAGAACTCAGAGCGTCTTAGCTGGTCAGCTGAGGAAGTTGACGCCAAGCTGCTTTGGATTATGGAGAACATCCATGAGAACTGCGTGAAGTATGGTACTGAGCCCGATGGTTACGTTAACTACGTAAAGGGTGCCAACGTTGCCGGCTTCATGAAGGTTGCCAAGGCCATGATGGCTCAGGGCATTGTATAAGAATAGATTATACAACCATAGCAAACATATCTGTAGAGCCTTAGCTCGGCGAGATGCCCAGCTAAGGCTCATTTCTTATTTTAATTTTCACTTTTCACTCTTTGATTTTACACTTTTTTTTGTACTTTTGCAAGTAAAATCACAAGAACCATGCAATTGAAAGATACCTCATTTGTTGATTTGATGCTGAACCGCATCTGCAACGTGTTGCTGATAGCCAACCCGTATGATGCCTTCATGCTGGAAGATGACGGTCGAGTGGACGAGAAAATATTCTCAGAATATGCCAGGCTGGGACTACGCTTCCCTCCCCGATTCATTCAGGTAGCCAGCAAAGAAGAGGCAGAAAGGCAGATGGCTGCAGGTAATATAGACCTAGTCATCTGTATGCCTGCAGCGGAAGACAATAGTGTTTTTGACATTGCGCGCTCCATCAAGCAACTGTATGTCAACATTCCCATTGTGGTATTGACCCCATTTAGCCATGGTATCACGAAACGTATGCAAAACGAGGACCTCTCGGTCTTTGAGTATGTATTCTGCTGGTTAGGTAACACCGAACTTTTGCTGTCCATCATTAAACTGATGGAGGACCGCATGAATCTGGAGCACGATATCAGAAGTGCCGGTGTACAAATGATTCTGGTGGTAGAGGATAGTATTCGTTTCTATAGCAGCATCTTGCCCAGCCTCTACAACTTCGTCTTGCAGCAAAGCCTCGAGTTTGCTACAGAAGCCCTGAATACCAGCTTGGAAACCTTACGTATGCGTGGTCGTCCAAAAATTGTATTAGCACGTAACTACGAAGAAGCATGGCTTCTATATAGCAGATTCTCCAACAATACATTGGGAGTAATCAGCGATTGCCGATTCCCGCTGACACCAGATGCCGAGAAAGACGAAAATGCCGGTTTCAAATTGCTGAGCGCTATCCGCGCTATAGATCCCTACATACCTCTAATTCTAAACTCTGCAGAAGCAGAAAAGGCACAATTGGCAGAAAAATGCCATGCGCATTTCATTGACAAGAACTCCAAGAAGATGGCCGTTGACCTGCGAAGTCTGGTACAGCGCTTCTTCGGATTTGGCGACTTTGTCTTCCGCAATCCCGACACCATGGAAGAGGTGGTACGAATTCACAACCTGAAGGATCTGCAGAACAACATCATGACCGTTCCTGCCCGAAGCTTACTCTACCATATCAGTCACAATAATGTGAGCAGATGGCTAGCCAGTCGCGCCCTCTTCCCCATCTCCGAGTTCCTGAAAAACATTACATGGGATAATCTACAGGATGTGGATGCACACCGACAAATTATCTTGGACGCCATTGTTGCATACCGACGAATGAAAAACCAAGGTGTTGTGGCTGTATTCCAACGAGAACGCTTTGACCAATATTCCAACTTTGCCCGTATAGGTGACGGAAGCCTTGGCGGAAAAGGACGTGGTCTGGCTTTTATAGACCACATTCTGATGCGACATACCGACCTCAACGAATATCCAGGTGCACAGGTACGTATTCCCAAGACAGTTGTTCTCTGTACAGACATCTTTGATGAGTTCATGGACACTAATGAACTCTACCAGATAGCACTGAGCGATCTACCCGACGAGACAATCCTTCAACATTTCCTGAGAGCACGACTTCCCATGCGACTGTTAGGCGACTTGGAAGCCTTCCTTTCCGTAGTAAGCACCCCCATCGCCATCCGTAGCAGTAGCTTGCTGGAAGACTCTCATTACCAGCCCTTTGCCGGAGTCTATTCCACCTATATGATTCCATATAGTGCAGACAAATATGAACGTCTCTCTATGTTGGCAGGAGCCATAAAAGCTGTATATGCCAGCGTCTTCTATCAGGGAAGCAAGGATTACATGACAGCCACCAGCAATGTCATAGACCAGGAAAAGATGGCTGTAATCCTACAGGAAGTAGTAGGCGAGCAGCATGGCGACCGTTTCTACCCCGTGATAAGCGGTGTGGCACGCAGCATCAACTACTACCCCATCGGCGACGAGAAAGCCGAAGAGGGTACCATATCCCTTGCCATGGGACTTGGCAAATACATTGTAGATGGCGGCGTAAGCCTGCGTGTATGCCCGTACCACCCCCATCAGGTACTCCAGATGAGCGAAATGGAACTGGCATTACGCGACACACAGACACATTTTCTGGCTCTGAGAACCAAGGAGGAAGAAGGTGACAAGGAATTCAAAGTTGACGATGGATTTAATCTGGTTAAAGTTCCCGTTCGGGAAGCTGAACAAGACGGTACCCTACAGTGGATATCTTCTACCTTCGACCCTTATGACCAATGCATCTACGACGGATACTACGAGGGCAAAAACCGTAAGATTGTATCCTTTGCAGGCGTACTAAAACATGAGGTTTTCCCACTTCCTGAACTGATGCAGAAAGTTCTCAAGTACGGGCAGGACGAGATGAAACGCCCCGTGGAAATAGAATTTGCAGTGAACCTGCATGCTGATAAAACAGGTGAGTTCTATATGTTGCAAATCAGACCCATGGTGGACAACCGTATGGAACTGAACGAAGATATCACCCAGATTCCTGACGAGGAGTGCCTGCTACGTTCTCATAATGCCATTGGGCAAGGAGTGTTCACAGAGATAAGAGATGTGGTCTATGTAAAGACCGATGGCTACACCCCCAGCCAGAACTACGAGATTGCCGAAGAAATTGAACGTATCAACCGTTCTTTCTTACAAAAGCCTTCCAACCCTCCTGAGGGGGAGGGACCAAAAGCCACGCAGGGAGATTTAGAGGGAGCAACCTCTTATATGCTCATAGGTCCAGGACGTTGGGGAAGCAGCGATTCATGGTTGGGCATCCCTGTCAAATGGCCGCATATCAGTGCTTCACAGATTATAATTGAAGCTGGATTAGATAATTATCAGGTAGACCCCAGCCAAGGCACGCATTTCTTCCAAAACCTGACATCATTGGGAGTATGCTACCTTACCATAGATGCTTTTCGCGGTGATGGCATTTACCGTCAGGACGTCCTCAACCAGCTCCCAGCTGTTGAAGAGACCAAACACGTACGTCATGTTCGCTTCCCCCACCCCCTGACAATAAAAGTAGATGGGTTCAAGAAAGAAGCTGTAGTAATGAACATTGAGCACTAACAATTAGTATAGGGACAATTGATTTCAAAGAAACGATAACAAAACATGAACTACGAGCTATTTAATGCCATAAACGATACACTCTGGACCTACGTGGTAATAACCATGCTGGTAGGTTGTGCCCTGTATTTCACTTGGAATCTCAGAGCCGTACAGTTTACGCAAATTAAGGAGATGTTCCGGAGCCTTCTCAGTCCCTCCATTTCCTCTAATCAGCAAGAGTCTGGCCATAAAAAGGTTTCATCCTTTCAAGCCTTTGCCATAAGTTTATCCAGCAGAGTAGGAACAGGTAATTTAGCAGGTGTAGCCAGTGCCATTTTTGTAGGCGGGCCAGGTGCAGTCTTCTGGATGTGGGTAATGGCACTCTTAGGAGCAAGCACAGCCTTTATGGAAGCAACCTTAGCGCAGCTCTTCAAGCGTAAGGGAGAGGATAGTTTCTACGGAGGTCCAGCATACTATATGCAACACGGATTAGGAAAGAGATGGATGGGTATCATCTTTGCCTGTTTCATGATTTACGGATTCGGTCTGGCTAACCAAATTGTACAAAGCAATACATTATGCGATGCCATGAGTGATGCTTTTAGCATTGGTACAGATAAAGCGGCATGGGCACTTACAATTCTTACGCTTGTCATCATTTTTGGCGGCATTCAACGCATAGCCCACTTTGCAGCTATGGTTGTGCCCTTTATGGCTGTAGGATATCTTATTTTAGCCTTTATAATCTTAGGGATGAACATACAGCAAGTTCCTGCCATGTTCGCACTTATCATCAAGAGTGCATTTGGCTGGCATCAAGTAGCTGGCGGCACCATAGGCATGGCCATCATGCAAGGCGTAAAACGTGGACTATTCAGCAACGAGGCAGGAGAAGGCAGCGCACCGAATGCTGCTGCAACAGCAACCATCAGCCACCCCGTCAAGCAAGGGTTATTGCAAAGCTTTGGGGTTTTTACAGATACATTAGTTATCTGCACATGCACGGCTTTTATCATTATCCTAAGTGGGCTATACACACAAGCTGATGGTATTATCCTTACCTCCCGCGCTATGGAACATCATTTAGGCGCCATGGGAGCCTGGTATCTTACAGCAGCCATCTTCCTGTTTGCCTACAGCACTATTATTGCCAACTATTTCTACGGAGAGACTAACATCCGCTTTATCTGCGATAAGCCGTGGACTATTCTGCTATTCCGGCTTTCTAGCGGAATTGTTGTGCTTTTAGGCGGATACATGACCTTGCAACAAGCTTGGTGCTTTGTAGATTTGGCAATGGCACTGATGACCATTTTGAATCTTATTGCCGTTGTATGGTTGAGCAAATACGCATTCAAGCTACTTCAGGATTATCTACAACAACGAAAAGAAGGAAAAGATCCTGCATTCCATAAAGATATGTTCCCCAATGCAGACATAGAGGGATGGGATTAAAGATAACAGAATATGAACACAGAACCAACCAATACAGGAAAAGTATTCCTTATAGCTGGCAGTGAGCCTTTAGGAAGCGCCGGCGTTCAGGCTGACATAAAGGCCATTACACGCTGTGGCGGCTGGGCAGCAGCAGCCCTTACTTGCATCGTAGATGAAGATGTCAATCAAATTAAAGGTATTCACCATCTGCCCACAGAACTTATTGTATCACAGGCAGAATCGTTTCTCAGTACAGTTGGAGCCGATTGTATCAAAACAGGGGTACTCCCCAGTGCAGATATTATAAAAGGAGTTGCAGGTGTACTCCGCAAGTATAATCAACAACCCATCCTTATAGACCCCGTAATTGTTAACTTTGCAGGGGAGCAATTGGTCTGTGATGAAGCAATTCAAGCCTATAAGGAGCAGCTATTTCCTTTGGCCACTATCATCACGCCCAACTTTCGAGAAGCAGAGTTCTTGCTTGGGCATAAACTGCAAGACATAGAAGCCGATCTTCGCTGGCTCAGCCATTGGGGAAGTTCCGTCATTGTAAAGAGTGTGGAAGAAGGTGAATATCTGGTAGATTATCTATATGATAAGACCACTGACAGCATCACCCCACACCCTAAGAAGAAACTGGCACTTACAGACCGTAACGGAACAGGCGACACATTAGCATCCGCTATCGCCACCCATTTGGCAAATGGTGTGGACTTACAGACTGCTGTATCCCGAGCTGAAGCTTACATGAATTACTTTCTGGCCGGTCCACGTTATTACATCAGTGTTGGGAAGTAGACAGATACTGGATTGCAAGCATCGTTAAATCATCACTCTGCTCCGCATCACCAACAAACTGACGTACAGCTTCTGTTTGAAGTGAAATAATATCTTTGGGAGAACATGAGCCGTTTGCCTGCAAAGCCTGTCTTGCCATTCTAAGCATCCGTTGTTTTCCAAACTGTTCGCGGCTAACATTCTCAGCCTCTGTCAATCCGTCGGTATAAAGGAAAATTGTTGTCTTGGGATAGATAAGCGCCTCTTGCCCTTCATAGTCCCAGCCAGACATCATTCCAACAGGTATGTTATTGCAAGAGGGTAATAATCCTACACCCTTTCCAATGAGCAACGGCTCCTCATGACCAGCATTACAATAGCGCAAGAATCCTGTTGACATGTCAAGAACTCCCACAAAAAGGGTGACAAACATGTGCGAATCATTCATATCTGCTAATGATTCATTCATCGTCATAACAATATCCTCAGGTATATCTTCATGAGCCGAAACGGATCGGAACAGGCTACGTGTAACTGCCATCACCAAAGAAGCCGGTACGCCTTTCCCCGACACATCGCCTATGCAGAAGAAAAATTTCTCATCGCGTATATGAAAATCGTAAAGATCGCCTCCCACTTCCTTGGCAGGGACCAATGAAGCATAAATCTGTACATCCTGACGTTCAGGAAAAGGCGGAAAAGTTTTGGGAAGCATACTCTCTTGTATACCACGTGCAATGCGCAACTCACTGCCAATACGTTCCTTTTCTGTGTTAGCCTTCTGTAACGAACGGGCACTTTTAGCAGTACGATATATGATATAACAAAGCAATGCCAAGCCTGCCAAGCCGAGCAGCATCAGATACAAACCTACTTTATGCAAGCCTGCGAATATCTCCTTTTCGTCGCAAACGACAGCCATTGACCATCCAGTCTCACCATCAACAGGAGCATAAAAAACAATTTTCTTTTTACCATCAAGGCTCACAATATTGTTATGACCACTCTGCCCACTCATCATCCTCTGGTTTATAACATGAGTGGTGGTATCTGCCGCAGAAGCAGTAATCTCCTGAATGGTTCGACGCATTATATGACGATTATCAGGTCCAGCCATAACCTTACCTGCACGAGAAATAACTATATTATAACTGGAGGGATAGATTTTGTTGGCATTGATAACGTCTGAAAGCCAATTAAGTGACACATCTGCACCAAACAAAGCAACAGTTCTGCCTTCACCGTTACGCACAGGTACAGTGTATGTGCATAACATCATCCGCGCACCGGCCTCATCGAAGTATGGTTCACTCCACCTTCCTTTTTCTGCCCGAATACCGTTTTGATAAAATTCTGTCTCAAAATAGTCATGCGTAGCGCAACCTATCTGATTCTCTTCTATTGTTCCGTCTAGTCGGCGTGCCACATACGGTTCAAACCAGTGGCCTTTTTGTGGGTAATAGTCTGGGATGAACATCATACCCACACCAACAACTGTCTTGTTCTGTTCCAACACCCTACGAATATCCGTGAAAAGCGAATCGGGAGACTCTAATCTGTGTTCTGTTGTCCATAACGTGTTACTGATAGCGGTCTCAACAGCCACCATTACCTTCTGTATCTCCAGATTTTTCACACGTAGCTCGGTCTCGGCCCTATGTTCCACCTCTTCACGGATTCCCCTTCTTGCAAACATGAACTGCACGGCAGAGATAAGCTCCAGTAACACTGCTACTGTTACGATGATGGCAACACTGTATTTCGAGTTCATACTATTATAGCCTTTAGACGTTAAACGTTAGTCAACATTCCAATTATCGAACGTCTTACATACGTCCATGATATAGTCATAGCGTTTAGTTACTATTTCATCAAACAACGATTTACACTCTTGTATTACCGCATTAGGAAAAGAATCCGAAAGTGAAAGCCAACTAAACTTTCTGATGCAAGATGCCACCTCTATCTGTTCCTTTCGTTGTGCTACCACATCGGATGGCAAACCGGCAAAATAATAGTCCATAGCCTTATTCCACAGACGTTGCCCCATCTCACGCGGCATACCTATAATCTTCTCATAGTCGCCAACAAAGCTTACCATAGCTGAGTATGCATGGGCTAAGTCAAGCAAAGGATGTCCATACCCCACCTCGCCCATATCTATCAGCATCAGTTCGTCTTCCTGCATCATGGCATTCTTTGTCTGAAGATCCATATGCAACAAGCGATTACCCGCAGGAATGCTATCAACGATACTCAACAGCATATTTATGTTCTCTTCCGGGAAATACCGACGTATATGTTCAACTTGCTTACGTTCGTTTTCTATAGCCGATGGTACTTTACCACCTATAGGGACCTCTATCTGATGCAATTGTAGAAATAGGTCAGCATACTTCTTTGCACAAACATCTAGCTGGGTGGGATGTTTCTTTAAGTATGTACTCAATGTCTGGGCTTCCAACAACTCGTAAACCAGTCCAAAGCATTCTTCTGCACCTGTGGTCTGTGGAGCGACCTTTACTATATCAAATGATATCGGTGTGGGCATACCTAGAACAAAAGCCTCCTTTGAGAGAATAATTTCATGTTGCACCTCTTCCATCGTAGTACCTTCGCGAAATACCTTAATAATGGTGTCACCGTCTAAACGATACACTTTTCCGACGCCACCAATACCTATAAGCCTACAGCCGTCCACACTCAGTCTGCGCATAGCTCGCTCAACAATCATAATCTGTGTAAATCGCGTTGTCTCAAGGACCTCATATACATGTGGTTGAACATTAATTACCCTAAATCCCTTAAAACGCTTTGCTAAAGAAAGCAAGATACGAAGACCCGAACTTGATATATATTCCAACCGTGAAGCATCGCACGTTAACGAACGAACAGAGGCAATCTTTTCTATTTCATTGCTAATCTTGGCACTGGCCTCTGCTGACGTAGCAGTGTCCAAACGACCCTCAAAAAAGATAGTCACGTCATTGCCGTAGTTTTTTATGGTAGTATTCATGGATAATATAACTTGAGTATTTATAGGTTCTTAGTTAAAAATAGAATGTTACAACCGTCCACGCGCTTATAATTCATGGTATCCATATACTGACGAATAAGGAAAATCCCCAAACCGCCTATTGGACGTTGCTTTGCCGACAGAGTAATGTCTGGTCCTTCTGCCTTTGTCGGATCAAAGGGATTGCCGTCATCGCATATCTCAAATGTCAATTTGCCGTCACAAGCTAAAGTCTTGATACGTATCTCGCCTTTTGTTCCCTCGGGATACGCATATCTCATAACATTAACGACAGCTTCCTCCACTGCTAATCCAACATTCTTTGCCGTCATCTCGTCCATTTGACTATCCGCACAAGCTGTCCTTACAAAAGCTTCCAGCTTTGGCACCTCGCTGACATCATTTTGTAATATACAATTCATAATCTCGTTCTTCTCCTTTTTGAATCTTATATTATCTATAAGTTTCCCTCCATATCTTGCTGCAAATATACAAATAAGTAGAAAAAAAGCAAAAGAAAACAAAAAAAGAAACTGCCCACTCTGCATTTTGAAGCAGAATGGGCAGTGTATTATGATAAGATGCAGCGATGGGTTAATCTTCCCAAATCTGCCACTCGTTATTTTCCTTAGTCAGGACTTCAGAGTTGTCTGCATCAGTACCTTCTATAACAGAAACAGCTATTATCTGCACGCATTCAGCATCCAGAATCTCAGCTCTTGGCTTATAATATTTTTTCATCGTTTTGTTGAATTAAAATTAAAACAGGACCTTCTTGCTATCACAGATATAAACACCCTTCTGAGCCTTGTTTACACGCTGACCTGCAAGATTGAAGATAGAATGTTCAATATTCAATGTTGAACGTTCAATGTTATTAATTCCCGTGGAATTATCCTCGGTGAAGGTATAAACCTTGACTTCCGTAACAGGAACATTCATGTAAGCACGGAAAGAACCAATAGTGGGTTGTACATCACCTACGTGATAAAAACCAGTCACACCATTTTGATTTTGCAGTACATATGATCCTACAGTTGCAGGAGTTGCCTTGTACACACCGCAAAGAACGCCGTTTGTCAGGTCAGCTTCACTTGCCTCAACGATTACATTGGAAGCTGAGAGAACCAGCTGACCATTACCCTGTACAACGACCGGTTTGTTAGCACTGACACTGGCAACAGCACTCAGATTAACTGTTGTACCGGTTACAGAAGTAGCCTTTGATATGGTAAATTCAGCAGGAACAGTTGCCTCAAAGGGGAGGATCAGTGTCCTGTATGAATTTACCTGTGTCATATATGAAGCCTTTTCTGCCGTGAAGGCATAAGGTGCTCCAAAGTCAGCACCATCCGTCAGGAATAAACTCTCGCAAACGCCATTATTGATGATATTGGTACCAGTGATACCTGACTCTGGCGAAACGGTAACCAAAAGGTTAGAACCGTCTGGCAGACTACCAGCCAAGGCATTAGCTTCGAAAGCGTAGTTGCTCAGATCAATGGATGTAGCTTTTTCGCTCAGTGCCTCAGATACCAGATTCTCAACGTCTGCAGGATAAACAACACCCAGCATCTTCTGACGGAAGTCTGCAATATCCTTTGCACTTAGACCCAACTCCTTGTGACAGTAGGTGTAGAACTTATCTGTCAATGTTTCGCCGTCCATAGTGTTGATGAAATCAATCAAACCATCTGCGTTCTCCTTCAGACGTTCTGTATCGAAGTAAGAGAAGGTGGTGATCTCGTAGTCCTTGTAGATATCACTCTCGCTTACACCCAGCAGACCCTCAATCAGGAAGGCCAGAGTACCGGTACGATCTGCACCGATGTGACAATGGAAGAATACAGGTCTGTCTTTCTTCACACAGTCGAAAATATACTCCATGTTCTTCTTGTAGATGGGCTTCTGGTTCTGAAGACCGCCTTCGTAGTACTCTACGTTATTGATGCGAAGATAGGTTACGTCTTTACCCAAGGGAGAATTACTGATGTATAGAGCCTCATTACTTGTACGTAGGTCAAGTTCTGCCTTCATACCGATAGCACGGAGAGCTTCAATGCCTTTTGGCGTCAGGTTATACTTACCATTCCACTCTGCACCACGATAGATGTAACCATACTTAATGGGCTTACCACTGGCTGTTGCCCAACCACCGAGGTCACGGATGTTGCCACCACCATCGGCCTTAATCTGACGAAGTTGACCGCTGGTAGAGAAAGAAGAATTAATGAGTTCTGTGTCGTTACCATCAACGGTGGCTGTTACCTTATAATAATAGGTTTGGCCGGGTATGAGGTTGTAAATCTCGTAATAAGTATCCTCACTGTTAACCTCTATAGGAGTAGCATCGGCAAAATCAGCATTGGTGCTCCAAGTTATATACTGAGCAGTAGCATCCTCGTTACGTGTCCAGAAGATGGTAGCAGGTTCAGGCGTATCACGACGTACGGGAGGAGCAACATTGTACTTCTCCATCTTAGAAGAATCCTGTCTTGTATAGGATACCTCAGCCATATACTCCCTTACGCGGATGTTCTCGACATTGAAGTCCTGCTCAAACATTCCGCTCTGTGCAGGATGAAAGCGCCAGTAGATGCGATCAGAGCTCTCATCGGTAGTGAGCAATACCCAACCACCGGAAACAGAATAAGGATAGCTGGCATTGGTGCCATCATAAAGGCTCTTCAGTGTATACTTGCCACCGCTTACCCAAGTAATCACCTGTGGATTCTCGGGTGTTTCTGTCAGTGTAATATATTCATTCTTAGCGTTGCCGTTTACGGGTTTACCTGCATACAGATTATTTTCCATATTCTGTATATACCAGTTGCTACCCTTACGTGTGAGTTTGAAATAGTATTTATCCTTTGCAGCATCAAAGTCAGAAATGCCCAAACCACCTTCTGCAGCGTATGCAGCATCAGCAAACAACATCTGACCCTTGCTGATGTTCTCAATGTAGTAGAAACCCTCGTTCAGCGGATTAACAGAGAGACCGTCTGCAGCAATAATCATCTGAAGATAAGCCTTGTTGCGCTGCTCCAAAGATGCGTTTTCATCAAGAGAAGCAGCAAATGTCAGAGCATCCTTGAATGCCTTTACACTGGCTGTTGTATAATAGCCAGGATCTGTACCGACCTCTTCATCGGCAGGTAACTTAGCACTGTAGGTAGCGATGTAGTTCTGCAACTGCTCGTTAGAAATCTCTTCCAGCAAATCGGCAACAATATTATGGTTAGCCCAGTAGTAGTTCGATGTGTAGTCCAGATACAGGCTGGGATAAATATGAATGGTAGACTTGTGACTATCATCGAAAGTCTGGTTGTCTGCCAGTGATGGCATAGCATCACATATCATATATACGTCGTAGCCGCCTTCTGCACGCCAGAAGACCCATGAGCCCCATTTTTCGTTAGCAATGTTCTTGCCGACCGTAATAGTCTTCAGGTTAGCATTCTCGCTGATACAAGACTCTCCCAGCTTTGTTACAGAGTTAGGCAGGGTAATCTCTTTAATCTTTGTGCTATAGATAGCTTCCTTGCCAATAGAAACAAGTCCCTCGGGCAGGGTGATAGAGGTGAGGCCTGAATTGCGGAAGGCATAATTACCAATGCCTGTTACATTGTAGGTTTTATCTTCGTAGGTAACTTGTGCGGGGATGGTGATGTCTCCGCTATAGGTGCTGGGATTGCTTGACGAGGGCTGGTTCTCGTTGGGATAAACAACACTAACTTTATCTTCGGCTGTCATCTTATACTTAATACCGCCAGCAGTGAACTCGATTAAATCCAATCCATTGCCCATATCGGGCATAATGGTGTACTTGCCACCCCAATACTGGTCATTCATGTATTCCTCATATACATCGGGATATACATGTATTCTGGAGGCATATCCATGGTCGAAGGTATACTTATCGGGAACCGATGGCTTAGCATGACAATCCATATAGATATCATACTCGGGAGATTCGCGATAAAGAATCCATTCACCCCATGGGTTGGTAGCACAGTGCTCGCCGAAGGTAACCTTCGTCAGTTTATCGTTGTAACCCATAGCATACTGACCGAAGTTCACAACTGTGCTAGGAACAGTCAACTCGGTAATCTGCGTATTGTAAATAGCTTCCACACCAATTGAGGTCAGTCCTTCTGGCAGACTGATTGAGGTGATGTTGGCCTTGCGGAAAGCATAGTCATCGATGCCCGTCACCTTGTAGTTCTGCCCTTCGTATGTCACCTGTGCAGGAATAACAATATCACCTGTGTATGTATTGGGATTGTCAGAACCTGGCTTACCCTCTGTAGGATAGGTAACAACCACCTTATCCTCGGCAATCATCTTGTACTTAATTCCATCAACGGTAAAGTCGATAAGTTCGACACTCATTTTTACAATATTGTAGATATTCCAGAGAGGATCTGCCTTGTACTCATCGGCCAGCTCATTCTTTACATGGATAGAAGTAAGATGAGTATCATCAAAGGTATAGGCATCGGGCAAGGTAGGCTTCGTATCACATATCATATACACGTCATAGCCGCCCGTTGCACGCCATGCGACCCACTTGCCCCAATCATTATCGGCAATATGACTGCCAAATGTGATGGTTGTAAGCGTAGAAGACTCTGCCATAGCATATTTCCCCAACGTGGTAACCGAATTAGGAACGGTAATCTCGGTAATCGTAGACCTGTAGAGAGCCTCCTTTCCGATTGAAAGCAGCCCCTCTGGCAAAGAGATTGAAGTTATGCTTGCCTTTCGGAAAGACTTGTCACCGATAGCCGTGACATTGTAGGTAACGTCATCCACAGTGATGGTGGCAGGAATGACGATGTCGCCTGTATACTCACTCGTACCAGGCTCCGTCTCATTTGGGTAAGTAACTGTTGCCGTACTGCCATCAAGGATGTACTTAATGCCATCCACGGTCGCAGTTGTTTGAGCCGATAACGCAAAAGTTACCAGCACCAATGAGAATAAAGTAAATAACTTTTTCATGAACATTGATAGTTTTAGTTATATATATAAATGTGTGTTCTACCGCTTTTTCATAGTCGGTGTTAACAAAAGTCGCACAAAAATACAGTTCTTTTTTTTAAAAGACAATTTTTTTACCTAAAAAACCACCATAATTACAATTATTTTAACTGGCATAGTGCTATTTCTTCTGTTTTCTTATCACTTCGTCCGCCCCGTAGGCTGGCGCAAGCCATCCTACAAAGAAAAAAAGGAGCCTTAAATATTTGAAAGTAAACTTTCATATTTAAACTCCTTTTTACTTCGTGATCCCGGAGGGATTCTAACCCTCGACCTTCAGAACCGGAATCTGACGCTCTATACAGCTAAGCTACGGGACCATTTAGCTAAAACGCCACAAAGATACAATAAAAATAGAGAATTAAAGAACTATTGCTCTCAATTTTCATTTTCTTACTGCAGATATTGTTTAAAGTGCTGCGTTATCTGACGGAACAGGTGCACACGGGTATTTCCACCGCTAATACCGTGATTTCGATTGGTATAGGTGAGCTGTCGAAAATCCTTGTCTGCCTGAACTAAAGCCTCGGTATATTCAGCTACATTACGGTAATGTACGTTATCGTCAGCTGTTCCCTGACAGATAAGCAAATGTCCATGTAACTGACTGGCTCTGCCTATGGGACTTACATCATAACCATCACCATTCTCGTTCGGCGTACGCATGTAACGCTCCGTATAAACAGTGTCATAATAACGCCATGACGTAGGAGGTGCCACTGCCACACCTGCAGCAAAGACGGGACGACCCTCACTCATACTCATCAAGGTGTTAAATCCGCCAAAGCTCCAGCCCCAGATACCGATATGCTCTTTATCTACATACGGAAGTGTGCCAAGATATAAAGCAGCCTCAACCTGATCGTGGCTCTCCAACTGTCCTAATTTCAAGTAGGTGCATTGTTCAAAGTCACGACCACGGCCACCGGTTCCCCTACCATCTACACAAACGCAGATGAAGCCCTGCTGACACAAATACTGCTCATAGAGTGACCCACCCATATTACCTGTGTTCCAACTGTCCAATACCTGCTGACTGCCAGGACCGCTATATTGATGCATAATGACGGGGTACTTATTGCTGGTAGAGAAGTTGGCGGGCAATACCATGAAACCATTCAGTTCAACACCATCCTGTGTCTTAAAGGTAAAGAACTTGCGCTCGCCCAAGTTAAGTTCTGCCAGTTTCTGTTTTAACGCAGCATTATCCTCCAACGTCTTTAACTTTTTGCCATTAGCATCACATAGCGTAGTAACATAAGGAGTATTAAGATTGCTGTAAACATTCATATAATAACGCATACCCTTACTGAAAGTTGCCTTATTGGTACCACGCTCCAGACTGAGCTTTGTTACCTTACCCTTGGCATCAGACTTATAGACAGCCCGACAGAGAGGACTCTCTTCTGTGCTGGCATAATAGGTGGTTCCCGATTTGACATCGTAACCATAAAAGTCTGTTACCACAAAGTTACCCTTTGTCAACTGGCGACGCATAGTGCCAGTCAAATCGTACAGGTAGAGATGGTTGAAACCACTGCGCTCACTCATCATGACAAAGCCCTCGTCCAGTACCTTGAAATTCCTGTAGACCTCCTCTGATACGTACTTCTCGGCCTTCTCGCGCACAATCACACGGCACTCCGTACTGCGAGGATTGGCCAAATAGATGTCCAGGCAATCCTGATGACGATTATTGGTAAGAATAATAAGTTTCTCTGGGTCTTTGGTAAAGAAGATACGAGGTACATAGCCATCTTCAGGAATGGGCAGTTGCATCCTTCTAATGACACGACTCTTGATATCAAAGCTATGCACACTTACCACACTATTCTTAGCTCCGGCAACAGGATACTTATAATCGTACGAGCCTGGGTATTGAGCATATTCCTTACGTTCGGGGTTCAAACCCTTGTACCAAGGAAAACTAAACATAGGCACATCCTTCTCATCATACCTAATCCAAGCTATCATGGTATTGTCCTCGTTAAAATCGAAGGCACAGTTAAATGAGAATTCCTCCTCATTCACCCAGTCAGGCTTGCCGTTTATAACCTCGTTGAACTTACCATCCTTGGTAATCTGGCTCTCACTGTTATTAAAGAGTAACTTTACCAGGAAAAGATTTCCATCACGTACAAATGCCACCATGTTGCCGTCCCTACTCCACAAAGGTACTTCCTGAGGACCACCGTCGCTCAACTTGGCGACTGTACGGTTCTTTACATTATATATATAATATTGAGCCGTCTTGCTACGACGATAAATACTCTGAGTCTCGGTCTGCAACAAGATATTCTGTTCATTGGGACTCATAATATAACCATCAATATGAGGAAGTTGAATACGTGTCTTAATATTATCCGCATCAAAGATAACACCTATTTCCTCACCTGTCCGGAAACTCTTTCTAACAATCTTTTTTCCACCATCAATCATCTGACTATAGCTTTCACCATCCATCAAAGGATTCACTCCATAAACCTGATGAGCAAAGTAAGCATTATGACAAAGGCTTGAAAGCTGAATCTCACTTGCAGCCTGTCCATTAAGCAGGCTACATAGAACAGCTATTAAAAATAATAATCGCTTCATATATTTCTTGTATATTATCTGTGTGATTTACGCAATTTTGGCTTCAAAGTTACGTCTTTTTTTTAAAAAAAATACAAGTATGAAAGTGCATTTCACTCTTTTTATGTAATTTTGAGACATGAAATACATGGAATATGGCCCCTGGCTGCAAGAACAACTGGGAACAAAGGTACAAAAGATATCTGTTAATGCAGGATTTACTTGTCCAAACAGAGACGGGACTATAGGTACAGGCGGTTGTTCATTTTGCAACAATCAGACTTTCAACCCAGAGTATTGCAAACCCACCAAAAGTATCACGCAACAATTAGAGGAAGGTAAGCATTTCTTTGCACGCAAATACCCGCATATGAAGTATCTGGCTTACTTTCAAGCCTACACCAATACATACGGCCAATTGGAGCACCTAAAAAACCTCTATGAAGAAGCCCTGCAAGTTCCCGATGTAGTTGGTCTGGTGATTGGCACACGCCCCGACTGCATGCCCCCTGCCCTACTGGAATACCTTACAGAACTGAACCACCGCACTTTCTTGATTGTAGAATATGGAATAGAAAGTGCCAACGAGAATACCCTGCTGCGCATTAACCGTGGTCACACCTTTGCCCTTTCCGCTCAGGTAATCCGTCAGACTGCAGCATGCGGCATCCGCGTAGGTGCCCATATTATTCTGGGATTTCCGTGGGAGAGCCGAGAGGAACTGATGCACCAGGCCGACGAGATTGCCCGCCTGCCTCTTACGACCCTGAAACTACATCAACTGCAGATTATCAAAGGCACAGCACTGGCGGATGAATACCTTCAACACCCATGGCCAGTCCCCACGGCACAGGACTATATAGATCTGGTCCTAGAATATATCTCCCATCTACCCTCCACCCTTGTTTTGGAGAGGTTCGTCAGTCAGAGTCCCCCCGAATTCGTTATTGCCCCCCAGTGGGGCCTTAAGAACTATGAATTTACCAACTTGGTAAAACAGGCTCTTTCACGTAAATAAAAGAACCCGACAAGTACATCACCCAGTACAGTAATAAAATATTGAAGCTCTCCGTGCCATATAGCGCCAACTGGCGAATGACAGGAGAGCTCAATATTATTATCGACACAAAGAAGCAAGTTCTTTATTCGAACACCAGATACTACTTACGAAGCACCTTTCGGCCATTGTTTATGTACATGCCTGATCGAGTTGGCTCGACACTCACACGTATACCGCTCAAGCCATACCAAGCGTTCTTGTTATCAAGAGAGGGTTTTGAGGTAGGTACCTCTATACCGTCAATCTCATCCTGAGACAATGGCTCTGTGGTAAAGGTGGAAACTGCAGACCAATCTGTATTCTGTCCCCCTGTTGTACCCAGCACCTGCCATTCATAGGTTGTTCCGGGAGTCAGATCTGTAAGGACAAAACTAGGAGTTGCTGTAGTTACGGTCTTCCAGTCATTAGCATAGAGGGCGATATCATCTAAAGCCAGGAAATCCTTGCCCTCATCTACCAAGCGGAAGGCAATATAACCTTTCTTACCCGCATATTTGCTTAAATCAACCTTAATCTCTTCCCACTGATACATCAGGGTTCCATGACCTGGTTCGGCAACTTTTTCAAAAGCATCCGGCACACATTCTGTAGTAGATACCCAAATCTCATAATGCTCATGCTTTGTGCCGTCATCCATCAGCCAATAGCTGAGCACGCCACCCAAATCGACTTGGGGCGAGATAAGCCAGTTATCGACCTTGTAGGCTGTCTGTGCAGCATAGTCAAGACTTCTGCCGAATGCCACATATTTCCCACTATGAGCATGCAAGTAAGTATCATCATTAAAGGAAGCTACCCTCCAATTGGTAGCAGAGTTGCCACCCTCGTTATGAACGCCCCAATTTATTTTCCCTCCATCGAAGGTCTCTAAGAAATAAGGCAGAGGACGGTAGCGAACGGTATATGTGTCTGAGTTACCATCCCATTGCAAAGTAGCTTCCTCCTTAGTGACTTTCGCTGCATCAACGACCTCGGGAGTATAAATACCATACTCTTCAATCGTAAAGTAGTCTACATACACAGGGCTGCTGTTCTCAACACACTTGATGGCTATGAATTTGGATTTACCTTTTGATTCAATCTCAATATGGCCCCAATTTTTAAACAACGTCTCTGGCACATCAGACCACGAGAATGCAGAAAGGTCTGCAGTGGTTTTGGACAGACCTACCTGCAACTTAACAGGTTTGTCTGATGTTCCTTTCAGATAGATTTTTGTCTTCTGAGTGGCACGACAATTCAACTCGGGTGAAATCAAGTATTGAGCATGGTTACTGTCAACGAACTTAAAGCTGCTTTTTCCCTCGTAGCAATCCTCTTGAGAAAGTCCAGAACCTGCCTGAAGATCGGCTACCGTCCAGTCACACAAGCTATTTTCGAAACGGAACTTGTATGGCATCACTTTAGGGCTGTCCATATGGACGGCAAAATATGTCCTTCCGTCAGCTGCCGTAAAGGGATCATCCCACACATTTTTCACTTCCTTGGCACTAACGGGCTGAGCTACAAGACTCGAAATCAGATTAGCCGCAGAAGCTGTCTGAGTGTAAGTATTCAAATAGAAGACATCGTCTGCAATGGCAGTTGGCTTACCATCGTTCCATTTACAGGCAACAGGATTATAACGACCATTCTGATTGGGCTTTATCTCTCCGCTAACCATACAGCTGCGCAGGTTCAGCGTAGCATTGTCACACCAGCCTATCAGACCAGCCGCATAATTCTGGAAATTGCTTATTGAACCATTGAAGACACATTCTTCCATAGTCAGTTTACCACTGCCCGCATGGCCAACAATACCACCGGCATAGGAAGGACTTTTAATGGTTGCATTGACCACACAATTCTGAATGGTTGTACTGTCACCGCGACATGCACCTACCAGACCACTTGCATGTCCGTTTCCTGTAGTAGAACATATAACAGAACCCGATGTCTTAACGCCATGAATAGTGGCCCCCTTTACATAGCGAAAAGGTGCCGCAAAGTCTTCTGCAGTAATCAAGTTAAGCTGAATCTCTCTACCACAGCCCACAAAGAAACCGGTGAAGGGGTGATCCGCAGTTCCCACCATCTCAGAAGTTGCAATATTACTAGCCAGCCCCACCACTTTGTCGGCTTTCAGGCCATTTGCCACATCCACAGCAAAAACATGCCAGTCATCACCATTCCATATAATATAGGGATTTTGAACGGTTCCTTCACCTGCCAAATCAGGGACAGCCGTAGCATAACTCACGTGCATATATATTGAGCTACCGCCGGCTCCTGCATTCAGATTATAACCAACCGAACTGCCAGCGGCACCCAAAGCACCATCCTTTGTGGAATTGAACGTTATGTCGGTAACCACTTGATTGTCGCTGAAGAGATCTCTTGTATAGTACAAATGAATGGGGTCCGTACTATCACCCGTATTACTGTTCAAGTCACCCCTCTGGCCTCTGAAATGCTCACCGCCCTTGTACCTTGTCAGATGAAAGTTGGCGCCGCCAAATGTCATATCGTCGGGATAGGGCCATGTAGTATTCTTAATATAGAAACCCGTAATATAGCCTCTGTTAACACCCTCCGAACTAGCCTTCTTGTAGAGCAGATAGATGTAGTCACCACCGGCCCCTTTATTCAGGTCCATGTCCACTAAGGTCCATCCTTCCTTCTGGTAGGAATCAATTAGCTCATTCGTTTCTTTTTTTGTACCGCCCACCAATACTAAATCATCGATGTAATCGGTTGCCATGGCATACGAGGGCCAAAGCATCATGGGCAGTAGCAAAGCAATCGCCCTTCTAGCAATTTTTACGTACAATTCTTTCATAATATTACTATCTAACACCTATGGTATGTATTTTCTCGCTGCGAAAATACGAAAAAAAAAGAAACAGGCAAAGAAAGATATGAAAAACTTCTTTTTCAAAGTACAAAAACGTCACCACGATATGGTTCAGCAGTACAAGATATACCCAAGTAGTACCTCATGCTTACCTCATGTTTACCTCATGTTTACCTCATGTAACTAAAAGCATGTGTCACGTTTTCATGCCTATAGAGAGGCACGACATTAAATTTCAGTAAGATTATTGGAAGGAACACATTTATTCGTTATCAAATTAAGCGAAAGAAAACGAAATAATCATTGTTGTATCAGAATCTATTTGTATCTTTGCACAAGAAAAGTTAACATTTTTATTTATTTATAGTATGAAAACATTGAAAGCGCTGCTTGTGTCGCTCATATTTATGATGCCCCTTTCGCTACTGGCGGAAGTTAACATCATCCCCAGGCCCACTTGTATTACGGAAAAGGAGGGCTCGTTTGTTTTAAAACCCAATGCTACCATAGCATATAACAACAAGAGCATTCTCCCTGCAGCAGAATATCTTAGGGAAAAACTCCGCCCATCGACAGGTTATCAGCTACCTATCAATAAAGGTAAAAAAGCTGATATTGTTCTTAATCTAAACCCAAAATGCGAAATAGATGCAGAGGGGTACAAACTGACTTCATCTGCCAAGGGTATTGTAATTGAAGCAGCCGACTATCGTGGTATTGTACATGGTATAGCAACACTCCGCCAACTGTTCCCATGCCAAGTGGAGTCCACAACCTTGCAGCCCTACGTCACATGGATGGTGCCTGCAGTAGAAATTGAAGATACGCCCAACTTCGAATGGCGCGGGATGATGCTTGACCCCGTCAGGCACTTCTTCACATTGGAAGAGACCAAGAGATTTCTGGACGTTATGGCATTGTATAAGTTCAGTAAATTTCACTGGCATCTTGTAGATTCTCAAGCCTGGCGCCTTGAAATCAAGCAATATCCCTTGCTGACTGAAGAAAGCGGATTCCGCGACCCTGCTGGAGAACACTGGGACAGACGATGTAATGAGATTGCAAAGAATGACAACAATCCACGCATGACAGTTCCCATGACAGCTGATCGTACCCGTGTACGCGATGGCAAGCTGGAATATGGTGGCTACTATACACAGGACGAGGTAAAAGACCTGGTGGAATATGCTCTGGTAAGAGGTATTGACATTGTGCCCGAATTTGACGTTCCCGGTCACAGCTATGCCGCAACAAAATGCTACCCTTGGCTCTCTTGCAACAAAGATGGACGTGACCCCATCTGCGTAGGCAAGGATACCTCACTGGAATTCTGCCGCAACGTTTATAAAGAAATCTTTGAACTTTTCCCATACGAATATGTAGAAATTGGAGGAGATGAGGTAAACCGTTCGGCATGGAAAAAATGTCCCGATTGCCAGAAACGCATCCAAGACCAAGGTATAAAGAACGAGGCAGAACTGCAGTCATGGTTCACCTGCACTATGGAGAAATACTTCAGTGAAAACGGGAAGAAACTCATCGGATGGGATGAGATTTTGGAAGGCGGTGTAAGTAAGTCTGCAACCGTAAACTGGTGGCGCGGCGATCATGCAGATGTGGTTCAACGTTCTACCAGCGGTGGCAACGAGGTGATTCTCTGCCCCTTTACATTCTGTTACTTCGACTATGCACAAGACAACAATACACTGAAGAATCTCTATACGGGTGATATCGTTCCAACCGAACTCAGCTCAGAGCAACTGAGCCTGATTAAAGGTATGCAAGGAAACATCTGGTGTGAACGTATCCCCACTGAAGCTCAAATGCAATACATGGTATTCCCACGTGCATTAGCTTTGGCGGAGAAAGCATGGACAAAGAACACCCAACAGAACTGGGATAATTTCTATCCCCGTCTGCTGCAGCATATAGCTCGCTTAAATACAATGGGAATAGCACAACGCCCATTGGAAGAATAATTTTTCCTTTATATTTTAGAAACACACAATCACAATGAAATTCAATTGTAGATTATTTACAATTCTAACAGCAGTTATTCTGTTGGCAATAGGATGTTCGGAAGAAATTGACGTTAGCAATCGCTACGTATTTAAGGAAGAGACACTTGTTTCCTATATGGAGAAACACGCAGAAACTTACTCCGAATATCTGGACGTACTTAAGAATACGCCCGTAAGCGAAATGAGTAATTCCACCATATACCAACTGCTTACAGCACGCGGAAACTACACCGTATTTGCGCCCACCAACGATGCAGTACACCAGTATCTGCAGGAATTGGTTGAAGAAGACATAATCACAGAACCATCGTGGGAGGCATTCACCAAAGAAAGGGTTCGCGATTCAATAAGAAAAGTTATCGCCTACAGCAGTATCATTGACGGAGGAGACTACCAAAGTTATGAGACTTATTCATTCCCCACACAGAGCAACGGAGAACTACAACTAGGCAACATGAGAGACCGTAAACTGACAGTACGCTATGTTGACAGTGAACCTGACAGTATTTACATGAACTATGACTGTCCCATGAGTATTAAGAACCGTGATATCCCTGCCATCAATGGAGTTCTGCACCAGATGGAGAAAGTTATTGCCCCCAAGGATATCACGATAGCAGACCTAATGGAAGACATTATAGACAAGAAGAAAGAGGGCTTTATCGTTGCTTCCCGTCTAGCCTTAGCCTGCGGATTGAAAGACACCTTTAATGTGATTGAAGACAACAAATACCGCGAGATGTATATGAAAGGACTTATCCCCAATTTTGACGGCCAAGCTGCAGGATGGACTTTCAAGAGCGGTAATACGGCTCCAGCCTATGCACCAGAACACCGCTACTATGGTTTTACTGTATTTGCTGAGACTGATGATTTCTGGCGAAACGAGATAGGAAAGGAGCCTATAGATATTACCTGCAACGATGTACAACAGTGGATTATTAAAAACAAGCAGTTCAGCACGAATGATATTTTCGAAACTGATGAAAACTGGGCATCGCCCAACAACCTGCTAAACCAGTGGTTTACCTACCACGTATTGCCCATGCGTATAGCAGCCAACCGTCTGGTATTCCATGTGAATGAATACGGCTACAACCAAGCTCTTAAACAGCTTACCATTCCGGTATATGAATTTTATGCTACAATGGGTAAGCGCAGACTGTTAAAGATTTACGAAAGTAAAGAGAGTAACGGTATTTTCTTGAACCGCTTCCCTGTTCTGGACAATAGTAGAAGAGGTACATACCACGAGTTGTCATGCGACAACAAGAAAGTAGGCTGCCACATAGACAACTACTCTGAAAAAGTTTTAGACTATCAGGCTGTGAACGGCATGATATATGCTATAGATAAGCCACTGTCTTACACCGACGAAGTTCGCGAAAATCTTGCCAAGAGCCGAATTCGTTTTGATGCCATGAGCCTTTTCCCAGAAGTCATGACCAATGATATTCGTAAGAAAAACAGCGTGGATCCGCGCAACCAGTTTGTTCACTTTCCACCCAACAAGACTTACCGATATCTGGACAACATGGATATGAACAACGAAACACAGTTTGTCTATCTGAATGCTTACCAATACAATTGGTGCAACAATCAGGAGGATGAATTGAAGGCTGTTGGTAATTACGAAATTACCATTAAACTTCCGCCCGTGCCTCGCAAAGGTACATACGAGCTACGTTACCGTGTGCTCCCCAACGGAGACCGTGGTATTGTGCAATTCTATTTCGGTTCGGATAAGGAACAACTGGTACCCACTGGCATACCTGTTGACCTAAGAAAGTCAGGTACAGATAAAAGCTATGGGTATGAAGCGGATACAGACGACGACATCCATAATGCTGAGGTTGATAAGCACATGCGTAACAACAACCGCATGAGAGGTGAAATGAGTATCCAAAACAGTTCAGGACCGTGCCGAACAGGAAGCCCCGGCAATCTTCGCCACATTCTAGTGCGTCAGACTTTGGATCCCGATAAAACCTATTATCTGCGTTTAAAGTCAGTCCTTGAAAACAATAAGACTGAAATGTACATGGATTATCTGGAATGGTGTGCCAAGGAGATATATGACAATCCTGTAGAACCTGAAGATATTTGGTAATTATAGACAGTGGGGCTACTTTAGCGCTTGTCTATTTTATAACTCATAAGGACGGGATCAAAACGGATACCGTCAGAATGAATAAATCGTGAAAGCTCGCCGCTCGAAGAAAGTTCGGCGGGCTTTCCAATTATAACCTCCGTAGGATACATAATCCATAGGCGGTCACTGAGTTGGAGAGCCATCTCCACATCGTGAGTGCTGAGAAAAATAACTTTCTGCATCTCATGAGCCAATCGGCGTAAAAGACGCATCATCTCTACCTTACTGGGAAAATCCAGAAAAGCTGTTGGTTCATCTAACAGAATAATGGGTGTCTGTTGTGCCAACACCTTAGCTATCATAACTTTCTGACGCTCTCCATCACTAAGTGTACTAAACATTCGTCGCTCTAAGGCTAAGATGCCCGACTGCTGCATAGCATCCGTAACATATTGTTCATCTATTTTGTTTAAACGTCCCCAAAAACCAGTATACGGACTGCGTCCCATACCAACCATGTCACGTACCGTTAAATTCGGCACATCCGGACGTTCTGTTAAGACTACGCCAATGAATTTACTTAGCTGAGCGATGGAAAGGGAACTAACGACTTTCCCATCCAGAATAATATCACCTCTCAAAGGAGGCAGAAACGTACAAAGAGTACGGAGCAGGGTACTTTTCCCCACTCCATTGGGTCCCAGGAGGCTGGTAAGCTCTCCCGGGACCAAAGAAGCGTTGATATCTGGAGTTACGACTCGGTTGCCATAACCCGTGGTCAAATGTCTTAGTTCAAGCATTATTCTATAGCCGTACAATACTTGTAACCCAAGCGACGATACGCCTGCTGAAGAAGTGGCAGACGCTTACAGAAATTCTCGTAGTTCTTAGCTTCGGGTAGCATCCACTGCACCTCTGACATAGCTGCCAGACGGGGCAGCAGCATATACATGGCCTGGTCCGGACTTTCCACATACTCGGTCCACAGGTTGCACTGCGCACCCATGATATACTTACCCTCCTCGGGAGTAAGTTCGGCAGGTATAGGCTCCATGCTGTACACCTTGCTAACAGGCAGATATCCGCCAATGGCTAGGGGCTGTGCATAACGGTCCTTGAGCTGATAGTAGTCAACGTAGCAGTTGTCATGGGGAGTCATAATCACACGGTGGTGCTGACGGGCAGCTTCGATACCACCCTTGTAACCACGCCATGACATAACGGTAGCATTCTCGCTGAGACCACCTTCCAGTGTCTCGTCCCAACCGATAAGTTCGCGTCCCTTCTCGGCCAGGAATTTCTCCATTTCCTTATTAATATAGGTCTGTAACTCTGCTTCCTTTGTCAGGCCCAGTTCCTTCATCTTAGCCTGACACTTGGGGCAGGTCTGCCATTTACGACGGGGACTCTCGTCACCACCAATATGGATGAATTTGCTTGGGAAAACATCGCAAAGTTCACCATAGACTTTCTTCAGGAAATCCAGCGTTTTGGGATTACCGGCACACAACACATCATCAGAAATACCCCACTGGCACCAAACAGAATAAGGACCACCCGTACAGCCCAGTTCGGGATAAACACTCAGGGCTGCCACCATGTGACCAGGAAGATCAATCTCGGGAATAACCGTGATATAGCGCTCTGCAGCATATTCCACAATGGCCTTCATTTGATTCTGGGTGTAGTAACCTTCCTCGGGTGTATCATCGAAGATGGCATTAGCTGCATCGCGCAAACCCACGTTCTTACCGATAATGGTATGCGGACGATAACCAGCTTTTTTGGCCAACTCTGGCAACGCCTTCACTTCAAAACGCCAACCCTGATCATCTGTAAGATGCCAGTGGAACTTGTTTACACCATGCAGTGCCAGCACATCAATGTACTGCTTTACGAATTCAACGGGGAAGAAGTGACGGGCACAGTCCAACATAGCACCACGATATCCAAAGCGGGGCTCATCCTGAATTGTTACGTATGGCAGTCGGATGGTGTCACCCTTCTCACCCTCAATGCTCTTACGCAATGTCTGTATAGCGTAGAAAACACCACTTTCACTGGCACCCTGAATGTTGATACCTTTTTTGTTAATCGTAATAGTATAAGCATCTGGATTTGGATTCTGCAGCCCTAAAGAGATTTTCATAATGGCCTTAGACTTCTTAGAAGCCACCTCGGGAATTACACCTAAATACTCCTGTGCAAATTGTGCATTACGCAACATCTTTGCATTCTCTGCAGGATAGGCGACGCTCATCCCCTTAACGAGCAAAACTACGTTACCTCCTGGCTCCATATTAACAGAACGTGGCAGAGGAATAACCTGATAAGTCACGTTGGCATAGCCGGCAAAAGCCATTGCCGCTGCCATAAAAAATGATGTTAGTCTTTTCATAATAGTTTATTATAATTTATATTTCAAAATTGTCTAATGACTAAGGTCAAATGTCTAATGTTTTTTCAGTATCACATAAAGAATCACGGGCGCACCGATAAGCGGCGTGAGCACATTCACTGGAATAATGCTGCCGCTGTTTGGCATGGTACACAGCAAGTTGCAAAGCAACGTAAGACAGCCCCCCATGAGCATAGAGCCAGGGAGCAAAATCCTATGCAAACTGGTATGTAATGTCATGCGGGCAATATGAGGAACTGCCAGCCCAAGAAACGAGATAGGTCCGCAAAAGGCTGTGGTGGTTGCAGTCAGCAAACCTGTACATAGCAAGAGTAAATTGCGAGTCCTATATACGTTGATACCTAAATTTGCTGCATAGCGTTCGCCCAAAAGAATTGCATCCAATGGTTTCATCAACAGAATAGCGGAAAACAATCCCAACATAATAAGAATGCAATAGAGCGGCAATCGCTCAAGACTTACACCACTAAAGTTTCCCATCCCCCAGACAATATAATTATGAACACCCTCTTCCGTAGCGCTGTAGTTAAGCAAGGAGATGATGGAACCGGTTACGTAACTGATAATGACACCTGTTATGAGGAGCATTATCTGATTACGCAAAAGAGAAGATAGCAAAAGCAGCAACAACATGATGCACAAAGCACCTAACATAGCTGCTGCAATCACCAACAAATAACCACTTACACTCAAGCTTCCCAAGGTAACAGTTCCGCCTAAGAGTAACATAACCAAAGCCACGCCTAAGTTGGAACCAGCATCAATACCCAAAATGCTCGGACCTGCCAAAGGATTACGAAAGAGCGTCTGCAACATCAATCCGCATGTACTGAGTGACATACCACACAGCAAGGCCGTAATCATTTGGGGGAATCGACTCTCGCGGATGATATATGTCCATTGCGGATGCTCCTCTATCTGTCCTCCCAGCAAGATTTGCACCACATCCGTTACAGGAATATCCAATGACCCCCATAACAGATTACATACTGCTAGAAACAGCATGGCTACAATTAACAATGAAATAATGATGCTTTGTCTCATTCCAAGGGACAAAAGTACACTTTTTCCTCCTTAATACCAAGTTTAGGATGCAAAATATGAATAAGATTACGCAATAATACGTCGGGATGAAAAGGCGTCTGCTCGTAAAACCCGCTATAAAAAGTATCGCATAAGTATATTTTTGCCGGTATATTACGTAACGCTGGCACATCCTGAACAATCTGTTCTTTCGTGAGTGCCCCATGATGCTTAATCAACCAAACCTGAGCCGTAAGGGCGCGGTCCAACACTCGTTCTATGCCAAGAGCTGTACTCCCCGACCCCTCTATATCATGAAAGAGGTAATCAGCCCCAGCATCCCTATACATAATACCCATGGTACTCTGTCCGCCAGGCACATACCAGTAACCACTCTGCGGTGTCTCGCATATCAAACGAGGTTTCTGTTTTGCATGTGAAGCAGCATCTCTAAGTTGCAAGTATGATTGCTCCACTTGCGAGAATAAACTATCGACAAACTCAGCCTTACCAAAAAGACGACCGTAAAACCTAATCCATTCGGCCCTTGCCAAAGGAGAATTTTCCATATACTCAGCACACTCTATCAGAGGCACGCCCATACGTTCCAATCGACCATAACCGCCACTGTTCTCAAAAGGACTCAGCATAATGGCATCGGGCTGCAAGTCCATGATACGCTCCAAGTTAGGTTCCATTCCGTTGCCCAAATCAATGATATTCCCCTTTCTTACCTCTTTTTGAACATAGGGTATGTGTATATAATCCAACTCACAAATACCACCTATACACTCTTGACAACCTAATTCCATGAGCAGAGAGCAATGGACACTGGTAAAGACGGCTGCATTTTTCAACGGAACCACCACTTCCCCCTTTTTCCCATGCGATTCCTTTACCAAGGTGTATGAATTCAACACACGGGTAGTGTCCCAAGGATTGCGAATAGTAACCTGCGTATATTGGGGATACTCTACAATAGTCAAGTTGCGAGCATAGCGTAAATTAAGAGTGTCCCCTTCTGTAGTCTCTTTCCCGACCTGATGACCACCACATGCGAACAACACCCACATCGAAAATAGCATCAATACCAATTTCTCCTTTTTCATTCTGTCATTTTTCACTTTATACTTTTTCTTACCATTGCGGTTTTATTTCCAAGAATATTTCAAAGTTTCTGCCTGGCATTGGTCGGGAGAGAACAGTAACATACTCTGAACCCAGCAGATTGTTGACAACACCCTTCAGTGAGGCATGCACCTTGCGCCACTGGAAGGTTTTCTCAACCGTAATATCATTCATATAATAAGGTTTCAATCTACCTGTGATGTAAGACACCTCATTGCTGGTAGTGGTAAAACGTTCGCTATAGTAAGTCCATTGGTACGACAAGCTCCATGTACGCCACGAAACCCGACCATTCACATTGGCAGAATGACAAGGCACATATACCAGTTGTTTACCATATGATGCATCATTATCTGCCAACTGGTCACTCTTATTAATGCTGGGCGTATAGGCATAATTCCCCATTAGGGTAAACCTCCAATGGTTACGTAACTTATACTCAGCCGTGACCATCATCTCTGTTCCGTAGTTGTGTACCTTCTTCAAGTTTGAGGGCTGCCAATATCCCTTAGCATTAGGTGTCCATAGAATCCAGTCTGTAATGTAGGAGTCAAAGGCCGAGAGATTTAGCCTCATCGAGAAGGCTCTGGTCTGCAGAAACCCCTCTATGCCGCCATCGTATGTAAAACCTTGTTCAGGTTTCAGGTTGGGATTACCACCTGGCTTAAAATACATATCATCCATGGTAGGATAACGATAGTTACGAGCGACAGAAGCCTTAAAAACAAACAGTCTCCCACAGCCCCCTTCCATAGAGGGGGTAGAGATTCCTGGCATCTGATATTCAACGAAAAAGGCAGGAACAACAGGAACAAAATCGTTCTTGTAACATCCCTCACGAAGCACAGCCGAGAGAGTAAGATCCTTCATAGGACGATACTTAGCAGAGAAATTCAAGTTATATTCTGCCCTACCCAAATCGTAGTTTTCACCAACATGAAAGGGACTTTTATCCTCACTTTTCACATGGTTGTAATAGACTGAGGCATTAGCTGTCAACAGCCAGTTGGAACGTGGCATCCAGTCAGCATTGACCTGAAAGTAACCCTGATGACTAATGCTACGGGAATGTGTAATATCCGTGTTTACCATCTCACGTGTAGTGGTATAATCGTAAGCTATATTCTGCCACACGTAACCAGCACGTGCTCCAAAGCTCCACTTTTCAAGAGACTTGTCCCAGCTCAGTACACCGCGGAGAGCATCTTGTTTATGCTCGTTCTTGAAATCTGTATTGTCTTTGTAATCCACACTCAGAAAAGGCAATCCACGCAAACTATGTGTAAACCACAGCTTAGCACCAAATCTACCAGCTTTTTGACTATTGTAATATACATCCTGCATGGCGTGCACATCATCGAAGTACCCACTCTTGTTGTACTCTACAGGATGATCTATCTTATCATAGTTGGTATATTTAAAGTCATTCTTGGAAGTGGAATATACTACTCTTGTACTGGTGCTCCAACGCTCACCACCATAGGTAAAACGCAAGAACTGGTCATAAGTGCTATAGGAGCCTATACCCTGAATATACTGCACAGCATAACCTTGATTAAAGAGCGGTAGGGTTTGCATATCTACCGCTCCGCCCATTCCGCCATCTGTGACGGTAAGTGAAGAGGCACCATGCAACAACCGTACATTATCGATGAAATAAGAAGGAATGGTGCTGAAATCAACAGTACCAAGCATAGGCGAGTTTATCTTCATACCATTCCACAATACCTGCGTATGACTGGGTGAAGTTCCACGGAACTCAGCTGTAGATTCTGTAGCACGCCCATAGCTTTTGATGAAGAGCGTAGAATGTTGAGTAAGTATTTCAGACATACTGAGGGCAATATTCTGATGCAAAACCGTGGTATCCAGTATTGTCTGTTGCACCCCCGCATCTTTCATACGACGCGTGGCGTTTACTTGCACCTCATGTAGTTGCCGTTCTTGCGCAAACAGCATCCCTCTAACTCCTCTTTGCAGGGGAAGAATTACAACTACTAATATAATCAGGAATACCTTTCTCATTCTTTCATAACACCTGCCCTACAAGGGAAGGATGCCCCCATACTACTTCAGATGATAGTCCCAAATACCATATACCTCCGTACTTATCTCGCCCAAATTAGGCGACCAGCCCGTCTGAGCTGTCTGTATCTTAACGAAATTGATATAATCCAAATTAGCAGGTTCTCCCGTAGCTGTCATAGCATTGCTTATCTTATAATAACCCATGGCCATATCAGCATCAAACTTACGGTTCTTAAAGTAGTCGGATCCCCAATTGTCTGCATAGCCCCATGCAAAGGGAGGCTCCATGGTGTAGTAATTTTCATAAGTATGGGTATCCTTCAGACGAGAGCCATAATAGGTACGATATTCACGTCCCTGTGCATCACGGTCGGTAGGGACCCAGTCTTGCCAGTAAGAAGGATGCTGGTTCCACGTCTTCATGTAAGGAACAATACCGCCCCCCCCTTGATTATCAGTCCATTCAATATTTTTCTCGGGGCCTGTGGGCTTATAATAAGTAATGGCATAATTAAGCGTATGATTTTCTGTACCATATTCACTACCACGGAGTTCATACCATGTATCGTTGGGCAACCCGTCACCATTTTCATCCTTCATCACCCAGATGATTCCCGGTTCCGACTGGTAATCAAACGGATTACCTTTGATAACCAAATCATAGTCCCCCTGACTATTACGAACATTGTGTTTGAATCCAGCCACCACATAGCCACCTTGAGCGCCCAAACTTATCATGTATTTCTTACGGAAATGTTTAAGTGCACGTTGACAAGCTTCCTGCATAGTAGCACCTGCAAAGATAAAGTCGCCTACTAATGAATAACCGTTGACCTGGTGTCCTGGGGCTGGCATGAACTCAAAGACGGTATCAACTAAGGCTGGACTATATACCAGATCCTCCTCCACATCATCTTCCATCTCTGCTTCCGATTTCTTGCAGAAAGCAAAATGATTAGGAGTGATACCTACGCGGAACTGATCCAGCAATTCACCACTGGCACTATAACGATACACCATACCGCTCTGACAGTAATCAATCGCATCGGCCACGTACACCTCGTCATTCTGTGGATTCACCCCTAAACCATACAAAAAGTTGCGTTTACCATTGGTCACAGGAGCCTTTATAAAGGGCTCTGTGGGGAATGTTTCATCTGAAATGTTCATACGATAGACATCATTGTCAAGAATGTACAATACTTCGCCAGCACCATTGATGGCCAACTGGACGTTGGCTTCGTCTGTACAAAGAGGGATGTCTAATTCTATACGTTGCGTCAGCGCATTTATACGGTAAAGATGGGGAATATTATCGCCAAAGCCCTCTCCTTCCATCTTATAACCGCCATCCGTAATTACCCATAATTTACCAGCAGCATCAATAGCCATACTTTTGGGCTGCCAGCTACTAAGTTCGATGGTGTTTACCAGTTCATCTTTTTCAGAGTCTATCACCAACAATTTATTACAGTAGCTCCAACAATTCACAAACACATATCGACCAAACTGCACCATCTCTTCTGTAGAAGAATAATCGTTCATGGTGATGCCATCAACCTTTATGCTTCCCTTATACTGCATGGTCTGTGGGTCAAAGATATTGATGTAGGGAGAATAAAGATCTGTTACATAAGCTTTATCCTTGTAGACTTTATGAATATAGCGGGGATTGATAATGTTATTGTCTGCCGTAGCAGTCAGTCGCCCCTTCACCTTAAAAGTCTTCTCATCTAACGCCCATATAACACCCGAGTTTTCCACGGCTATGTAAATGGTTCCGTCAAAAATGCAAATACTCTGCCCGACATCTCCCAACTTGGCATCGTTTATCCTACGAAAAACACCGTTCTCTACAGTTTTATCTACGGGATTATAGTAAGAGAGGCTGCTGTTTCCTGCATTAAAGGAGCCTTCACACAAAATAAGCACACCGCCATCAACTACAGGATTGGTGGGGGAGATAGGACCAGAACCCTCAGGTTCTATAACCGCCTCAGAATTAGAACATGCTGCCATCAGCACCAAGGCCAACAGCAGCATGAGTTTATTTAATCGACTATTTGACAATTTGCGATTATCTATTTACCTCTCACTGTCTAAGGGAGAGGGTGAAAAAGCATTATTTCTTAATCACCACATTATCCAATGCAACATACATAGGAGCCTTCATACCATAGAGACTGCTGTCGTTGCTGTCCATTGAGAAACTCAGGCTGTCCACAGCACCCAAGGTAGTCATGTCTGTCGTAATCCAATAATTCAGGAAGCTGCCATCCTTAGCCAAACCAACAGTCACCAAACCTGTAGCCTCACCAGCCTTATAACCGGTAATCTCCAAGTTACAATAGTCGCCCTTCTGTGTCAATGCTCTTGCATAGCCAGCACCATCGCCATTTTTGGCAACAGACAAGAAATAAGTAGTACCAATAAAGTCCATTGATTTAATAACACGAGCCTTACTGTCTGCAAACTTCATACCAGCCTCACAATAAACTACACAGAAGTTCTTACTGCCGTTGCTTACAGGAACGGCCAACTGAACATTGTAGTCACGTGGTTCACTGATATTCTCGTCTATATAGTTACTGATAGCACTACCGCCCTCGGCAAAGCCATATGTACCGCCCCATGCATTGGACATGTAACCTGTAAATTGAGTAGTGACATCACACCATCCATAATTCTTGGCATCTGCACCATATAACTGGCTGCCACCATACTGAGGAGCATCAATCAAAGCATCCCAATAAGAACCCTCAAAGGTTACGGTCTGAGTGTCCTCACCCAGAGTCTGAGGATTAAAGTCAGGGTCGTTACTCTCACAAGCCGTGAACATTACACCTACACAAAGCAAGCCTGCGAATAAACTGTTTTTTTTCATTGTTGTTGTTATTTTTAATTTTGGTTCTTTTTACGTCCTCGCGTTTTTCCGTACCGGGAAGCCCTTGTAGCAAATACTCTGACTCATCCTTTCAGACTCACAGTTGCGGGACAGTTCCAGATTTACACTGGATTCCTCTGCTATAAAGGCATTGCAAAGATAAAGAGTTTTAACGAAAGCACCAAATATTAAAATAGAAAAACTTGAATACAAACCTTTTTCTTCTTCCTTATTAGTTCCAGAAGTCTCTAGAATGGAGACAAATCTTTAACGAAAAAAGAAAGAAAAACTTACATTTCCTTTGCATTTAGCTCAAAAATTCATACCTTTGCACACAATTTTGATACAGAATCACAAATAGCGCAAACAAAATGAGCAAACTAGAGAAGCCAACAAACTATAAAGCACTGCTGGATTTGAAGCAGACAGAGTTGGCCATAAAAAAGATAAAGGACTTCTTCTTGAGCAGTCTAAGCACCGAACTGAGACTTCGCCGTGTCACAGCCCCCCTTTTTGTTTTAAGAGGTCTTGGCTTGAACGACGACCTAAACGGTATAGAGCGCCCTGTCAACTTCCCTATTAAGGATATGAATGAGGCTACAGCTGAGGTGGTTCACTCTTTGGCTAAATGGAAAAGGGTAACATTGGCAGAGTACCAGATAGACCCAGGATTTGGCATTGTAACCGACATGAATGCCATCCGTGCGGACGAAGAAATGGACAACATACACAGTCTGTACGTTGACCAATGGGACTGGGAACGCGTCATCAAGCCAGAAGACAGAAACATAGCTTTTTTGAAAAAGATTGTAAATAAGATATACAGCACTATCTTACGCACAGAATTTTTTATCTGCGAGACTTACCCGCAATTGAAACACTTTCTTCCAGAGGATGTATTTTTTATTCATAGCGAGGAACTGGTTAGGATGTACCCCGATAAGACTGCAAAGGAACGCGAAGATCTTATCTGCAAAAAATACGGTGCCGTGTTCATTATGGGCATTGGCGGTAAGTTGAGCGATGGAAAGGAGCATGACCTACGAGCTCCCGACTATGATGACTGGAGCACGCCCAACGAGGATGGCTTCTTAGGCCTGAACGGTGACCTGCTAATTTGGTATCCCGTCCTAAAACGCAGTATTGAATTGAGTAGCATGGGAATCCGCGTTGACAAAGAGGCCCTGGAACGCCAGTTGAAAATCCAAGGCAAAGAGGAACGGAAGCAACTGTACTTCCATCAACGCTTGCTGAACGGAACTCTCCCCTTGAGCATCGGAGGTGGTATAGGCCAAAGCCGCCTGTGTATGATTCTTCTTCACAAAGCTCACATTGGCGAGACACAGTCCAGTATCTGGCCAGATAACATGCGCAAAGAATGCAAAGAAGCCGGCATGATATTAATTTAGTTTAGAGTTTTGTGTTTAGAGTATAAGGAAAAAGACCTTAGGGACGCCAAGCTCCTAAGGTTTTTATTATAATCAATTATTTATTAACAAAATGTACAACAAACAGACAAGAAAGCCAAAAGCCATCACTTGGAAGCAGTTTGCCCACAAAGGCTATTGCGCTTTTGCCAGCCTGAGAAAGGAAGTACGCATAGGTGTGCTTAGCATTGCCACTCTGGGTGTTGCTGCCCAAGCCGAAGCAATGGCCGGCACCACCAAGATGCAGAACCCCAAAACAGATGCGGTGGAAGACGAGCAGGAGATGAGCGAGGTGACCGTAAGCGGCACCATGGCACCGCTGACTCAATTACAGTCAGCACGAATCGTGAGTGTACTCACTCGCCAGGACATTGAACAGGCGGGGGTACAAAGTATCAACGATCTATTTAAGTTAGCTACCGGTGTAGATGTCCGGCAACGCGGTAGCTTTGGTATTCAAACGGACATAAGTATTGACGGAGGCATCTTTGAACAAATTACCCTATTACTCAATGGTGTCAACATCAACAACCCTCAGACAGGGCATCTTTCGGCAGACTTCCCCGTAAGCGTTAACGACATTGAGCGCATAGAGATACTCGAAGGCGCAGCCAGTCGCGTATATGGCGGTCAGAGTTTTGGCGGCGCCATAAATATTGTCACCCGCCACGAGGAAGGCAAGAACGTAGAAGTAGGACTACAAGGTGGAAGTTTCGGCACCATAGAGTCTGATGCCCGTTTCGGTTTTACCATTAAAGGTGTTAACAACAGAATCAGCGGAGGAGGCGGAAGAAGCGACGGCGGAACCACCAACAGCAACTGGGGAAAAGGACAATTCTTTTATCAAGGAGACTACAGCAACAACCAGCTAAACCTTGACTGGCAGTTTGGTTTCTGCAAGAAAGACTATGGTGCCAATACATTCTATAGCGCTGCCTACCCCAACCAGTTTGAACGGAACGAACGTTACCTATTATCGGTAAGCGCAGAAACTAAGGGCAAATTCCATTTTACGCCGCAGGTGTATTGGAACCATAGCTACGACAATTTTGAACTGATTCGGAACGAGCGCTTTGGCGAAAACTTTCATCAGACAGATGTGTATGGGCTGAAGGCCGGCGGCCACTTTAACTGGGTGGGCGGAAAGACTGCCCTTTGTGCAGAAATGCGGCACGAAGGAGTTCTGAGCACCAACTTAGGAAGGGATCTGAAGCCAGAACAACATGTGAGCGTTGGAGGCGAAGATGATATATTCTACACAAAACAGGACGACCGCACAACGGTATCTTTCAACGTAGAACATAACATACTGCTCAAGCATTGGACCCTATCAGCAGGTTTGTTGGCCAGCATGACAACCAGCGTTGACCACAAGTTCCGCTTTTATCCGGGTGTGGACATAGCTTATAAACCAGATGACCACTGGAAGATATCCCTCTCTTACAATAAGGGATTCCGACTTCCCACATTTACCGACTTGTACTACAAAAGCGTGACCCTTGAGGGTAACAAGGGGCTGAAACCTGAAAACAATCATTCTGTACAGATAGGAGGTCAGTTTCAGGGAAACGGGTATACGGGAACAATTCGCGCCTTCTACCACAGGGGTAACAATATGATTGACTGGGTGATGTACACACCAGAAGACACCTACCACAGTGCCGCATTCCAATTGGACAATATAGGCGTGCAAGTTGAAGGCCGTTTCAATTTTGACCAGATAACAGGCAAAGATGCGTGGATAAAGAATCTGACACTAGGCTATACACACATTTATCAAAAAAGAAACGACGACACAGATATTTACAAAAGCAACTATGCCATGGAATATCTGAGGAATAAATTTACAGCAAGCCTGAACCATAAAATATGGAGCCACCTAGCCGCCACATGGAGCATCCGGCTACAAGACCGAACAGGAAGCTACATCAGCGCAGGGAAGTTGAAAAGCTACGATACGTATGCCACGCTAGACCTGAAATTGCAATGGACAGCACCCCATTACAATATATTTGTCCAAGGCACCAATATCACCAACAAAAAGTATTACGACCTTGGAAATGTCCCCCAACCAGGCATTTGGATAATGGCAGGTGCAAGGTGGAAGTTGTAGAAAATTCTTCAATTATTTTGTATTCCGCTCACTTAATCGTATCTTTGCAGAAAAATTAAACCAAAGTGAGTAGAATTATCACATTATTAATAGGTGTATGCCTGAGTGTCAGCGCTCAAGCATACACCATTTGTATAGATGCCGGACATGGCGGGAAAGACGCAGGAGCATTGGGATTCTTCAGCAAAGAAAAGAACATAAACCTTTCTGTTGCTTTGGAACTGGGAAGACTAATAGAGCAGAACTGCCCTGGAACAAAAGTTGTCTATACACGTAAGACAGACGTCTTTGTGGAGTTACACGAACGTGCCCATATTGCAAACAAGGCAAAAGCCGATTTATTTATCAGCATACATGCTAACAGCACCGCAGCAGGAACGAAGGGGACTAATGCCATTGGAACAGAAACCTACACATTAGGTATGCACCGTGCAGCAGAGAACCTAGAAGTGGCCAAACGAGAGAATACCGTCATTACGTTGGAAAGCAACTTTGAGCAAAAATATGAAGGTTTCGACCCTAAGAGCAGTGAAAGTTACATTATCTTTGAGCTGATGCAGGATCAAAACATGGCTGCCAGCGTGGGATTCGCCAAAGAAATACAGAAACAATTCCGAACAACAGCCAAAAGAACCGACAGGGGCGTACATCAGGCAGGACTTCTGGTACTTGCCCGGACCAGCATGCCTGCTGTATTGGTAGAATTAGGCTATATAAACAACCGCGTTGAAGAACAATACATGAACTCAAAAGAAGGTATTGCAGCATTGGCAAAAAGCCTTTACAACGCATTTGTCGCATACAAAAAATAGGCCAAGATGAAGAAAGAAGTTAAAATTGGAATCACAGGAGTAATAGCACTCATCATTTTATTTCTCGGCATTAACTTTCTAAAAGGAAAGAGCCTATTTTCCTCTACCAGCACATATTACATCAAGTTTGCTAATGCCAAAGGATTAAGCAAAAGCAGTAATGTTTATGCTGATGGATATAACGTGGGTGTTGTCAGTGATATAATTTACGACTTTGAACATCCAGGAACGGTACTGGTTGAGATAAGTACCAACAAAGACTTGCGCATTCCCAAAGGCAGCAGCGCCAAACTGGATGAAGCTGTTTTGGGCGGATGCACCCTGAATATGCTACTTGCCACCAATCTTACAGATGCATACCATCCAGGAGACACCATTGAAGGTTCCGATTCACAGGGCATGATGGCAAAGGCTGCCAGCATGATGCCGCAAGTAGAACAGGTAGTAGCAAGAGTAGACACACTCATCGCCACACTGAACAAACTAACATCAGATCCAAATCTACCACTGATTATTCAAAACGCAGAACTGATAACAGAAAATCTGAACAAAAGTACACGGGAGTTGAACTACATTCTCGAGAACAATGTACCTCAACTTACCAATACATTCAACAAGGTGGGCGAAAATGCCATCACACTTACCAATCATCTGAACTGCCTGAATCTCCAAGCAACCCTTGACAGCGTAAACACCACCATCAGCAGCGTACACCTGTTGATGAACCAGATACAAAGCCCACAAGGCTCATTAGGTCTGCTCATGAGAGACCCAGGTCTGTACAACAACATGAACCATACTGTTCAGAGTGCAGACAGCCTTGTCACCGACCTAAAAGCTAACCCCAAAAGGTATGTTCACTTTTCTATTTTTGGGAAGAAGAAATAACACTTATTTTAATTTCATTCAAATAAGCAATCCTTTGCATTCTATTTCACACAAAAAAGAATAAGAGCTTTTATTATTGTAAGTTACGCATAATTTGCGTTAAAAAAATAATATCACAGTTCTTTTTCCATTTCTTGCTGAAAAACAAAAAGTTACAGTTATACAAGGCATATATTTAAAGAATCTTTATCTATAATTCCTTTCATAACTGTAATACAGAAAGTTAAATAAGCAAAGAGGCTATTTTAACTAAAATAAGGAATTTGGTCAAAAAGTGAAAAAGACTTAACTTTGCATTCGCTAAATATGCCAAACGATATAACACATTTTACCTAAAATAGAAAAATGACAAATTCACCACGCATATTGTGGGCACAGTGCTTAGAGATTATCAAAGGCAATGTGAACGAGCAGCAATATCAGACTTGGTTTTCATCTGTGAAATTCAAGTCCTATGATGTTGAGGCCAAGGAGTTGACTATATATACTCCCAGTCAGTTTTTCTATGAATATCTCGAAGAGCATTTCCGTAGCCTTATACATCTTACTATTAATAGGGTATATGGTGGTAATATAAGTTTGATATATGAGGTAGAGGTAGTAAAAAAGAGTTCAGTAAAGATTGAAAGTGATGACGTTCCCTCTGTTGAGAACGCAGAGCCAAGCAAACGTCAGGCAAACCAATCTCCTACCCTGACTCAAGCTGTAGGTCCAGCACAGGATTTGGATTCTCAGTTGAATCCAAAGCAGACGTTCCACAATTTTATTGAGGGAGTCAGCAACAAACTGCCACGCAGCATCGGACAAGCTATTGCAGAAAAGCCTAATCAGCAGACCTTTAACCCATTATTTATATATGGGCCAAGCGGTGTAGGAAAAACACACTTGGTAAATGCAATTGGAACAAGACTGAAAGAACTTCACCCCGAGAAGCGTGTGCTCTACCTAAGTGCTCACCTCTTCCAAGTTCAGTTCACAGATTCTGTACGTCATAACACCTTCAATGATTTTATGCACTTCTATCAAAGCATTGATGTGCTGATTATTGATGACATCCAGGAGATGATAGGAATGGAAAAGACTCAGTATGCCTTCTTCCACATCTTCAATCACCTGCGCCAGAACGGACGGCAGATTATACTTACCAGTGACCGCCCCCCCATCTCTATGCAAGGAATGGAGGACCGCCTGCTCACCCGTTTCAAGAGCGGACTATTAGCAGAATTAGAAAAGCCTGAGGTACAGTTACGTAAGGACATCTTGCGCAGTAAGATTAAACATGACGGACTGGAAATACCTGAGGATGTTATTGACTACATCTCACAAAACGTTTCCAATAGTGTTCGTGAACTGGAAGGTGTTATCCATAGCCTCTTGGCGTATTCCGTAGTATATAATAAGGATGTAGATTTGGATTTTGCCCAAAGCATCATTAAGCATACGCCCAAAACGACCGACAAGGAAGTCAGTCTGGACAAAATTATTGAAGAAGTTTCTGCCAGATACAACGTTAAACAAGAAGATATCTATGGTAAGAGCAGAAAGGCCGAAATTGTATTGGCCCGACAACTTAGCATATATCTGGCACAAATTTACACCAAGCTATCGGTAAGCAAGATAGGTCTTCTCATTGGCAACAAGAACCACGCCACTGTTCTGCATAGTATAAAAACCATTAAGAACAGGATGAAAGCAGACAAGGCATTAAAAGAGCAGATTGACGAGCTGACAAATATATTAAAAGGTACCAGATGAACATCAAGGAAAGAAGAACAATTCGCAAATACACTCAGCAGCCCATCTCAGATGAGCTGCTGAATCGGTTATTAGAAGAAGCCTCCAGAACACAAACTATGGGCAACCTACAGCTATACAGCGTGGTGGTAACCAAAAATGCAGAAATGAAAAAGAAACTGGCTCCTGCACACTTCAACCAACCGATGGTTACGGAGGCTCCCGTGGTACTTACCATCTGTGCTGATTTCCGCAGGACCACAGACTGGTGCGAGTTCCGCAATGCTATTCCTGGCTATAACAACCTGCTCAGTTTTCTGAATGCTTCCACAGATGCCCTCCTTTATACACAGACATTCTGCAATCTAGCAGAGGAGGAAGGATTAGGTGTTTGTTTCTTAGGAACAACCATTTATATGCCAATGCAGATAATAGAGATTCTGGAACTTCCGAAACTAGTATTCCCCATTGCAACCTTAACCGTAGGATGGCCAGATGAAAAACCAGTTCAAACAGACCGTTTGCCTTTAGCGTCATTTGTCCATAACGAGACATATCAGCCATATACAGAGCATTCCATAAACGACTTTTATGCATATAAAGAGGCATTAGAGGAAAACAAACACTTTGTAGAGATCAACAACAAAGAGACACTGGCTCAGATATTTACCGATATCCGCTATACTAAAAAAGATAACGAGTTGATGTCACAGGAATTCCTCAACACCCTTCTTCAACAAGATTTTATCAAGCCCGACAGTGCTCCCATACTTTCTGTTGTTGAGACACGCCCAGAGATTTTGGAGTGTGATGTGGTAAGATTCCAAAACAAGAAAGAAAAATGGGTTGCCTTTGTAGGATTGTTGGAAGGCCTTCCATACGAGATATTCACAGGTCTGATGGATGATGAAGAAGGAATTGCGCTCCCCAAGAGCGTTACCAGTGGACGCATTATCAAACATATTGACAGAGACGGGCAAAAAAGGTACGACTTTCAGTTTATTAACAAGCGTGGTTACAAAACTACCATCGAAGGACTCAGTGAGAAATTCAACCCCGAGTATTGGGATTACGCAAAGCTAATCAGCGGTGTATTAAGATATCGCATGCCCATCGATCACGTCATCCGACTAGTGACATCACTTCAGCTTGAAAAAGACAGTATAAACTCATGGAAAGTGGGTGTTGCCCGTGTGCTCCGCAAGTACTTACCAGAGTCACAACAGGAGGAACTTCCAGAAGAAGAATAAAATTAACACCCATTTGTTAACTTTTTGCCGCAAAAATGCTCAAATTGAAGATTTTTTGAGTAATTTTGCGGCAAATTTTATTTTAAGGTATCATTTATGGAAAATTTAGGTATTGGTTTTGAGCTCATGATTGTTGGCATGAGCACAGTATTCCTTATCTTACTGATTGTCATTTGGGGTGGAAAGCTCCTCATTAATGCCGTTAACAAGATTGCTCCAGAAGAAGCAGTATCTCCCAAGAAGTCTGCAACATCTTCTGCTTCTGTTGATGGCAACACGATGGCCATTCTTCAGCAAGTCGTAAGCCAGATTACTGGCGGTAAAGGACGCGTTTCCTCGGCCAAGAAGATATAACAGAGGAGGATAGCTTTTGTAACAGGATAGAAATAAGGTAAAAATCAAGATAACGAATATGGAAAAAGAAGTAAAGTTTAGTCTGGTCTTCCGTGACATGTGGCAAAGTGCCGGTAAATATCAGCCACGTGTAGATCAGTTGGTAAAGATTGCTCCCGCCATTATCAAGATGGGATGTTTTGACCGTGTTGAGACAAATGGTGGAGGTTTTGAACAAGTAAATCTTCTCTACGGAGAAAATCCCAATAAGAGCGTTCGCGAGTGGACAAAGCCCTTCCATGAGGCTGGCATTCAGACTCACATGTTGGACCGTGCCCTCAATGGCTTACGTATGAGCCCCTGTCCAAAGGACGTTCGCAAACTATTTTATGTTGTAAAAAAGGCTCAGGGTACAGATATTACCCGTATCTTCTGCGGTCTGAACGATACACGCAACGTTATCCCCTCTATCCAGTATGCAAAAGAGGCAGGCATGATTGCACAGGCATCTTTATGTATTACCTACAGCCCCATTCATACGGTAGAGTACTACGTAAACTTGGCTAAGACATTTATTGAGGCTGGTGCCGACGAGATTTGTCTGAAGGATATGGCCGGTATCGGTCGTCCTGTTTCACTGGGCAAGATTGTTGAGGGTATCAAGGCCATCAAGAAAGATATCGTTATCCAGTACCACTCTCATGCCGGTCCCGGTTTCTGTATGGCCAGCATTTTGGAGGTTGCCAAGGCAGGTTGCGATTACATTGATACAGCCATGTCTCCTCTATCATGGGGTACTGGCCACGCAGATATCATCGCCGTTCAGGAAATGCTGAAAGATGCAGGCTTCAAGGTAAAGGATATCAATATGGAGGCTTACATGGAGGCTCGTACACTTATTCAGGAGATGTACGACGACTTCTTGGGCTACTACATTCCCGCCCTCAACCATATCAACAATTCTTTGTTGGTTAAGCCCGGTCTACCTGGCGGTATGATGGGTTCACTGATGACCGACCTCGAGGATAACCTCAAGAGTTTGAACAAGTGGAAGGTAAAGAACAATCAACCCGAGCTGACAACAGATCAGCTCTTGGTTAAGCTCTTCGACGAGGTTGCCTACGTATGGCCAAAGGTTGGTTATCCCTGCTTGGTAACTCCCTTCTCCCAGTATGTCAAGAATCTGGCTCTGATGAACGTTATCCAGATGGAGAAAGGTAAGGAGCGTTGGAGTATGATTGCCGACAATATTTGGGATATGATTCTTGGTAAGAGCGGTCAGTTACCTGGTCCTGTTGCTCCCGAACTGGTTGAGATGGCTAAGGCTGAAGGTCGTGAGTTTGAAACCAACGATCCTCAGAGCCACTATCCTGACAAACTGGAAGAGTTCAAGAAAGAGATGCAAGAAAATGGTTGGGAACTCGGAGAGGATAATGAAGAACTCTTTGAGTTGGCTATGCACCCCGAACAGTACCGTGCTTACAAGAGCGGCAAAGCCAAGGCTGACTTCGAGAAGGACCTTGCAGAGCGTAAGGCTAAGAAGAATGCTCCTGCTGCAGGTACTGAACTTCCCAAAACTATCAAGGTAAGTGTAAATGGTCAGACCTACGAGGTAAACATCGCATATGGAAACGAGGCTCCCGCTGCTACAGCCGCTCCTGCTGCCGGTGCAGCTGTGCCTGCTGGAGAAGGCGAGGATCTGCTGGCTCCATTGGAAGGCAAGTTCTACCTAGTCAAGGATAACTCAGAGACTCCCAAGAAGGTGGGTGACAGCGTCCAGGCTGGCGACGTACTGGGTTACATTGAGGCCATGAAGACCTTCAACGCCATCCGTGCTGATAAGGCTGGTGTTATCACAGCCATCCTTGCAAACAGCGGTGACTCTGTAGAAGAAGATGATCCTATCTTTAAGATTGCATAATTATGGAAATGATATATGACATACTTGACAAGCTGTACCAGATGACAGCCTTCTCTGCCATTGCAGAGAATCCTCTGTTCATCGTCATGTACCTGCTTGCCTTCACCTTGCTCTATTTGGGTATTGTGAAGAAATATGAGCCTCTGCTGCTTGTTCCTATTGCCTTTGGTGTACTCATTGCAAATTTCCCCGGTGGTGGTATGGGTGTACTTCAGGCCAACAGCGAAGGTCTTGTACCTGTAACCGTGAATGGTGTAACCACCATGCGTAATATTTATGAGATGCCCCTGCATGAGATAGCTCACGACCTTGGTCTGATGAACTACCTCTACTACGCTCTCATTAAGAGCGGACTGCTCCCTCCCATCATCTTTATGGGTGTTGGCGCGCTGACCGATTTCGGCCCCATGCTTCGTAACCTGAAGCTGGCTATCTTCGGTGCAGCAGCCCAGATGGGTATCTTTGCCGTTCTGCTGGTAGCTCTGCTAGTTGGTTTCACTCCTCAGGAGGCTGGTTCATTAGGTATCATCGGTGGTGCAGACGGTCCTACCGCTATCTTCACCACTATTAAATTGGCTCCCCACTTGTTGGGTCCCATCGCTATCGCAGCCTATAGCTATATGGCATTGGTACCAGTTATCATTCCTCTTGTTGTTAAGTTGCTCTGCTCAGAGAAAGAGTTACGCATCAACATGAAGGAGATGGACAAACTCTATCCAGATGCCCTTGAGATTAAGAATATGCGTGTTCTGAAGATTATCTTCCCCATTGCCGTTACCACAATTGTAGCCATCTTCGTTCCCACAGCTGTCAGCTTGGTAGGTATGCTTATGTTCGGTAACCTCGTTAAGGAGATTGGAAACGATACCAACCGACTCTTCGACGCTGCAAGCAATGGCATCATGAACGCAGCCACCATCTTCCTGGGTCTCTGCGTTGGTGCTACCATGACGGTAGATGCCTTCATCAACGTACAGACTCTGGGTATTGTAGCCGGTGGTTTCTGCGCTTTTGCCCTCAGTATTGCCAGTGGTATCTGCATGGTTAAAATCTGGAATCTCTTCGCCAAGAAGAAGATTAATCCGCTTATCGGAGCAACAGGTTTGAGTGCAGTTCCTATGGCCAGTCGTGTCTGCAATGGTATCAGTACCAAGTACGACCCCAAGAATCACGTACTCAACTACTGCATGAGTTCTAACATCTCTGGTGTTATCGGTTCTGCCGTAGCCGCAGGTGTCCTCATCAGTTTCTTAGGGTAATACATTAAATATGTGAACGTCAACACCAGAAACAGTTTTCGTTTCCGTTAACGTTTCCGTTAAATAAAAAAAAGCAGGTTTTTTACAGAACCTGCTTTTTTATTCGTTACCAAGTCATCGAGTGCACCTTAATTATATTCAGGCTTCAAACTTCAATCCCATCTCCGCAGCTTTTTGCAGCATATATTGGCGAGCGGCATCATGGTCGTTGGGGATAACAGAGTCCCAGATAGCGTCTTTGACAGCTTGTTTGAGGATACCAATCTCACGGCAAGGCTTCAAGCCAAAGGTCTCCATAATTTCTTCGCCCGTAATGGGATTCTGCCAAGTGCGATAATTATCACGAGCCTGGAGATCTGCCAACTTCTCACGCACCAGTTGGAAGTTTTCGAGAAAACGCTGTTTCTTCTGCTGATTCTTACTGGTTATATCGGTTTCACAGAGAATCATGAGGTCATCGATATCTTCTCCTGCCTCAAAAAGCAGACGACGGACAGCAGAGTCCGTCACCTCCTCATCGGCAATAGCTATGGGACGCATATGAAGACCTACCAACTTCTCAACGTATGTCAAACGCTCATCAAGAGGCAACTTCATACGACGGAAAATAGGAGCTATCATCTTTTGTCCTATATAATTATGGTTGTGGAAAGTCCAACCGGCCTTTTCCTCCCATCGCTTACTGCGTGGCTTACCTATATCATGCAAAAGTGCAGCCCAGCGAAGGAAAAGCTTATCACTTTTCACGGCTACATTATCAAGTACCTCTAATGTGTGATAGAAATTATCCTTGTGTGCACGACCATTACGAACCTCCACTCCTTCCAGTGCTGCCAGCTCAGGAAAAATGATAGGCAACAGGCCACAACGACTTAACTCTACAAATCCTATGCTAGGCGAAGGCGAAAGCATTATCTTGTTGAGTTCATCGATAATACGTTCCTGAGAGATAATCTTAATACGCTCTGCATTACGACTAAGCGCTTCCTGCGTCTCATCTTCAATCTGGAAACGCAATTGGGTGGCAAAACGAATGCAACGCATCATGCGCAATGGGTCATCGCTGAAAGTGATATCAGGGTCAAGAGGCGTAGCAATAAGTCCATCCTCCATATCCAAGAGTCCATCAAAACGGTCAATGAGACGTTTCCCATCCAAGAGTCCATCTGAGGTCAGGCAATAAGCCAAGGCGTTAATGGTGAAGTCGCGGCGATCCAAATCATCTTCCAGCGTACCATCCTCAACGATAGGCTTACGACTGTCACGACTATAGCTTTCCTTACGAGCACCGACAAATTCTACCTCTTGTCCCTTCCACTTAACCTGTGCTGTTCCGAAATTACGGAAAACGCTTACATGAGCACCCCTACCCAATCGCTTACCTAAAGCCTGTGCAACACGAATACCGGGACCATCTACAGCAGAAACATCCCGTCGTGGATCTACTACCACACAGTCTATATCCTTAGAGGGACGCTCCAAAAACAGATCACGAACGTATCCGCCCACAGCATAGCAATGGAAGCCCAACTGATCAGCCACTTCACCTATGGCATGAAACATTGGGGTATCAAACAGATGAGAAAGATCTTCTTCCGTGAGATGCTTCATTCTGCGTCCTTCTTTTTATCTTCCAAAAGTTTTCGCTCGAAAAACTGCTGCTTGATGTGCAGACGTTCCCACTCCTCACCTTGGGCATTCTTCAGACTATCTGCAGCTGCTGCCATCTCCACACTATCAAGTAAGAGAATAGCCTGACGACGCACCTCAATGGCTGTGGGGTACTTCTGTCGCAGAGAGAGAATAGAATCTCTGGCCTCGCTGTAATGTCCGTACTTCAACGCAAAACGAGCATCTGAGAGCATACGTGATGCCTTCTGATTGGCATCGCCACCGCCACAGGCACAGAGCAGGAGCAACGTAAATATGGTAAGAAGATGTTTCATTTTGAAGTTTAATTGTTTAAGAAGTTCAATGCTCAATGAATCAAAATCCAAATAAGGGTAAAATAAAGTTTCGAATATCATTGCTAAAGGCTAGCAACATAAGCAGACAGAGCAAGCCAAGACCAATCTTCTCAAACCACTCAGCAGCCTTGTCTGAAGGCTGCTTGCCTGTGATGCCTTCCCACATTAGAAATACGATATGTCCACCATCCAAACCAGGAATGGGAAGAATATTCATAACAGCAAGGATAATACTGATGAGAGCTGTAATTGTCCAGAACTGCTGCCAATCCCAAGCCTTGGGGAAAATATTTCCTATAGTAATGAAGGAACCCACACTCTTAGCGCCCTCTGCACTGGCTACGTACTTAAGATCATTGACATAGCCTGTAAGCGTACGCCATCCCTGCTGTAAACCGGCAGGAATACAAGAAAGCAACGTGTAAGAAACGTGTTCCTTCTTATAATCAGGGAACAAATGTGTCACGCCCATTTTATAATCCTTGTCCAACTTAAGCTGGATGGTATCTGGCTGAGCATCTTCCGTCAGCTGATAAACAACCTGTAACTGACGCATCTTTAGACTATCCGCATGTGTACAGCCAGAAGCTGCCAGCACGTCTTGACGACGGACTGTAACTTCACAATCGTAATCTGTCCATGTAGAAATCTCCTTACCATTCACAGCCAACAGGCGAGTACCCTTTTTGAAACCTGCCTTCTGTGCAGGAGAGCCTGGAGTGACACTGTCTATTACGGCAGGAACGATGGGAGTTATAAAGGGAGGTATGCTCTGTAACATTTCCAACATATTAAGTCCATCCTGAGGCATCTGCAAATCGACCTCCATACCATCACGAAGCACTGTCACAACAGAGGCATTAGAAAGGGTACGCACCACAGCAACATTGTACTCGGTAATTTCATTCCCATCTATAGCTACAGGGATATCACCATTACGAAAACCTATACTCTGAGCTTCCTTATTGAACTGGAAGCCCTGTGTTACGTTACGCATAGGCAGATAATCACGTCCCCAAGTGAACATTATAGCACTATAAAGGAACCAAGCTGTAAGGAAGTTCATGAGCACACCACCAAACATAATAAAGAAACGTTTCCATACTTTCTGAGAACGGAACTCATTAGCTTGGGCGGGCTTCTTCATTTGCTCCAAATCCATACTCTCATCTATCATGCCGGATATCTTAACATATCCGCCTAAAGGAATCCAACCAATACCATACTCTGTTTCGTTATTCTTGAAACGAGGAAACAAACGGGTAAACCACTTGGAACGGGTACTAAAAAGATGAAACTTATAGTCGAAGAACATATAGAACTTCTCTACCTTTACGCCAAAGAGCTTGGAAAATCCAAAATGTCCACCCTCATGCAGGAGAACCAACAAACTGAGACAGCATAAAAGCTGCAATGCTTTAATCAGAACTACTTCCATTATTTTGCTTTTTACCTTATTCTACTATTTAAATGAGTGAGGCGGCAACACGACGAGACTCTGCATCGCATGCCAAATAATCCTCCAATGAAGACTGCTCCTGATGTGCAACAGTCTGTAGTGTTTTCTCTATTACGTCTGCCATCTGCAGGAAGCTACAACGTTCCTGACGGAAAGCAAGGTTGACAACCTCATTAGCTGCATTAACAATACAGGCGGCATTTCCACCCAAACGGATTGCCTCGTATGCCATGTGCAGACAACGGAACTTATCCTCATCAGGACGCTCAAAGGTTAAATCCTTCATCTGCCACCAGTCCAAACGGGGAAAACTACTCTCCAATCGCTCAGGATAAGAAAGAGCCAACTGAATGGGCACACGCATATCGGGAGCACCCAACTGAGCCTTGACAGCTCCGTCCTTGAACTGCACTCCACTGTGAATGATACTCTGCGGATGTACCACAACCTGAATCTGCTCAGGAGCAACATCAAATAGCCAACGAGCTTCTATAACCTCAAAGCCCTTATTCATCATACTGGCGCTATCGATGGTTATCTTGGCACCCATATCCCAGTTGGGGTGTTTGAGCGCCATAGCTGGCGTTACACTTTGCAGTTGCTCCTTGGTAAAGTTGCGGAAAGGGCCACCACTGGCCGTAAGGATAATCTTCTCTATCTCGCTCTGCTCGCCCATCAGACTCTGAAAGATTGCACTATGCTCACTATCTACAGGCAAAATGGGCACATGATTCTGTAGACAAAGGTCAGTAATGAGTTCACCAGCCACCACTAGAGTTTCCTTATTGGCAAGAGCGATAGGCTTCTTGGCCTTTATGGCACTTATGGTAGGACGAAGTCCACTGAAACCAACAAGGGCTGTAAGAACCACATCTACCGGCTCCATCTGTACCACCTGACAGAGTGCATCGGCGCCAGCATAGACCTGAATGGGTTCTGCTTCCAAAGCATCCTGTACGTACTGGTATTTGCTTTCATCTGCAATGACAACTGCAGCAGGCTGGAACTTACGGGCCTGCCGAATAAGCAGATCAGCCTGTGAGTTTGCAGTAAGCACGTATGCCTCAAAAAGATCCGGATGTTCCTCTATCACCTGAAGCGTCTGAGTTCCGATACTTCCGGTGGAGCCTAAAATACATATTCTCTTTTTCATAAATCCAAAAGTCCTTCTGGCAACTGCATAGTAATGATGCGTGCCTGATGATCAATATGGGAAATGAATGATTCTACCGCAGGGATTAGACGTTCTCCAACATGGAAGAGTATATTCTGCGTGCTGTCATCGACATAGGTTATCTCTCCCAAATCACCAGCCTTCTCATCCACGATACGGAAGCCTGTAAAGTAACGCCACGTATAATCGTCGTCCGCCTCCAGTGCAGGTGTAAGTGAGTGAGGAAAATACACATCGCACCCACAGAGTTCCTTGGCAGCCTCGGCTGAATCATAATCCTGAAACTTGATGAGTGCCGTGGTATCTGAGCGGAAACGATATTCCTCCATAAAGAAAGGCACCAAGATACCATCGATACGCAAGATTAGATAATCTGCATCGGCACGATCCCAAACATCATCTGTAAAGGAAAGGGATACCTCTCCTTTCACGCCATGAGTACGGGTGATGGTTCCTATCTTATAGACCTCAGCGTCCTTGATCATTTATTCCACTCTTCTTATATTCGCACCAAGAGCGTTCAAACGCTCTTCTATATGCTGGTAACCACGGTCTATCTGACCAATATTCTCGATTCTGCTGGTTCCTTCTGCACTCATCGCAGCAATAAGCAAGGCAATACCGGCACGGATATCTGGGCTTGTCATACGACGGGCATGCAGAGGAAGTTTATGGTTATGACCTACCACAACAGCTCTGTGGGGGTCGCAGAGAATAATCTGTGCGCCCATATCTATGAGTTTATCCACAAAGAAGAGTCGGCTCTCGAACATCTTCTGATGAATAAGCACGGAGCCCTTAGCCTGTGTGCTGACAACAAGCAGAACACTCAGAAGGTCGGGCGTAAGGCCTGGCCAGGGAGCATCAGAGATAGTCATAAAAGAGCCGTCAAGGAACGACTCTATCTGATAACGGTCATGATGCGGGACGAAGATATCATCGCCATTACGCTGCACCTCAATACCTAAACGACGGAAGGTGTCTGGAATGATACCTAACTCATCATAGGCAACCCCCTTGATAAGTACACCATCGCCCACCATGGCAGCCATTCCAATGAATGAACCAACCTCAATCATATCCGGCAGGATAGTATGCTCAGTGCCACCCAGTTCTGATACGCCTTGTATGGTCAACAGATTACTGCCAATACCGCTGATATGGGCACCCATTTTATTGAGCATACGGCAAAGCTGCTGAACATAAGGCTCACAAGCAGCATTATAAACGGTAGTGGTTCCCTCTGCCAAGACAGCAGCCATAACAATGTTTGCCGTTCCTGTTACAGAAGCTTCATCAAGGAGCATGTAGCAT
>JAIKYE010000036.1 GCA_024683455.1 Bacteroidaceae bacterium
GAAGGATTACGATGTGGTCTTTCTCTATTTAGCCAACAACTCTCCTGATGAGGAATGGAAAAATGTCATCAAAATGAATGATGTAACAGGCGACAACGTTGTTCACTACAATCTGCCATCCGAGCAGCAAAGTGCCATAGAGCATTTCCTTAATGTTTCAGGTTTCCCAACTTTTAAACTTATTGCCCCTGACGGCTCCATCCTAGGTGTTGACGTAAGTCCCTACGACCTAGAAGGCCTAGCAAAACTATTGGATAAAATGAAATAATAAAACGCCACCACAAACATATATAATAAGGTATGAAAAAGACTCTTATCATCGCTTTGCTGGCACTTGTCACATTGGCTGGGCAAGCAAAAGAGAAGGTTGAGATTCCCCTGTTGACGAACTATCCGAGCGCAGATATGAACACGCTTCCTCTGTATGGTGGTGATGTGCTGATAAAAGGGCGTATTGTAGCAGGAGACTCTACGAACTTCAAGCAGTACGACGGTCAAATCTATGCCCTTATGCGTAATTACATGGTGGACACAGAAAGGACAGAGCTGTTCGATGTTAAAGAGGACGGAACTTTTTCGCTCAACCTGCATGTGCCTTACCCTATGTTTGTATTAGTTTGGCCTTTTGAGAGTGTATATGCCTGTCCTGGTGATACCGTAGAATTAACGGTTGACTTCACAAAACTGAGGTCAGACGACGGCGTGATAGTTGACGGAACGGGATTGAGTGGAGAAGTAAGCAAATTGGCACATAAAATGTTCCGGAAATACTGCAATTTCTCTGCAGAACATATAAAGAGAACAGAACTTGCAAAACAAGTGGAACTGACTCCCGACTCTACCTTGGCGTGGAAAGACAAACAAGTGGCTCTCCTAGATGATATGGTGCGAAAGATGAACGCTGGTTTGCTAGAACTGGAGGGTTGTTCCCCTATGGCATCAGACATTATACGTACACACATCATTGCTGAATACATGAGCAACATCTGTGATTGTATCGAAACTGATGATATGTGGAGATTATACAAAGAAGAGGATTTTTGGCAAAAGTTTTTCAACTTTGTGGCGCCACGTGAGCAATACCTGCTGGACAATCCACTGCTGATGATTTCTACTGGTTGGGCATTCTTCAATCGGACAGAGACCTACCTTTTGGGTCTTAAATTTATGAATATGGAAGAAAAAGCGGCGTTGGATATGATGCACGAAAAACTGGGGCTAAGTCCCACAGATTTCACCATTCAGGTCTGTATGGTCCGTTTCCTGAGCGCAATTTATAAATACTATGCAGCTCAACCCAACGTCGTAGAAGAAATGGTGGCACAGAAACTCTCCTTCATAACCCATCCTCATGTAACCCGCCAAGCTGTGCAAGCATACCACAAACATATTCTGGATAACGAGGTGAAAGCTGTAGGAGAGGAACCGAAAACTAAGGCTGATTCCATTTTCCAGCGTATCATTGAACCATATAAGGGCAATGTGCTCTTTGTGGATTTCTGGGAAATGCGTTGCGGTCCTTGTCGTGACAAGATGCTAAATATGCGCGAAGAGGTGGAGACCAACAAGGACAAACCCGTTAAGTATCTTTACATTACGGACGACCCAGAAAGGATGTGCCGCCATTTCCTTGAGCCCAACAACATAAAAGGCGAACACATCTTCATCACCAAAAGTGAATGGGGATATATGCAAAAGAAGTTCCAATTCTCTTCCATTCCACACATAGAACTCTTTGACAAGAATGGTAAGCAACGGAAAAATACAACGGTAGAAGAATTGTTGAAAGAATAAAAGACAAACATATATAATAAGGTATGAAAAAGATACTTATCATCGCTTTGCTGGCACTTGTCACATTGGCTGGGCAAGCAAAAGAGAAAACAGTTGTGTGGGAGAATTCCACCACAGAACATGAAAGTAATAATGGAAACGAACAGCTTTTCCCTTCATACTGGAGCGATGACAAGGGCGACTGGAAGATAGCCTTCTTTGAGGATTGTGCCATCTACGACTGCCAGTTTTGGAACTATAAGCAGAAGCAACAAAATGGTGACAAGTACACCTTTGTCTTGGAAAACAACGGCAAGGAAGTTACGGTTAGCGTAGGCAAGAACAAGAAAGGTGCCCGTCCTATGAAGATTGGCAACCAAAAGGTGGTGTACAGCATGATAACAAGTCGCTACTTGGCAGATTATCCTACAAAGGATACGCGCACAGGATTTGTGGATACAAACTACAAGGCTGATTCTGTAACCTTTGTGGGTTGGATAAAGGATATACCTGAGAAGAACAAAAAAGAGAAGACTTTTGAACTCGGATATAAGAACATCTTCACAGATGAAGAGGAAACTATCCTCGGCGATTTGGATGAGCAGGGACGATTCAGCATTAAGTTCCCTCTCCTGAACAGTACAGAAATTTTCTGCGACTGGGATTTTTTCCAAGTTCATACTATGCTGGAGCCGGGCAAGACATACTTCCTGCTTTATGACTTCAAGGAAGGTCGTCGTTACTTTATGGGCGACGACTGTCGCTTGCAGAACGAACTGTTCAAGTATCCGTTGGATTGGAAATCAATCGACATGGAGAATGGGGACTCTGATTTCGACAGATACATAGCTACAACCGATAGTTTTATAAAAGCACAGAACGCAAAGATTGACCAGCTGTGTACAGAACACCCTACCCTCTCCACACGCTTCAATCTGTATAGAAAAAGTAACACACTTTGGATACAGGCTTTCGCTTTCTACAAAGCACGCTTTAGATGCAAAGACAATCAGTTTCCAGAAAACGCTCGTAATTATGCATACAATACGTTCTGGATAAAAATAGAAAAGCCCTACACGCTACATTACTATCTTAATTTCTTCCTACAAAAATACCTTGGTAATGAGATGAAACAGCGCAGCTATACTTTCAGTATGGATTATTTGGATCATCTGACAGAAATAGCAGCTAACGATGAGGAACTAGACCTATTGATGCGCTGGAAGGCTTTTTTTGAAAAGACCAATGCCCGCTGTAATGCAGCCTCCACAGAAGAAGAGAGGATACGAATTGCAGAGGAAGAAAATACGAAGAATGCCGATCTTATAAAAAAAGCAGAAGAAATACTCAATGGTCCAAGAGCAGAAAAAATATTTGACGGGTATGCGCTTTTATCCGAAATGAGAGACCAGGAGCACAAACTGGATTCGCTGGGAGCCGATCCGTCCCTCAAGAGCCTCTGGATTTCTCAGCAAGTTAGTGAAGAGATAGACTACGACCGCACGTCATTGCTCCCCGAAATATTGGACACGCTAAAGGCAATGATAAACAATCCTATTGTCATTGAGATGATTGAAAAGAAAAACAACCACTATCTGGCCATAGAAAACCGTGAGTTTGACAAGTTTGCGCTAAAATCTTCCGACAATCTCAAAGATATCTCTGATGGCGAAGCGCTGCTGAAAAAGATTGTTGAGCCCTACAAGGGGAAGTTCGTCCTTCTGGATGTTTGGGGCACATGGTGCGGCCCTTGTAAGGAGGCCCTGTCAGATAGTCAGGAGGAATATGAGCGACTGAAGGACTATGACATAGCATATCTGTATCTTGCCAACAAAAGCCCGAAGGAGCTTTGGGAGAAGATTATTAAAGAATACAATGTTACTGGTGACAATGTTGCGCACTACAACCTGCCCAAGGAACAGCAACAGGCCATCGAACGCTATCTAAATATCCATTCATGGCCCAGCTACAAACTCTTCGACCGCAACGGCAATCTGCTTGACTTGGAAGTAGATGCACGCGAAATCGACGACCTGATTCACCTATTGGATAAATTGAAATAATAATATGATTACACACGAGTGGTAATTTAGTTAGTTTAAGGTTAAAAAGAAAAACGAGAGCCTCTGCGTTGCGAAACGCGGGGGCTTTTTACATCTTTTTGAGGCAAAAGAATGAAGAAATATTGAAAATTGGCGAAGATATCTGTATCTTTGCAAAAAATATATTGCTTTAGATATATGAAATTCATTAGCTGGAATGTGAACGGCCTGAGAGCTGTTGTAGGTAAGAACTTCAAGGAAGTGTTTGAAGAGTTGGATGCCGACTTCTTCTGTCTGCAGGAAACAAAGATGCAGGAGGGACAACTGGACCTTCAGTTCCCTGGGTATCAGTCGTACTGGAACTATGCCGAGAAGAAAGGATACTCTGGTACAGCCGTCTTTACCAAGCATCAGCCCCTGAACGTTACCTACGGCATCGGCATAGCCGAACACGATACAGAGGGACGTGTGATAACGCTGGAGATGCAGGACTTCTATCTGGTTTGCGTCTATACGCCCAACAGTCAGGACGGGCTGAAGCGCCTTGACTATCGCATGAAGTGGGAAGATGATTTCCGTGCCTATCTGCTGGCGCTGGATGCCAAGAAACCCGTGATTGTTTGCGGCGATATGAATGTGGCACATCAGGAGATAGACTTGAAGAATCCCAAGACCAACCACATGAATGCAGGCTTTACCGATGAGGAGCGCGAGAAATTTACCCAGCTCCTTGCAGCCGGCTTTACTGATACGTGGCGCACGATGAATCCTGATGTCAAGGATGTTTATTCATGGTGGAGCTATCGCTTCCAGGCACGTGCCAAGAATACGGGGTGGCGTATCGACTACTGGCTGGTCAGCAATCGTCTCTTCCCTCAGGTCACCAACACCAAGATTCATACAGAAATCTTAGGCTCTGACCACTGCCCCGTGGAGATGGACTTATAAGCTGATGCTTTCTATACGGAGTTTGATGGTCCCTACGGGAACCTTTACCTCCACAACATCACCCACCTGTTTCTTTAGCAAAGCCTGAGCTATGGGTGACTTGATGGAAATCTTTCCCTCGGGCAAGTTGGCCTCGTGCGGACTGACTACGGTGTAAGTCATCTTGGTATTATTTCCCAAATTGGTCAGCTCTACTTTACTAAGCAGACCTACCCCATCGCCTCCGAGTTTTGACTTATCTATGACACGGGCAAACTCCAACACACGCTGCTTAAAACGGATACGGCTCAACAAGCGGCCTTGCTCACGCTTAGCTGCATGATACTCGAAGTTCTCGCTTAGGTCGCCCTTATCTCTGGCCTCAGCGATTGCCTCCTTCACTCTGGGCAATTCTACGCGCTCCAACTGGCGCAATTCCTCTACGAGCTTGTCGTAGCCTTCTTGTGACATATATTCCATGCCGCGAAGTTACAATTATTTTCTGGAGGGGACAAAGGAAATGTCAGTTTTTGTCATTGGGGAAGTGACATTTTGTCTTGCAGCTCTTTTTGGCACGGCTTTCGTTGTATTAACAACAGAGAAAAATAAACATAAATAAAATAACAACGATTATGAACGTAAAACCATTAGCAGACCGCGTGCTCATTGAGCCCGCACCCGCAGAGACAAAGACAGTAGGTGGTATCATCATTCCTGATACAGCAAAGGAGAAGCCCCTAAAGGGTACCATTGTTGCCGTTGGTAACGGAACAAAGGATGAGGAGATGGTGCTGAAAGTTGGCGACCAGGTTCTTTATGGCAAGTATGCCGGTACAGAACTGGAGTTCGAAGGCACTAAGTACCTGATTATGCGTCAGAGTGACGTAGTGGCAATCCTGGGATAAAAGCCCCTTCCACCTCCCCCAAAGGAGGAGTGAATTATTCAATAATAATAAATAACAAATACCGAAAAGTGAGGGCGGAAGCAAATTCTTCATTCTTCACTCTTCACTCTTAATTTAAATTAAAGTTATGGCTAAAGATATTAAATTCAATATAGATGCCCGCGAGCAAATGAAGAAGGGCGTTGACAGTTTGGCAAATGCTGTTAAGGTTACACTGGGTCCCAAGGGACGTAACGTAATTATCGAGAAGAAGTTTGGTGCTCCTCAGATTACCAAGGATGGTGTAACAGTAGCAAAGGAAGTGGAATTGGCAGATCCCTTCCAAAATGCAGGTGCTCAGTTGGTAAAGAGTGTTGCCAGCAAGACTGGTGACGATGCAGGTGATGGTACAACCACTGCTACCGTTCTGGCTCAGGCTATCGTTCGCGAAGGTTTGAAGAACGTAGCTGCCGGTGCCAACCCCATGGACCTGAAGCGTGGTATCGACAAGGCTACTGCTGCTGTCGTTGCCAACATCAAGGAGCAGGCAGAGCAGGTAGGTAACGACTACCAGAAGATTGAGCAGGTGGCTACCGTAAGTGCCAACAACGATCCCGAAATTGGTAAGCTGTTGGCTGACGCTATGAAGAAGGTTAGCAAGGATGGCGTTATCACCATCGAGGAGGCTAAGGGTCGTGATACTACCATCGGTGTAGTAGAAGGCATGCAGTTCGACCGCGGTTATCTGTCTCCCTACTTCGTTACCGATACCGAGAAGATGGAGTGTGTAATGGAGAATCCTTACATTCTTATATATGACAAGAAGATTAGCAACTTGAAGGACTTCCTGCCTATCTTGGAGCCCGCCGTTCAGAGCGGCCGTCCTCTGTTGGTTATTGCCGAGGATGTAGAGAGCGAGGCACTGACCACATTGGTTGTTAACCGTCTGCGTACACAGCTGAAGATTTGTGCCGTTAAGGCTCCTGGCTTTGGCGACCGCCGCAAGGCTATGCTGCAGGATATCGCTACCCTGACAGGTGGTTTGGTAATCAGCGAGGATACCGGTTTGAAACTGGAGCAGGCTACTCTGGAGATGTTGGGTTCTTGCGACAAAGTTGTTGTCAGCAAAGACAATACCACCATCGTTAACGGTCATGGTGACAGCGAGTTGATTAAGGATCGTGTAAATCAGATCAAGAACGAGATCAACAATACAACCAGCGACTACGACAAGGAGAAACTGCAGGAGCGTCTGGCTAAGCTCTCAGGCGGTGTAGCAGTATTGTATGTAGGTGCTCCCAGCGAGGTTGAGATGAAGGAGAAGAAGGATCGTGTTGACGATGCCCTGTGCGCTACCCGTGCTGCCATCGAAGAGGGTATTATCCCTGGTGGTGGTGTAGCATACATCCGTGCTCAGAAGACTTTGGAAGGTCTGACTGGTGTAAATGCCGATGAGACAACAGGTATCCAGATTGTACGTCGTGCTATCGAAGAGCCTCTGCGTCAGATTGTCATGAACGCTGGCGAGGAAGCAAGTGTAGTAGTCAACAATGTACGCAACGGTAAGGGCGACTATGGTTACAATGCTCGCGAGGATAAGTACGAGAACATGAAGGCTTCTGGTATCATTGATCCTGCTAAGGTTACCCGTGTAGCTTTGGAGAACGCTGCTTCTATTGCAGGTATGTTCCTGACAACAGAGTGCGTAATCTGCGAGGCTAAGGAAGATAAGCCCGAGATGCCTATGGGAGGTGCTCCCGGTATGGGCGGCATGGGCGGCATGATGTAATTGTCTCCCCATAAAATATATACTGAGCCCCTGACAGTCGAATTAAGATTGTCGGGGGCTTTTTTTATATTATAATATGGAAAAGTGAAAAAAAAATGCTATCTTTGCGCCAACTTTTGAACCAAAATTAATAACTTTAATAGATAAAACAGTCATTTTAATGAAAAGTAAATTCTTATTTGTCGGCTTGCTTCTGAGTATGACAGCCATGGCCGACAATCTTGCGAAGTACGTTGATCCCCGTATCGGTACAGGTGACCACGGTCATGTGTTTGTTGGTGCAAATGTTCCCTTTGGTATGGTAAATGCCGGACCTACTCAGATTGAGCAGGGTTGGGACTGGTGCTCAGGCTACCATGAGAGTGGTGAGAAGATTATCGGTTTTGCACAGATGCACCTTAGCGGTACTGGTTGCGGTGACTTGGGCGATGTCTCTCTGATGCCTGCCTATGGTGACGTAGAACTCTCTCGTGAGGGACTGGCCAGCGAATACCGCCACGAGACCGAGCTAGCGGTTCCCGGTTACTATCGTGTATTATTGGATCGCTTTGCCATTCAGGCTGAGGTAACAGCCACAGAGCGTGTAGCACTGTATCGCTTTACCTATCCCAAGGGCAGCAACAACGCACGTATTATCATTGACCTTGAGAATACCGTTGGTGATGACACCCGCGAGACAAGAGCTATTCAGATTGACGACTACACAGTAATGGGATACCGTCGTAGTGCAGGATGGGCTCCTGATCAGAGTGTATTCTTCTGCATCCGATTCAGCCATCCCATACACCACTGGCTTTCTGAGGGTGTAAATGCCAAGTATGGTCAAGCTACCTTCGAGGTTGGTCCTGGCGACCAGATTATGGCCAAGGTAGCTATCTCTCCCACCAGCGAAGCTAACGCGCTGATCAATATGAATGCCGAAATGCCTGGCTTCAACTTTAACGAAATTGCTGATGCTGCTGGCATGGCATGGGACAAGCAGTTGAGCCGCATCAAGGCTACCTTCCGCACAGAGCGCGAGCGTACCATTTTCTATACCGCTATGTATCACTACATGGTAGCTCCTCAGATTTGGAACGACGTAACAGGCGACTATATGGGTTGCGACGGTAAGGTTCACCGCGGTGCCGACTTTACCAACCTGACTACATGGAGCCTCTGGGATACCTATCGTGCTGCTCATCCTCTGGCTACTCTTATCATGCCTGACCGTATGCGCGACTACGCTCACACTATGATGAATATGTACTACGAGTGGGGTGAGCTGCCTGTATGGCACTTGGTAAGCTGCGATACTTACTGTATGGTAGGCGAGCCTGCTGTTCCTGTTTTGGCAGATATCATCCTCAAGGGTGAGTGCAACGATATCGATGCAGAGAAGATGTACGAGGCTATCAAGGCCAGTATGTTGCCCACAGAGTTTGCCAAGAATCGTCGCGTTCCCCTGCGTGGTAAGGACTACTTGGCTGAGCTGGGTTACCTGCCCTATGACGGTCGCGAGAGCGAGACTGTTGCCAAGAGCATGGAGTACTACATTGCTGCTTGGGCTGCTGCTCAGGTTGCTGGCAGGTTGGGCCACAAGGAAGATAGCATTCGCTTCTACAACCTGAGTCAGGGTTACAAGATACTGTGGGATGCACGTGTTAAGTGCATGCGTGCCAAGGATATGAAGGGCGAGTTCCGTCCCCTGCCTGCAGATTTCAACCCCAACCGTCAGACTCGCGACTATACCGAGGGTAACCCCTGGCAGTACACATTCCTAGTTCCCCAGGATGTAAAGGGTCTGGCAGGTCTGCTTGGTGGCGACAAGGCTTTGGATGCTCATCTGGATGCCCTTTTGGCTGCCGACAGTGACCTGGGCGATGACGCAGCTCCCGATATCTCAGGTTTGATTGGTCAGTATGCTCACGGCAACGAGCCCAGCCACCACATCTTGTATATGTACAACTATGTAGGTCAGCCACGTAAGACCCAGAAGTGGGTTCGCTACGTAATGGATGAGCTTTACACCGATCAGCCTGCTGGTCTTTGCGGTAACGAGGACGTTGGTCAGATGTCAGCATGGTACATTCTCTCTGCCTTAGGTCTCTATCAGGTTGAGCCCTGCGGCGGTGTATATCAGTTGGGGTCTCCCATCGTAGAAGAGGCTGTAATCCCCGTTGGCGAAGGCAAGACCTTCACCATCCGTACACACGGTGGCAGCAAGCAGGCCATCTATGTTAAGAAGTACGTTCTGAACGGCAAGCAGTTGAAGGGCACTACCATTACTCACGACCAGATTATGGCCGGTGGTGTACTGGATGTTTATATGACAAAATAAAAGGCCCCTCTCCAACCCCTAACCCCTCCTCCCCCAAATGGGAGGTGGGGGATTTTAAGAATAATCTGAAACAACCAATTAATATGAAAAGAATTCTTTTAACCATGTTGCTGGGCGCTCCCATGGTGGCAAACAGCGCCAATTACTACGAGGCTCCTGCCAAGGCTAAGAAGCAGGAGGTAGCAGTGCAGTCAACCATTAAGGACCTGCGCCCTGCTCCCGAGAAGCGCCTCTTCCGTAGCGAGGCTGTGGAGAAGCAGATTCTCGCCCTCAAGTCGAAGCTTACAGCCATCGACCCCAAGCTCTACTGGATGTTCGTAAACTGTTTCCCCAACACCTTGGATACTACAGTATGGTACAGCAATGAGAGCGGCGACGATGATACATTTGTCATCACTGGTGACATCGAGGCTATGTGGTTGCGCGACAGTGCTGCACAGGTATGGCCCTACCTGCGTTATATAAATCAGGACGAGCCATTGCGTCACCTTATCCGTGGCGTTATCCGTCGTCAGCTTGCATGCATCCTTATAGATCCATATGCCAATGCCTTCAATATCAAAGCTATTGAAAACGGTCACTGGATGTCGGACAATACCAAGATGAAGAAGGAACTGCACGAGCGCAAATACGAGATAGACTCTCTGTGCTATCCCCTGCGCCTTGCTTATGCCTACTGGCAGCAGACAGGTGATACCAGTATCTTCGACGAGAAATGGATTCAGGCTATCCGTGAGATTCTGCATGTCTTCCAGGACCAGCAGAACTGGAACGGTCCCATCACCAACTATCGTTTCACCCGTAAGACAGAAGCTCTGCACGACACACGTTCCAACAAGGGTTACGGTCATCCCGGCAAACCTTGTGGTTTGATTGCAAGTGCCTTCCGTCCCAGCGATGACAGTACCATCTTCCCCTACTTGGTACCCAGCAACTTCTTTGCAGTAAGCGTTCTGCGTAAGGCTGCCATCATCTTGAACGATGTAAACAAGGAGTACGGACTGGCAAGTGACTGCCGCCGCATGGCAACACAGGTAGAAGAAGCTCTTCAGAAATATGCCGTTGTAGAACATCCCAAGTACGGCAAGATTTATGCCTTCGAGGTAGATGCTTATGGCTCAGCTCTTCTGATGGACGACTCTAACGCTCCCTCTCTGCTCTGTCTGCCCTATCTCACCGATGTATCTATTGACGATCCCATCTATCAGAACACCCGTAAGTTTGTCTGGAGCGAGGATAATCCTTACTTCTTCAAGGGTAAGGCAGGCGAAGGTATCGGCGGTCCTCACTGCGGTCTGAACAAGCCTTGGCCTATGAGCTTGGTAATGAAAGCCTTCACTACCAACGACCGTGCCGAGAAGGAATGGTGCGTTCAGCAGATTCTCAAGACCGACGGAGATACAGGCTTCATGCATGAGTCTTTCAATAAGGACGATGCGAAGGACTTTACACGTTCTTGGTTTGCATGGGCAAATACGCTGTTTGGCGAGCTTATTGTAGATATGTACGCTCAGTAAGTAATTTTTTATGAAAAATAATAAGAAACATACATTATGGGGAGCCTTATCTTTAGGGCTCCTCATGGTTTTTACAGCAGCATGTAGCGACCACTCTGAACAGCAGGTACAGGAAGCTATGAACTTCCTCTATGCCAACATGCCGCTGCCCGACAGCGTGGATTATCCCCGTGAATTCTGGGAGGCTAACGTCAAAGCTACGTTGAAAGCCCGCAAGGAGATGCCTTGGGGCGAGAAAGTCCCAGAGCGCGAATGGAAGCATTTCGTACTCCCGCTGCGTGTCAACAATGAGAACCTGGATTCTTCCCGTATTGTTTTCTACGAGGAACTCAAGAACCGCGTGAAGGACAAGAATATGTACGATGCTGTCCTGGAGGTAAACCACTGGTGTCACGAGCATGTTACATACGCTCCTTCTGACGGCCGAACCAAATCGCCCCTTGTCACCATGCGTTCTGCTACGGGCCGTTGTGGCGAGGAGAGCACCTTTACCGTTGCCGCCCTCAGGGCTGTAGGTATTCCTGCCCGTCAGGTTTACACCCCGCGCTGGGCACATACCGATGACAATCATGCATGGGTAGAAGCATGGGTAAACGGCCGCTGGTACTTCATGGGTGCCTGTGAGCCACAACCGGTATTGAATCTGGGTTGGTTCAACGAACCCGCCACTCGTGGTATGCTTATGCACACCAAGGTGTTTGGTAATTACGACGGACCAGAAGAGGTAGTGGGCCGCAACAAATGCTACACAGAGATTAATGTTACCTCCAACTACGCCAAGACAGATACCATTACAGTAAAGGTGACTGACGCCAATGGCACTCCGCTACAGGATGCAAAGGTAGATTTCCGTCTGTACAACTATGCAGAGCTTTACACGTTGGTTTCCAAGCAGTCCGATGCCAATGGCCAGACTTGGTTGGGATGCGGCAAGGGCGACCTGGTAGTATGGGCCAGCAAAGATGGGCTGTTTGGTTTTGAGAAAGCCAGTGTCGGTAAAATGGATACAGTAACTGTGGTAGTTGACAAGAACGACCTCTATACAGGTTCCATCGACCTTGACCTTGTTCCTCCTGAATCCAAGATACAGGATTTCGATCTTTCCGACACACAGATACGTACAAACGCAGAGCGTCTGCAGCGCGAAGACAGCCTGCGCAACAGCTATATGGAACAGGCATTCAGTAAAGAGGAGGATTTGAAGGACGCTCGCCAAAACTGGCAGGTGATAAAGGATTTCAGATCACATAAGAACGGAAAAGAGGTGATAAAGACCTTACGCAAGAAGGACCTCTGCGATGTTTCCATTGAAGTCCTGGCAGATGCAGCAGACAACACACCCGCCTCTTCATCCACTCTTTGGGGGCAATATATTCTGGCACCGCGTATCAGTAACGAGATGCTTACCCCCTATCGCAAGGTTTTGGGGCCTGCCTTTAGCGGCATGGATGCCGAGGCTATTGTCCAATGGGTAACAGATAGCATCAGCATAGATAATACACGCAATCCCCAGAAACTCTGCATGAGCCCCGAGGGTGTTTACCGCCATCGTACCACAGATGCTCACAGCAGGGATATCTTCTTCGTAGCTGCTTGCCGTAGTGTAGGTATTGCAGCCCGTATAGATGAGGTAACAGGCAAAGTGCAGATTGTGGCCTCACCCCAGCCCTCTCCCGTGGGAGAGGGAGAGCCAGAAGTCAAGGGGCAAGAGGATTGGGTGGATGTCACCTTTGGCCAGGCCGTTCAGGAAACAGCGCCTCAGGGGACACTCAGCCTTTCCTATAATGACTTTGCTATCAAGGAGAATCCCTCCTACTATTCACATTTCAGTCTGTCGCGCCTCCAAAACGGAACACTCACACTTCAGGAATTCCCCGAGGAAGCTACCTGGAAAGACACATTTGCCGATGGTGCAAAGTTGGATGCCGGACAGTACCTGTTGGTTTCAGGTACCCGCATGGCTGATGGCAGTGTGCTGGCACATCTGGAGTTCTTTGGCGTGAGCCCCCTTGCTACACAGAAGCAGACACTCAAGTTGCGTGACAATGCCGATGAGCTGCGTGTGGTAGGTAACTTCGACTGCGAGAACTACTTTACCAATTACAAGGGAATCCATAAGACCTTGTTGGAGAGTACAGGCCGAGGCTATTATGTGGTAGCACTGATAAAGGATAATCATGAGCCCAGCGCACACATCCTGCATGAATGCGAAGAGGCTAACATCTACCTCTCACAGTGGCCTCATCTATTTGTCATGCTGTTCCCCTCACAGGAGGAATACCAGTCGTTCCGCTCTCACCGCAGAGACTTTGACGGTCTGCCAGACAACTTCATCTTCGGTGTTGCAGACCCAAAGACCATCGAGGCTATGCAGATTCAGGAACTCACACACGGCAATCAGGAACTGCCCATTATGCTAATGGCCGATACCTTTAACCGCGTAGTTTGGTTCCAACAGGGATATACGATAGGAGTTGTAGATCAGATTATGAGTGTCATCCGACAGCTGATGATACACGAGAAATAGTTTCGTGAACCATCACCGCATCGGTATGACCGTTCTTTCTAAGGGAGCCATGGATTTCTGTGGTTCCCGTTTCTTTTATTATACGGGCAGCATTCTGGGGTGTTACGCCGGCTCCCGGCATAATATAGAAGTTGCTTTCCCTTACCCCGCAACCGCTTCTGGGCTCAAACTTCTTGGCTTCATCCACCAGTTCTTTCAGTAGGGAAATGCCTTCCTCTGCACTGGAGGCCTGTCCGCTGGTAAGGACACGGTCGCATCCCAAGGAATAAATCTCCAGCAACGCCTCTTGTGGATTTCGGCAGACATCGAAAGCACGATGGAAGGTGATGTGCATCTTGTCTCCCGCTGCTTCCACCATACGATGGCAAGCCTGCAAATCAACGTCTCCCTTAGGGGTTAGCGCACCTATCACCACACCCTGGGCACCCAGTTCCCGAGCCATCTGTATATCGTAAATCATACAATCTACTTCATCCTCAGAATAAACAAAGTTACCTCCACGGGGGCGGATAAGCACATGCACAGCTATGCCGCTGTTCACAGCCATTCTTATCATACCTGCCGATGGGGTAAGTCCGTCCATATCAAGGGCTTGGCACAATTCTACTCTGTGGGCTCCGCCAGCAACAGCTGCACGTAGGCTGGGCAGGTCGGCACAACATACCTCTAACTTAAAATCCATGCTCTTTTTTCTTTTTTGAATGCAAAATTAGCATTTTTATTTGTAATTTTGCACAAAATTTGACGTAAATGAATACTAAAGAGATACAAATTAAGGATTACAACTATCCGCTCCCCGATGAACGGATAGCCAAGTTCCCCCTTGCAGAGCGCGACAGCAGCAAACTGCTGGTATATAAAAGCGGAGAAGTATCTTCAGACACGTTCCGCTCTCTGCCTGACTATCTGCCACAGGGAGCACTGATGGTTTTCAATAATACCAAGGTGATTCGCGCCCGCCTCCACTTCCGCAAGAGTACCCCCTCTGCCAATGTTCAATGTTCAATGATCAATGGTCAATGTTCAACGCCGCAGGGGGCCTTAATTGAAATCTTCCTTTTGGAACCCGCTTCGCCTGTAGAGTATCAGGAGAATTTCATTGCTACCAAGGAGTGCTCCTGGTATTGTCTGGTGGGCAATTCCAAGAAGTGGAAGGAAGGTCTGCTTTACGGCGAGTTTCAAATAAACGGCACTTCGTACACCATTTCTGCCGAACGTGTGGCACCTCATGGTACCAGCTTCGAGATACGTTTCCGTTGGGAAGGCAGCTTTGCTTTCTCCGAGGTATTGGAGTCGTTGGGTGAACTTCCCATTCCACCTTATTTGAACAGAAAGACCGAGGAGAGCGACCTACGCACCTACCAGACCGTCTATTCCAAGATCAAAGGCTCTGTAGCAGCCCCCACCGCCGGGCTCCATTTCACAGAACGTGTACTGGCCGATCTGGACAAACACGGCATAGAGCGTGAGGAACTGACCCTTCACGTAGGTGCCGGCACCTTTAAGCCCGTAAAGAGTGAGGAGATTGGCGACCATGAGATGCACACCGAGCATATTGCCGTTCGCCTGCAGACCATAGAAAAGCTGATTGCCCACGAGGGAAAAGCCATTGCCGTAGGAACCACCAGTGTCCGCACGCTGGAGAGCCTTTACTATATGGGCATCAAGGCACAGCAACTGATGGACGCAGGAAAAGATACCGGCGACGGCGAAGAACTGCACGTAGAACAGTGGATGCCCTATAATGTTCAATGTTCAATGTTCAATGTTCAATGTTTACAATCCCTCCGGGATTACATGCTCAAGCACAAGCTCGATGTCCTTCACAGCAGCACGCAGATAATCATTGCCCCAGGCTATCAGTTCCATATCGTACAGATGATGGTGACCAACTTCCATCAGCCACAGAGCACCCTGCTCCTTTTGGTAAGCGCTTTTGTACATGGAGACTGGCGCAAGATTTACGATTACGCTTTAGCTAACCAGTTCCGTTTCCTTAGTTACGGAGACAGTTCACTCCTTATTCCATGATAGCAGAAGGTAAAGATAATAGTCAGGAGTTGTTCCCCATAGTGGATGAAGAGGGCAACATCCTGTCAGCCGCTACACGCGGCGAGTGTCATAGCGGCAGCATGTTGCTGCATCCCGTCGTTCACCTGCATGTTTTTAACTCAGAAGGTGAGTTGTACCTTCAGAAACGTCCGGCCTGGAAGGATATCCAGCCCGACAAGTGGGATACTGCCGTTGGCGGACACGTAGATTTGGGCGAGAGCATCCACGAGGCACTGCGCCGCGAGGTACAGGAAGAGTTGGGCATCACCGATTACGAACCGCAGCCCCTACCTCATTACGTCTTTCAGTCCGAGCGTGAGCGCGAACTGGTCTTTCCCTTCCGCACAACATACGACGGCGCCATCCATCCCAGTAAAGAGACAGATGGCGGTCGGTTTTGGTCTATCCAGGAGATAGAAGCCTCTTTAGGCAAGGGCATCTTCACTCCCAACTTCGAGAGCGAATACAAGAAAAGCCTCACCCCAGCCTCTCCCGTAAACGAGGAACACTAAGGCGTAGCGTCTAAAGCCGTCACAACGCAGTCAAGGGGACTTGGCTCTCCATGTATGAGAGTTATGGCATTAACGTAGCGAGCAGGCTTTGTGCTGAAGGATATCGTACTCTGATCCAGCAGCTTCTTCAGTTCCGCTCTACCCTGTTCCAGCGTATATTCATTGTAGTAGTTCCATATCTCTATGGTAAGGCCGTCGGCATATGAGTTGCGCAGGAATTTCAGCACCTCAGGAACAAGTCCCTCAGTCTTTACCTTGATACCCGTGGTCTCATAGCTTACCGTAGCCACTACCGTATGGCCATTTACGTTATACTCCGTGCGATTAGGCTGGGGGCTAACCATCTCTATATCCTCGTAGCGCGACAGGACTATTTCCATGTCGTCTGCATCGCAGTAATACGCAGGAGTTACAGGAATAAATATTTCCACATCTACTGTGTCACGTAGATGAATAGAGAGTTTCGTGAGGACAAAGTCATTCTCATCGCGCTCCCCGTTTATACTCAAGTTTACTTCCACCTCACCCTTGCGCAAGCCTGGGTCTTCGGGACATACGGGACCGCTGGGCGTTTCATGCAAATCTGTTTCTACAGCCTCCTCACCTATCTTCTGTGCAGGTGAAACCTTCACTATCCAGTCGTTAAACACCCAGTCACGCTCCACATCCTGATTCTTGTTGTATGGGTTCACATCCGTACCATGTGCATAGAAGTCGAATCCCATGTAGTAGGAACCGTCTATCTTCAGGATGATATATTCATAATGGTATTTGCTGTCCGTAGAATTGAAATAGGCAAACTGCTCATCCCTGCCATCCGTACCCACATTCTTCACCAGCATAGTACCAATATACTCCTGATGCGTCACATCATCCGTATAGGTAGTGGTGTTATTGCCGTTGTTAAAGTTCCAGATGTGCTCATACTGTCCGTCGTACTCCTCCGTTTTCTCCTCGTAGGGCCACCAACTGATGACCGTTGTCTTTAGATTGTTGAAGACCGACAACATATCCATGTGATCAGAGCCCAGTCCTATGTTCTGGCCGTAACCGTCAGTATAGGTCTGTTCACCCTTATACACCTGTTGAACCCAGAAATTGTTCCAAGTTACCGATACCGTGTTTATTTCTCCCTCTCGTTTCTGGCTGAACGCCTCCACCACCCTTTGTCGCTCGGCATCTGTCACATTGGTAGGCCGTTCCCAGTTTTGGTACCAGAGGTTTCCGCTTGCATCATTGGCACGTGTTTCATACGTAGAGCCTATGAGCGTTGTACCGGAATAGAAGATGAAATCGGCAGAATGTGTAAGGTTATAATCCGACTGTTCGGCAGGTATAACCTCGTCTCTCGAATACGTGTCAGAGCACGCAGTTAGTATTGCTCCCATCCCAATGGTGATGGGAATAACAAATAGCAGATATTTTCTTTTCATTTTCATGGCATAAATGGAAGAGAACACTTTCTCTCCGAAGTTTAGTTAGGTTAGTTTAAGAAATAGACGCCGTAAATGTAAGGCCTTTTTCCCGAACCAACAAATTTTCCACCACAAAAAGTACAAAATTCTTTGTTTCTGCCAATCAAAGATAGCAAAAATGGGCTTCGAGCCCAGAGTATTCTATCTGTGTGTATTCTGCCCTGTATTTTGCAAACAGAGAAAAGACAAGAAAATCAGGCCAGATGATGACTCTCTGCAATGGATATTGCTTCCGTTATTGACTTTGCTCCAAGCTTCTTGAAGATATTCTTCTTATGCGTCTTTATGGTGTTAATACTTTTGCATAGCGCTGTCGCTATCTCCGTTGATGTCTGTCCTTTTCTGGCGCGCAACAGTATCTTTTGTTCTATCTCGGACAGTCGTATTTTTTTCGTTTCATTCCTCAATGTCCCTGTTGCGAGGTCGTACTCATAGGTTTTTCCAGAATCCATAATAATCAGGCACTCCGTCTTTTTCCTCGAGGAAGGGGAAAACTGAAAAGCGCCGATTCTTATTTCACCTTTTGAATTCACCACCAGTGGGATAAACTTCTGATTGATATAGGACTCCTTCTTGTTTACTATGATAGGATAATCTGCCGAAATAACGTGTGATTCACGATGTTGCCTGAAAAAGAAAGCGCTATCCTTGATATAGCTGTCTTTCACCTTCAATAGCGAACCTGCCACGTCCTTATGGATGAGTGACCAATACACTACCTTACAAGGGCGCTGTATGTCAGCCTCGGTGAATTCGTTCAACGATGAAAGCGTACTTGTCCGATACAGTATTTTTCTTTTCTCAACGTCCATAATGAAACATGTGTCTTTTTTGCCAGTAATGTAGCTAGCAAGAACTGTCAGAATCACATTCCGCAATGCGTCATCAATAGAACCGTCTATACGTAGTGGAGAACAGAGAGAACAGATATCTTCCTCTTCCTGTTGATTATTTTTTTTGTGTGCCATCTAATGCGTGTTTTTTCTAATGCAGTACAAAGTTACAGAATCTTCTGAGAATAATCAATATTTTTGCCATAAATATTTAAAACAGCGTCAAACACTCACCCAAAAGGGTTACCCTTGTCCTCACACCAAAGGGTGATTTTTAAGTATTTGTAAAATTTTCTCCTAAAAACATTTGGGAGAGACGTTAAAATCTCCCTAAATTGGCAGTCGCAATTCCTAAAAACGAGTACAAACACACTATCCTATGCGATATAAAAGCATTGCCGTTTTTGCATATTCAATGATGGTTGGTTTACTGTCTGTTTCTCCTGCAGAGATAGTCTCTCTTAATGACGCCATTAACAAATATGTATATAATACCATATACGTAAGGACAAAACGCTTGGCCTTACAAAACAGCATATTAGAATATGAGAATTTCAAGAAGAGTTTCCTTCCTGCCTTCTCACTCAATCTGACACCCGTATCGTTTAATCACTCCATGCGCCTGCTTCAGAATTACAATACGGGAGAATATTCAAATGTAGAGGAGTTTTCTAACACGACATCCGGAGGAATAAGCATATCTCAGAAGATTTCGGCAACTGGAGGTATTTTCACGGTAGGAAGCAGTCTAAGTTTCCTGCATGAGTTCACATGCAAGAATAATGGATTCAGCACCTCTCCCGTGTATCTCTCCTATTCCCAGTCATTATTCGGAGGAGGTAAGAACATATCTTTTGAGAGAGCTATATCCAAATTACAAAATGATGTAGCGTTGAAAGATTTCTGCACGTCTGTATCAACGGAGCAACAAAGGATTTTAGGACTATATCTGAATGCTTATTCCAACAAAGTAGATATAGACTTTTACTCCAAGGCAACCTGCATGGGTGACTCGCTTCTTATGTATGCTAAGATACGTAAGGACGCAGGAAAAATAACAGAATACGAATACAATCTGGTGGAAATGCAACAACTCGATAATAAAATCGAACTGGAGAAGTCACAATATGCTTATGCATCTTCCATCCGATTGCTGGAGAAAGAGTTACTTGTCCATGATATTGAACTAAAGACATTATCATCAACAAACTTTCCAACACGTATAGAGGAATCTGACGTAATAAGACTTGTGAATCAGAACAATCCTACCTATCAGAGTCTGGAGTTGGAACGTCTCAATGCAGAATACAGGTTGCACCAGAAGAAAACAGATAACCGATTTAATGCCAACATCTCATTAAGCTATGGTCTCAACCAGTATGCCAATACTTTTAAAGATGCTTACCAGCACCCAGACCAGCGGCAATCAGCCTCTGTCACTCTGAGTATTCCTGTGTTTCAGTGGGGAATTAATCGCAACAAACTGAAGATTGCCAAAAATCAATACGAGATGGCACTTCAGGAACAGGAATATGCCGTTTCCAATTTCAAGGAGGAAATTCATAATTATGTTATAGACTACAACATGAACAAAGGGCTTACAGACGCAGCAGAGAAAAAGTATAACCTGTCTGCCCAACAGTACTCTTTTGCGACTTTAAGATTCAACACGGGAAAGATTGCTGCCATAGAGCTTTCTAATGCCCACAAAGACTACTTACAAGCTAAGCAATATTACATTTCAGTAATGAGAAGCCTGTTCGAGAGTTACTACAGAATCCGCCACCTCTCTCTCCATGATTTTGTAGAAGGCAGGGATTTGCTGGACATTGTTCAAACATCAATCAAGAAATGAAAAAGAAAGACGACATAAAAGTTCAGGACAAAGCCTTGGAGCAAATTACAGACAAACGTTCCGAGGAAGTTGCCGACATCATAGACCGCATGCCTACAGGCTGGACCAGACTTGTGGTAGCCATCATCATGGTAATCGTTGTTACAATGGTGACATTAGGATGTATCATTAAATATCCCGATACTGTAACTGGTCAGATATCCATCACGGGAGAGGTTGCTCCTGTACGCTTGATCTCTTCCGCGTTAGGGCGTCTTCATTTGCTTGTAGAAAACAATACAGAGGTGAAGAAAGGGACTTGCTTAGGTTATATAGAATCTGGTGCAGTCTATGAGGATATACTCAGGCTGGATAGTCTTTGCAATGTGATGCCGGATTCTGATACCCAAATAGTTTTTCCTGACAATCTGGAGCTGGGAGTATTAAGCGCCTATTACAATGACTTCGTCTTATCTTATATTAAGTTTAACCAATTACGTGAGACCAAGGTGTATGACAACATGAGAAGGACGCTGCGAAACCAGCAATTGTCAAACAGCCATGTTTCTGAGAATCTGAAAAGGGAGATTGATCTTAACAGCGAGGTGTTGGCAAATATGCACAGGCAATACGCCTCGGACAGCATCCTGCATAAATTAGGAGCTATCAGCGATGAGGTTCTGTCACAGCAGTACAATAGTCTGCTTTCGTGTAAACGCTCAGACATAGAACTCAAAAGTACAGAACTGATAAAACAGTCTGAGATAAAGTCCATCGACATCGAGTTGGCAAAGGTAGATGTAACAGTCAGAGAAGAAATGGTTTCTACGTACAATACGATGCTTGCCAAGTTCAATGTACTCGTTAACCAAATACGTCAGTGGAAGGAACAATACCTCTTTATTTCACCAATAAACGGACTACTACAGTATCAGAGTTTCTGGAGAGACAATGTGTTTCTGAGCAGTACTACCGAGGTTTTCTCCATCTCCCCTGCCAAGAACAGGATGATAGGGGAGCTACTCATCCCCGCTAGCGGAGCCGGCAAGGTCAAGGTAGGGCAGGATGTCAACGTCAAACTGACAGATTATCCCTCTAATGAATATGGGTATATTCGTGGAAAGGTTGAGATGCTTTCCTCCCTGACTCATAATATGCAGACGCCAGAAGGAAATGTAAAAGCCTATCTCGTAACGGTTTCATTCCCAGACGGAATAAAAACCAACTTCGGCAAACAACTCCGTCTAAACTTCGAGTCCGCTGGTACAGGTGAAATTATCACCGCAAAGCGTCGTTTGATACACCGTTTATTTGATAACCTGAAAGCAAAGGAAACCAAATGATACTACATAGATTCCCCACAGAATACCAGATGGATGCCAAGGACTGCGGTCCCGCATCGCTGAAGATGATTGCAAAATACTTTGGCCGATATTACTCCTTGCAGTATTTGCGAGACAAATGCGGCATTACTAAGGAAGGCGTCTCTCTACTTGGTATCAGCGCTGCTGCCGAGTCTATAGGGCTCCACACTGCCGCCTTCAAATGCACAATAGACGATGTGATAATGAAGGTTCCCTTCCCTGCTATCATATATTGGAACGAGAATCATTTTGTTGTAGTCTATCATGCCAACAAAAAACATATCTGGGTCTCAGACCCCTGCAAAGGTCACGTGAAATACACAAAGCGTGAATTTATGGAAGGCTGGTACCTCAAGAACGAAGACAAAGGTGTCCTGCTCGCTCTAGAGCCCACAGCAGACTTCAAGCTCTCCAAGCAGGAGAAGAGGCAGGAGAAGGACAGCATGATTAGCATGCTTCGCTACTTCATGCCCTATAAAAAGGAGTTCTCGCTCATATTCTTCGTGATGCTCGTAGCTACTCTCCTGCAGGGAATTCTGCCGTTTATCTCCAAATCTGTGATAGATATTGGTATCAGTACTTCTGATGTGAATTTCATCAACATGGTATTAGCAGGCAATATTTGCATTCTATTAAGCATCATGGTATTCAGTGTTGTCAGGGATTGGATTCTGATGCATATTACGGCACGTGTAAACATCGCATTGATATCTGACTACCTTATAAAACTGATGAAGCTGCCGGTAACCTTCTTCGAGAATAAACTGTTGGGCGACATTCTCCAGCGTGCAGCCGATCACGAGCGTATTCGTTCGTTCATCATGAACAATTCTTTGTCTTTAATATTCTCGACGTTCACTTTCCTCCTGTTCTCCATAATATTGCTAGTATATAACCACGTTATCTTTTTCATTTTCTTAGGTGGTTCAATCTTGTATGTTACATGGGTGATGCTATTCCTGAGCATCCGCAAGAAGCTGGACTGGCAATATTTTGAGCTGATATCCAAGAACCAGAGTTATTGGGTGGAAACGGTATCTGCCATCCAGGACATCAAGATTTACAATTATGAGCGTGCGCGCCGTTGGAAGTGGGAGGAGATACAGGCACGGCTATATCATGTGAACAAACGAGTCCTGACGGTTACCAACATGCAGAATCTAGGAGCCCAGTTTATAGAGAGCATTAAGAACATGGCTATTACTTTCTATTGTGCTACCGCCGTTATAAATGGAGATATTACCTTTGGAGTGATGATTTCTACACAGTTTATTATAGGTATGCTGAACGGACCGCTCATTCAGTTCATTAACTTTGTGGTATCGGCTCAGTATGCCAAGATATCATTCCTGCGTATGAATGAAATCAGGCAGTTGGAGGATGAGGACGAACTGTTGTCCGTTGGCTCAACAACCATATTGCCAGAGAACAAGAGTCTGATACTGAAGAATGTCATGTTCCAGTATGCGGCACACTTACCTTTGGTGCTTATGAGTATAAACCTGCGTATTCCAGAGAACAAGATCACGGCTATAGTGGGAAGCAGCGGCTGCGGAAAGTCAACTCTCTTGAAACTGCTTATCCGTCTTTATAAGCCAACGCATGGCACGGTAAGTATGGGGAGCATGAATGTTACGGCAATAAATCTCAGAAAATGGCGCGAGATGTGTGGTGTAGTAATGCAGGATGGCAAAATGTTCAGCGATACCATCAAGAATAACATTGTGCTTGGCGATGAGAGAGTGGACGAAGCTCAGCTAATAAAATGCTGTGAAATAGCACAAATAAAGGATGAAATAGACCATATGCCTCGTGGCTTTGATACCGTAATTGGCGAACAGGGACGCGGACTTAGCGGAGGACAGAAACAACGTTTGCTTATTGCCCGAGCCCTATACAGAAACCCCCAATATCTATTCTTGGACGAAGCAACCAACGCCCTTGATACCGTCAACGAGCAGAAGATAGTAAAAGCTCTGAACTCCGCTTTTGAAAACAGAACGGTTGTTATCGTTGCCCATCGTCTAAGTACCATCCGTCATGCAGACCAAATTGTTGTAATGAACAAAGGTCAGATTGTGGAAATAGGTAATCATGAGTTTTTAATGGGAATAAAAGGGTGTTATTACAACTTGGTCTCAAGTCAGAATGAAGAGTTAGTACACTAATATTAATAGATATAGACAATTTTTAAAATTACAAAAAAATGTCACAAAATATTTTGAATTTAACTACAGCCAAAGAAGAGCTATCCTTTATATCCAGATACCTTATGCTAAATGGAAGTTTTACGCGTAATTTAGGACTGATGAACGGGAAGATGGGATTTGTGTTATTCTTTTATCACTATGCAAAATATTCCAAAAATAAACTTTATCGGAGATTCGCCAAGGAATTGTTGATGGAGATTTACAATGAAATCGACAATACATATCCCTGCAATTTCAGCGACGGCTTGTGTGGAATAGCCTGGAGCATGACCTACCTTATCCGTAATGGATTTGTTTCTTCTGACGATGAACAAAACTTACTAAGCGACTTGGATGCAAAAATCATGAAATGGAATATTCGACTGCTTTATGATACTAGCCTTGAGACTGGGATTCTTGGCTTAGGGCACTATATTCTTAGCCGATATAATCCTAAAGAAAGAAAGTTCTATTTACCCCTAGATTACCTGCAAAAATATTTCAAAGTTGCCCAGCAGAATAATCTCCATGAAATTAACCAAATCATGTTCGAAATAGAAAGTGGGCAACTTACTCATAAAGATTATTTCAACATTTTTTTTCTTTATGGCTCATTTAAAAGAAATATTGCGGGTTCAAAAAGTCAAGGAAGTGTCCTTGTCAATGGTGAAGCTGGCAGAGGGTTGAAAATTATGCTTGGAGGAGATATTGCCACAGAAAAACAATAAAAAGGAAACAATAATTGATAGTATCGAAAATAATGAAAAGGACAAAAGTATATATTTTCAACAGCCTCTGCCGCGGTTCGCTCTATGGTATAGGAACATATATACGTGAGCTTCAATCAACTCTGGATAAGGCCAAAATAGAATATGGCATTATATATATATATGGTACGGGAAAATTCGTTACCACCTCAGATGAGGCCGGCCACATAACAATAAACATACCAAAGGCGCAATATCTGAACAAAAATGGTTCCAAATACTATGCTCGTAACATCTCTTTTCTTCTGCGAGAATTCATTCAGGAGGAAAAGGATGTAGACCTTATATTTCATCTTAATTTCATGGGAGAACCCAACCTTGTTGCTGCTTTAAAAAAAGAATTTCCCAAAAGTAAAATTGTTCTCGTCGCACATTACACAAATTGGAGTTTCAATCTTAAAGGAGATGAAGGTCAGTTAGGAAGAATCTTAAGAAAACCAGCAAAGTATAGAAGTGAACAAGAGCAGAACCTTTGTAAGGCATTCAAAGCAGACTTAAAAATGATAAGAAAAGTTGATCGTTTTATATGTGTTGCCCAACATACGCTCAGAACTTATCAGAAATATGGTACTATAGATACAGACAAATGTGTCGTCATTAACAATGCTTTGACAGACAGTTTTCACCACTTAGAAGATCAAGAAAAAAATGCCATCCGCGAAAAATATTACATAAGTTCCGAAGAGCAGGTCCTCCTTTATGCTGGAAGATTGGATCCAGACAAAGGTGTGGGGGCTTTGATTCAAGCATTTGGGATATTGAAAAAAAACTATCCTTGGCTTCATCTGTACCTCTTGGGAGAAGGCGACTATAATCATTGGCTGAGAATAGCTGAAGGGAATTGGTCGCAGATTACATTTACAGGAAAATTAGATAAGGAAAAAGTCCAGGACTTTTATGATATCGCAAATATAGGCGTTGTATGTTCGCTACATGAAGCATTCGGCTTGACCGCTGTAGAAATGATGATGAACCAATTGCCAATCGTAGTAAGTGACGCCGGTGGGCTAGATGAAATCGTTGAAGATGAAATTTCTGGACTCAAAGTACACGTTGAAAAAAGTGAAGATAAACGTAGTATAAGTCCTCAAAGTTTAGCATCACAAATTAGCCGTTTATTAGATGACATGTCACTCTCCCGGCGAATTGCCGAAGGTGCACGTAAAAGATTTCTTGAGAATTATGAGATTACAGATTACTCTACCAAAATGGTAGAACTTTATCAAACAATATAAAACTACAAAAAAATGAAAAAGCTAAGAAAAATGGAGCTGGCAAACAAGTGCAGTTTGCTGCAACTTACCAGTGAATTACCACTCTTGGATGTTTTAGACCAAGCTGTCATAATTGGCGGCGGAGACGGTTCGGTAACAAACCCATATTCAGAATCTGAAGCTGATAGCATGATTGATGCGGGTACATTTACTGGTGGATACGTGCAGGATGCGGATGGCACCGTTTGTTACTGGCTGGGAGTTGTTACCGTTCTTGGTACAAGTAGTAATTATGATGACTATACACCAGGCGGATATTTTGATGATCCATTAGCTCCATATTTTATCTTACCCATAGGTGGTGTATATGGCTATGCGAGCCAATGGGGCAACCAAGATCAAGGTCAGAATTATTATGGCCAGGATAATTATGGTCAGGATAATTATGGCCAGGATAATTATGGCCAGGATAATTATGGCCAGGATAACTCTGGTCAGGGTAATTATGGCCAGGGTAATTATGGCCAGGGTAACTCTGATCAGGGTAATGTCGTCAATTTCGTGAATATGAACAATCCGGGAGGGTATGATAACGTGATGAATTCCTGGTTGAGCACATTGAATACAGGAGTTTCTACAGGTGCTGGCAACACTCGTCTCGGCACTAACTTTAAACTGTATTTTGAAACAAAAACCGGAAGAGTTTTCTATGGCAATCAATATGTTGGGACAACATCTTTGCAAGGTTTGTCAAAAATCGTAGGTCGTACCTTGGGGCCAGCTAATTGTGCTGCTTCTGTGTATAACATTTGTAACACCTATCAAAATGAAGGAGGACATGCGGCAGCAGTGACGGCTGGTGAAGAAGCAGGATCTGCAGCCTTGTCAATATTGCTTGCAAAAGCTGGAGCAGCAGTTGGTTCCGTATGCGGTCCTGCGGGTACTCTTGTTGGCGGAATCCTGGGTGCCATTGGAGGCTCTTTGTTGGGCGAATATGGAGGTGGCTATCTTGTAGAGATTACACTTGATGGTCTTGATTATTAGTGTCCCGTTTAAATGGGAACAAGTAAAATGTTAACAGAATAGCTCAGGAAAGAGCAATTAAGTTCATTGAAATCGTTGAATTTGGTTTTATCGAGCAGATTGTTCATATGAATTTTGTTCGCAAGTGATATACTGTGAATTACATAAGTTGAGCTATCCAATTTTATATCATGATGGGCAATAACAACGATGCAACTGGTTTTGATGGTGACTGCAACATGGACATAGACGGCATTCTTTGCAATAGTCAAGATCTTCCTAATCTTAAGATGACGTCTTTTGCCTTCTGAAGAATTGTATTGTTAATCTTTTTTTCTTGTTAATTATTAGCTTTAAGGGCTGAGAGATGCTAGGCATTGGTGAGAAAAGTGAATTAATATTCCTTTTCTCATCATGCTTGCGAACAAGATAATTTAAGTGCTTACAGCTCTTACGACCAACCAGCTAAGAGAAAACGTATTAAACTTGATTCATTGCAACCTACATAATTAGTTTACAAAGGCGCATACCTAAAACCGCTGGTTTTCAATAAGCTCATAGAAGGCTGTAATTTGATTGTTTCAAAGACCGATTAGCCCAATCTAACAGAATAGCGATGATTTCCGATATACATCTATAATGAAGCAAGTTCGAAAAAAATCGCAATAAATAGTATGTCTGCTGTTTGGTGAACAGGCGCGACAAGACTGCAACATCGTTCTCCAACGCATCAAACTTTTTGTTTGAAACCACATATAAGAAATGGTGTAGAACGTCTTAAGATTGTGTTCTTTTCTGAGAGCATAAGACTGTAGTATACAAAGTCGCGTAATAGTTTCATGGTGAGCACAACCCCTTACTTTGACAAGTTCAAATTTTGGTAGTAACGACTACTCTCCATGCTAAATGTGTATTTTGTAAGCATTGTAAAAAAAACTTGCAAAAAACGTATAAATAAAAGAAAACATTTCGTAGATTTGTCTTGCTGTACAACTAAAATTTATCGACAATATTAATATTCTATCAAATTTTACAATATAAAATCATGTTGAGTTTTGTTGAATTTTGGAACAGAATTTACTATTCTATCTATAGTATTTATGTCTTCGTTGATAGGAATATTTGTGGGAAAGCTATAGAATTTCTTATTTGCAGGCCATTATATAAGTTGGACTTTACGAAGAAAAGGTTGAAGAAATACGGGATGGACACCTATGAAAAATGGGTTGATATGATTAACGATACAACGGGTAATCCATCTTCCCCGTTTTGTCTGTATTTCTGCAGCTCAGCAATGGCCTTAGTAACATTAGGCCCTATATTGCTTTGCGCCAATATTCTGGTAATCTTCTGTGGAGAACCTATACATTCCATCATAGTTGGACATTATGGGGCGTTTTTTGCTATATTGTGCTTTATAGAATTTCTGTTTTTATATTTTATTCTATGGAAAAATGATTGTTACCTTAGATATTTTGCAGAATTCCAGAAAGAAGGTCGCAAAAAACGAATCATATGGGGTCTTGGGGTCTTATTTTACAGTATATGTATTACAATTGCATGGTTCAGAACTTTATTATTGACATAGTTGAATATTATGCCCGAATACGGCACTAAATGATATGGAGAAAGTAATTTTAAAATCTTCTACGCCTATAGATTACGTAATACCATTCGTAGATTGTAGCGATGAGAACTGGCTTGTGGAGTATAAGAAGCATGTTTCAGGGCCAAGCGGATGGAGCAACAACGCCACTCGCTTCCGCGACTGGGAGACACTCCGCTATCAACTGCGCAGCATAGAACGTTATATGCCATGGATAAGGAACATATATTTAGTGATGTCTATCTCTGAAACACAAATCCCCAAATGGCTTAACACAGAGCATGAACGTGTACACATTGTATGGGACTGGGAGATTGTGCCGCGTGAATATTTGCCTATCTTTAACTCTAACGTCATAGACCTGTATATTCCATGCATAGAGGGATTGAGTGAACGATACCTATATGCCTGTGATGACTATATAGTTATGAGGGAACAGAAACCTGAGAATTTTTTTACGAAGGATGGGATTAGATTGCGAGTGGGGCTATGCTTATTCGGAAGCGATACCTATGCACAGACCATCTACAACTCTGACAAACTAATATGTCCCCAATATGTCATCGAAAGGAAAGATGGTTATTATCTTCTGCCCTACTGTAATCACGCCGTAGTACCGCACCTAAAGACTGAGAACCAGATTGCGCTAATAGAATATAAGACAGAGATAGAAACCTCTCTTTCCAGATTCAGGGAAGGCAAAAACCTGACATGGATTATCTATCCGCTATGCCTAATGAAGAAAGGATTACTGCAAAAGGGTAATGTCGTTACAAACTACAATGCACTCATTGATGAAAACAGTATCCGAAATCTGAACTTCAAAGATTGTGATGTGATTGTCCTCAATGATGAGTATCAAGATGATTTTGAAAAGGGAAAGGCGATGCTAATAAACCGCTTGGAAGAAGTTTTGCCGGGTAAATCAGAATTCGAGAAGTAATAATAGAAATGACCATAGAAAATTACGACAATAGATTTGTTTCATTTTATTAATGTTAGTTGTTAAGCCTGCTACACCCTCTAATTAGTCTTTATTTAACAGGAACGAAGATGTCAAGAGGGGGGCAGGCTTTCTTTGATGTTGCTTTCAATCAATTTCAGTGTAATTGCTTTTTAACAATAAAGAAGTAATATAAACATTAGGTTGTTTCATTATTATTGTCTATTCATACACTATTAAGTACCGAAAATGTATAATACATACACAAATCGGCAGTTAAAAGTGTAATCTTGACTTATACTGATATAGGTAAACTCATTTATTTACCTGAGCTTACTCGAACAATCGTTTGAGCTTACTCGATTGATTGAGTAAGCTTAGGGTTTTTGGGGTGCAAAATTCAGTGAACAACAGCACCATGTCACCTTTGGTTCGTTCAGATAGTCTCCATGAGTCATTCCAACTATCTCCACGAGTCATTGAGATAGTCTCTTACCCCCCATAGAGAATATCTGAACGAGTCGTGGAGACTATCTGAATGAGTCGTTAAGTACTACCCCATAAAGAAAAGGCTGACTCCAACCACGGAGATAACGGCTCCAATGATGGCACGCCAGGTGATTCTTTCATGGAAAATGAAATGAGCGGGCAGGAGAATAATAATAGGCGTCATAGCCATCAACGTGGAGGCTATGCCTGCAGCGGTGTACTGGACAGCCATCAGTGAGAAGCCCACACCAACAAAAGGACCAAAGATGGTGGTTGCAATGGCAACCGAGAGACCTTTCCGATCATGGAGAGCCTGACTAAGAGGAGCCAAGCCTTTGCGGAAATAGAGCAATAAGGAGAAGCCTATAATACCAGCTATGCAACGATAGAAATTAGCACTGAAGGGTACCAACCACTCTGCCATACCGTCTGTGGAGACATAATGATCCATACCTATCTTGCTAAGCACAAGTCCTATTCCCTGACACAGAGCCGCTCCTGTGGCAAAAAGCACCCCTCGGAGTGGGAGGCTGAGCGAAACCCTATGATGCTCTCCCCTACCCAAGACAGATATGCCAATACCAAACAGTGTGACCAGCATGGCTACAATACTCATCCGTGTCATCTGCTGCCCCAGAGTTACCCATGCCGTCAATGCTGCGGAAAGAGGGGCAAGGGTCATAAACAACTGTCCAAAGCGTGAACCTATAATAATATAACACTGGAACAGGCAGAAGTCGCCAATGACATATCCTACAATTCCCGACAACAACATCCAACCGATAGCTTCTGCCGAGGCTCCGCCTGGCAGGACATTACCCGTAACAACACCAAACAAGACCAAAGAGAAAAGCAAGGTTAAGGACATACGCAACACATTAAGCGTAAGATTCCCTAAGCGTTTGCTACCAAACTCGCTCAACAATGCTGTTGCAGTCCATGAGAATGCTACACCAATAGAAATAAGTTCACCTAAATAGGACATGGGGAAATGAAAGAAAAATGGCTTTATTCTTTTGTTAATATGGATTGGTTAAAGCAAAATAAGAGAGGCGGCGCCTCTCTTATTTGCATTTATATTAGAACTCTGCGTTCTTGGGAGTACGTGGGAATGGAATAACGTCACGGATGTTCTGCATGCCGGTAACGAAGAGTATCAAACGCTCGAAACCAAGGCCAAAGCCTGCATGAGGACAACTTCCGTACTTACGTGTATCAAGATACCACCACAAGTGGGTCATATCCATCTGACGACGCTCTATCTCTCCCATCAGCTTGTCATAACTTGCCTCACGAACAGAACCGCCGATAATCTCACCTATAGAGGGGAAGAGTACATCGGTGCCCTGCATGGTAGGACCGGGTGCTACACAACCCTTGTAACCAACAGAACCGCCATTCTCCGTTGCGGGATTCTGCTTCATATAGAATGACTTGATGGCTGTGGGATAGTCGGTCATGATGACAGGCTTCTTAAAGTGCTCCTCTACCAAGTAGCGCTCATGCTCGCTGGCCAGGTCATCGCCCCAGTTGCAGGGGAACTCAAACTTCTTGCCATTCTTGATGGCTTCCTGCAAGATATTGATACCCTCGGTATAAGGCAGACGAACGAAATCTTCCTTCAGGACACCCTCAAGACGGGGAATCAAATCCTGATTGGGGGTGATGAATTTATTGTTGTTGATGAACTCCAAATCGTCCTTGCACTTCTCGAGTGCCCAACGAACACAATACTTGATGAAGTCTTCCTCCAGATCCATCAGTTCTTCCTGATCAAGGAAGGCAACTTCAGGCTCTACCATCCAGAACTCTGCCAAGTGGCGAGGTGTATTGCTGTTCTCTGCACGGAATGTAGGACCGAAGGTATAGATAGCACCCAGAGCTGTGGCACCCAACTCGCCCTCCAGCTGACCGCTTACGGTAAGGGAGGTCTGTTCGCCAAAGAAGTCGTCATCATAGATGATTTTACCCTGTTCGTCCTTCTTCAGGTCATACAGGTTCTTGGTAGTAACCTGGAACATATTTCCAGCTCCCTCACAGTCTGAAGCTGTAATAAGGGGGGTATGGAAATAGAAGTATCCGTGCTCGTGGAAATAAGTATGGATAGCCATTGCCATATTGTGGCGAATGCGCAGGATAGCACCAAAGAGGTTTGTGCGGGGACGCAGATGAGCTACGGTGCGGAGGTATTCCATGGAAGCACCTTTCTTCTGCAAAGGATAGGTATTATCGCAATCGCCCAGAATCTCTATGGCTGTAGCCTGAATCTCGCTGGCCTGACCGGCTGCGGGACTTTCCACTAACTTACCCTCAACACTGATGCATGCGCCTGTGGTGATGCGCTTTATAGTCTCCTCGGGGAAATTAGCCTCATCGCCCACGATCTGCACACTCTTGACAGTGCTTCCGTCGTTCAGAGCAACAAAGAAGATACCCTTAGAGCCACGCTTACTGCGCACCCAACCTTTAACACAGATTGAGGCCCCCTCCTCGCTCCCCCTTTGGGGGAGTGCCATGTTGAGGACATCTATTATTTTTGTTCTTTTCATCTAGTTTCCTGTTTATTCTTTGTTCGATAATTCCACTTCCCCAAGGGGGAGGCGGAGGGGGCTTATTCAAACGCTCCCATACGCAGCATGTTCACTTCCTGCTCTGTGAGGTAACGCCAGTCACCACGACGAACATTCTTCTTGGTAAGACCGGCAAAGAATACGCGGTCCAACTTGATAACCTTATAACCAAGGCTCTCGAAGATACGACGAACAATACGGTTACGTCCACTGTGAATCTCGATACCTACCTGCTTGCGGTCGGTCTCGCTGGCATATTCAATAGCGTCTGCGTGGATCTCACCATCCTCCAACTGAATACCGTCTGCAATCATACGCATATCGGCAGCTGTGACATTCTTATTGAGATATACGTGGTAAATCTTCTTCTTCATGTACTGAGGATGTGTCAGCTTGCTTGCCAATTCACCATCGTTGGTAAGCAGAAGCACACCTGTAGTGTTGCGGTCGAGACGACCTACAGGATAGATACGCTCGCGACAAGCACCCTTTACCAAGTCCATAACAGTCTTGCGGTTCTGTGGGTCATCACTGGTGGTAACATAATCCTTGGGCTTGTTGAGAAGGATATAAACCTTCTTCTCTATACTAACCAACTGATCGTGGAACAACACAGAATCAGAACGCTTAATCTTAGTACCCAATTCGGTTACAACCTGACCGTTTACCTTTACTACACCTGCCTCGATGAAGCTATCTGCCTCACGACGACTGCATACACCGGCATTAGCCAGGAACTTGTTCAGACGGATTGGTTCATCGGGATCTACATGAGTCTCCTTGTACTCAATCTGCTTCTTCATGCTATACTTAGCATTGGGGTTGTAACCTGCTGTACGAGGACGACGGTTGAAACCACCACCCTGCTGACGGGGCTGATAGCCACCACGGTTATAACCACCTGTACGGGGGCGCTGCTGATAACCGCCTTCACCACCTGCATTGTAACGGGGACGGGGCTGATAGCCACCCTCGCCACCTGCATTATAGCGGGGACGGGGCTGATAACCACCCTCGCGAGGCTGACGGGGCTGATAACCGCCTTCGGCATTGTAGCGGGGACGGGGCTGATAACCACCCTCACGTGACTGATAGGGACGACTGGTCTGTCCCTCAGAGTTACTACTAAACGCAGGACGGCTTATACGCGGACGCATAACACGACCCTGACTGCTATATCTAGGGGTACGATTGTTTTCACTTCCATACTGCTGAGGGCGGTAGCCATCGCGGCCTTCACTCTCATTTCTCTCAGAGAATTTTTCTCTCCAGCTTTCGTCTTCTGTAATCATAAATCTTTTTCTTTTTAAAAGTGTTTTTTTAACTAAATACCTATATATGTATGAGGAGTTATTGCGCGCAGCTCTTCCTTCACAGATTCACTGACATTAAGCTCCTCAATAAAGTTCTTGATTGTAGCCTCATCAATACCCTTTCCTGTACGGGTAAGAGCCTTAAGTGCTTCATAAGGATGAGGATATGCCTCGCGGCGAAGGATGGTCTGAATAGCCTCGGCACAAACAGCCCAACAGTTATCCAGATCACGATTGATTGCCTCTTGGTTCAATACCAACTTACGCAGTCCCTTCAGGGTACTATTGATACTGATAAGCATGTGTCCCATGGGAACACCGATGTTACGTAAAACAGTACTATCGGTAAGGTCGCGCTGCAAACGGCTTACAGGCAACTTCTGGCTCAGGTGCAACAAGATGGCATTGGCAATACCCAAATTACCTTCTGAGTTCTCGAAATCGATAGGATTCACCTTGTGAGGCATGGCACTGGACCCAACCTCACCGGCCTTTATCTTCTGACGGAAGTACTCCATAGAGACGTACTGCCAGAAGTCACGGTCGAGGTCAATAATAATAGTATTGATACGCTTCATTGCGTCGAAGATGGCACCCAAACAGTCGTAATTACTGATCTGAGTGGTATATTCTTCACGCTCCAAGCCAAGTTTCTCGGAAACAAACTTTGCACCGAACTGACGCCAGTCATACTGAGGGTATGCTACATGGTGAGCATTAAAGTTACCTGTAGCACCACCGAACTTAGCTGTTACCGGACACTGACGCAACATCTCCAACTGGCGCTGCAAGCGATATACAAACACCATCACCTCCTTACCCAGACGGGTAGGACTGGCTGGCTGTCCGTGCGTCTTAGCCAGCATAGGAACATCTTTCCACTCCTCGGCATAAGCAGCCAACTGGTCTATCAGTTCCTGAATGAGAGGATAGTAAACCTGCTCCAGCGATTCCTTTACGCTCAAAGGCACACTGGTGTTGTTGATATCCTGTGAAGTAAGTCCAAAGTGGATAAACTCCTTGTATGGCTCCAAACCACCAATAGCATCAAACTGCTCTTTTATGAAATACTCTACAGCTTTAACGTCGTGGTTGGTAACCTTCTCTATGTCCTTTACACGCTGTGCATCTTTTTCAGAAAAGTCCATATAGATTTTTCTCAGCACCACAAACAGGTTCTGAGGAAATGAAGCCAACTGAGGCAATGGCAACTCACAAAGTGTAATGAAATACTCTATTTCAACTCTTACGCGATAGCGGATAAGAGCAAACTCTGAAAAATAACCAGCTAAGGTTTCTGTTTTTCCACGATAGCGACCATCTACGGGGGATATGGCCGTCAACAAATCTAATTCCATAGCGTTACAACTAATACGTGCGTCAAAATATACTCTCTTGTGCAAAAGTGGTGGGCGTTGACGGATTCGAACCGCCGACCCTCTGCTTGTAAGGCAGATGCTCTGAACCAGCTGAGCTAAACGCCCATTCTAAAGGAGGCTTGCGGGAAATGTTTGTGGGCGTTGACGGATTCGAACCGCCGACCCTCTGCTTGTAAGGCAGATGCTCTGAACCAGCTGAGCTAAACGCCCGCTCACAATACCCCCTTCAAGAAATGCGGAGCAAAGGTATTACTTTTCTGCGGACTTACAAAATATTTCCTTAAATAATTTTATTTAGATGCGAATCGACGCGACTGCTCTTCAATCAGTGCTTGATCCTGGAAGTAGTTAATCTTCATCGCGCGACGGACTTCGTCCATTGTCTGACATGCCGTCTCGCGGGCAACCTCACATCCTTTCCTGAGAATTTCATACACTTGTGGGATATCCTTCTCGAACTCAGCACGACGCTGACGGATAGGTTCCAAGGTCTCCTGCAGGACACTCATCAAAAGCTTCTTACACTTCATATCACCCAAACCGCCACGTGTATAATGATCCTTCATCTCCTGAAGGGTCTGGTAATCTGTGGTCATAGCAGCCACCATCTCATCTGTTGCGAAGGCATCCAGATATGTAAAGACGGTATTGCCCTCAAGATGACCGGGATCACTAACCTGAAGATGGGTGGGGTCTGTGTACATGCCCTTTACCTTCTTATTAACCTCATCGGCAGAATCGGAAAGATAAATACAGTTACCAAGACTCTTGCTCATCTTAGCCTTACCATCGGTACCGGGAAGACGAAGACAGGCTGCATTCTCTGGCAACAGGATATTGGGTTCAACCAACGTATCTCCATAAATATTGTTGAATTTGCGAACAATCTCGCGGCACTGCTCCAACATAGGCTCCTGATCCTCACCGGCAGGTACAGTTGTAGCTTTGAACATGGTGATATCTGCAGCCTGAGAGATAGGATAAGTAAAGAAACCGACAGGAATACTCTCGCCACTGAAACCACGCATCTGCACCTCGGTCTTAACTGTCGGGTTGCGCTGCAGACGGCTTACGCTGACCATATCCATAAAGTAGAAAGACAACTCACAGAGTTCGGGAATCTGACTCTGAATAAACAAGGTACTCTTTGCGGGATCCAGACCAGCGGCCAGATAATCAAGAGCAACCTCTATAACATTCTGACGTACTTTCTCAGGATTCTCTATATTGTCGGTCAATGCCTGCGCATCTGCCTCGAAGATGAATATCTTATCGTACAGACCAGAATTCTGCAGTTCCACTCTACGACGGAGTGAGCCTACATAATGGCCGATGTGAAGTTTTCCGGTTGGGCGGTCGCCCGTAAGAATAATCTTTTCTTTTGGTTCCATTGTATATTTTGTAATTAATCAATTTTCATTTTTTTCATCAACGTCCGAACATTTTCTCAATCTGAGTATGCTCTAACACAGAGATGATGGTTTTACCTGTCGGGGTGAGGTTTGGGTTCTGGCATTGGAAGAGCTCGCCCAACAGCGACTCCATCTCTTGATTACTTAACGCCTGCCCTGTGACAATAGCTGCATTGCGTGCCATCACCAAAGCTATACGATGCTGCAATTCATTGTCAATTCCTGTCTCTTTTTCCTTAACAGCCTCCACCATTTGAGTCAACACAAGGACAGGATTAGCTCCTTCCAAATCAGCAGGAGCGCCATTTACAGAAAAACTGCCACCACCAAGTGATTCAATATCAAATCCAAGTGAACGCAGTTCATCCGTCATATCCTGAAACAATATAGCATCAGAGGGAGCCAATTGCAGCATCTCTGGAAAAAGAAGCCCCTGTGAGGAAGCTTTCTGTCCCTCTATCTGCCTAAGGAATTTTTCGTACAAAATACGTATATGAGCTCTGTGTTGGTCAACCATCATAAGACCCGTTTGTACGGGGGTAAGAATATACTGACCCCGATACTGGAAATGGCTGTTGCTCATCTCCAGGCCACCTTGAGCCTGACTGGCAAAGAGATCGTCCGGTTCTGCTATCTGCTCGTCTATATGATAATCTTCTGCAGGTTCTGCCTTCTTGACATCTGCATAGAGTTTTTCCCAATCAACGGGTGTCTGTCGCTGACGTTTCCCCTCATCGGAACGGAAGGGATTGTAGTTGTTGTCAACCTGTACATGAGGCGCATGAACCTCTGCACCGCTATGGAAGTCAAAAGCAGGAATATCGGGACGGCCTTCTACGTCAAAATCAATGGTAGGCACAGCGTTGAACTTGCCCAGCGAATCCTTAATAGCGGCAACCAGAATCTGCCAGATGGCTGAATCATTCTCGAACTTTATCTCTGTCTTAGTAGGATGGATGTTGACATCTATGTTTGAAGGATCTACTTCGAAATAGAGGAAGTATGGAATCTGCTCCCCCTCGGGGATAAGATGAGCATACGCCTCCAGAACCGCTTTATGAAAATAAGGATGGCGCATATAACGACCATTCACGAAGAAATACTGGTTGGTATTCTTCTTACGTGCAGCCTCGGGCTTACCCACAAAACCCGTGATGCGGGCAAGTGTAGTATCAACATCTACCGATAGTAATTGCTCATTCAGCTTTTTCCCAAATACATTGACAATACGCTGTCTGAGATTACTGGCAGGAAGTTTTGTTATTAACGTGCCATTGTGAGAAAGGGAAAAACCTACAGTGGGATTCACCAATACAATACGTTCAAACTCCTGAATAATATTATTCAGCTCGGTCTGGTTGGATTTCAGGAATTTACGTCGCGCAGGCACATTAAAGAAGAGGTTGCGAACCTCGATATTCGCCCCCACAGGACAGGAGCAAACTTCCTGACTGGTGATACGCGACCCCTCGATGGTAAGATCCGTGCCCAACTCGTTGTCTATGGTCCTGGTAAGAAGATGGACTTGAGCCACGGCAGCAATAGACGGAAGGGCTTCTCCCCTGAATCCCATGGTATGCAGCGAGAACAGGTCTTCTGCTTTCTGAATCTTAGAGGTAGCATGACGTTCGAAAGCCATTCGGGCATCCTGTTCACTCATTCCCTTTCCATCGTCTATTACCTGGATAGACGTACGTCCGGCATCCACGACAAGCACATCAACCGTAGAAGCGCCAGCATCAACAGCATTCTCCATCAGTTCTTTAATAACTGAGGAGGGGCGTTGTACAACCTCACCTGCTGCAATTTGATTGGCAACCGAATCCGGAAGGAGATGAATAATATCCATATTTTATCTTGTGCCTGTCATTATAAATTTCCAAATAATCAGCAAAACAATAATAAGTATGACTGCCAAAGGCCATCCTATACGAGCACCATTCTCCTTGTAGCGCTGAGCGCGCGGTGTATAATTAATAAAGGTACCCGTGAACTTATCTGCCTGATAAGTTTGGTCTTCGGACGCAGCTTCACCTTTCTCACGCATAGTCTGTTCGACCAACTTCTGCAACTTTTCCTTACGCTCGTCGGTATAAATGCTCACTCGTCTGAACTTGCGAGGCTGTCTGGTGCTGAACAATCCCATAACCTTATTGTTTTAATCTTGTTTAATATCCGATAACTTCTGCTTTGGCGCTACACGCTGGACACTCTTCTTCAGTTCGCTTCCAGCTTTTTTGCCACGCCAATTGAACACATCCATCTTATCTACAGGACGAATATAATCAAACCATGCAAAGTTTTCCAGATACAACTCATTGGGTGGAATCAACGGCACAGGATACATCGTACCCGTTGCTGCCGGCATCCACACATAATTGACCTTACGGTTCTCTATATATAACTTCAAGAGTGTAGTTTCTGTATGATTCATCTCAACCATCACGCTATCTTCATTAAAGGGATAATAGTTGAAATACACATTACCATGTGTGGTGGAAAGGTACATCTCCCCTTCCTTGAAATAGAAATGCATTTCTTTACCAGCCACCTGATTATAATGGATACTGTCAATCATCTCAACAGAAAGCGCCTGACGCAGAACCTGTACACTGTCCAAGGTGCTATCATTAAAGAAGGCTTTTATCTCTTCGCCCAACATCTGCTGCCCTTCCTGCCACAAGATGGGATCGTAATACATGACAAGACAAGAATCCTTGGAGTTATAAACCATAGAATCACAGACCGCCTGCATATCTTCCCTAAAAGCACGCACATGGCGATATGCATGCAGAACCCTGTACATGCTATCTGTATCTATATAGTATGTAAACACCTTAAAGGTATCTGCATGAGCGAACAATGTATCCTTCTGAGAGAAATCTATTACCATGGCACTGTCATACGCCTCGCAATATCCTATACTATCGACATAATAACAGTAATTGCCTGTAAGCATATTCTTATTCTCTTCATCCGTATAGACAAAGTTTCCAAAGGCTTCACCAATCTTTGTCTCTCCATTCCAGACGACACTATCCCCTACCAGGCGCTTTCTCTCATTCACCAAGATGCTTCTGTCAAGCATATAAGATTCGTCCGTCTTGGTATTGTAATAACCAAGTTCGGAATAGATGTGGCTATCTCCATTCTCTATATTGGAAGGACCTACCACATGCGCAATGGCCGTATTGGTGTTATAATACAATGTGTCCGAAAGAAGAATGGTCTTGGGAGGTTCGGGAGGTTCGGGATTTACCAGTCTGACATTATAATTAAAAACAGCCTGACGAGTTGACGGCTGGTACTGCCCCCAGTCACTGGTCAATTCGTTGCCCTGATCCAGCAAACGCCCTCCTTCAAAAAAATACCCGAGGTCATAAATGCGGTCGTAATCAAGACTGTCTGTATAGAGGATAGTTTTCAGATGCTTCAGAACAACATTATAACGGGCACGGGCCAACTTATCCGTTCCGTTATAATACAAGACATCACTCGTAAGCGAGAGCGTATCTCCCTGCACCATACGTACATTCCCGAATGCATCAAAGGAGTTTGTGGCCTCGTAGAAAAGAGCGCTGTCACAATACATGAGGGTTCCCTCATGATTAAACTTGACATTTCCAACAAGAAACTGAGCCGTCAGATGAAGGTGGTCATCATAATATAGTTTGTCTGCATGTAACAAATGTACACGGCTATCCTTATTCGACGTTTTTGCTCTATTGTTATTTGCTGTATTTCTGACTGGAGTAATAGCAAATAAAAGACAAACGCCAAACAAGATAAGTGTACATATTACAGACAGACGATGATTCATCACTTAATCCAACCGGGGTATTGGAACTCACAGGTACTCCAATCTGGGTTAATCCTAATGTATGTCGTACGCTGTTTTTCCTTTATCCAATCAAGAATAACCTTCTCTTTTTTCTCACCCTCGACCTGAGATTTCAGAATCTGATAATCCTCTGAAATACTTGCTCTGTGGGAATTTATACGATTCTTCAGCTTTGCAATGGCACAAACAGTCTTACCCTTGCTGTTTATCATTGTAAAAGGCTTGGATATCTCGCCAATCTCCATGGTGCTAATTACGCGAGCCAGTTCAGGAGAATACGTAGAGAGCTCGCTCATCTCAAATCTTGTGGTAGTAATACGCTCGCCATCCGACACCTTCAGATTTGAAAGGATACCATGGTTGTTGCGTGTCTCTTTGTCGTCTGAAACAATACTCACAGCCTCATCAAAAGTAACCTTTTCTCTACGGATAGCCTCGGCAATTGAGTCCAGGTGAACCATTGCCGTATCAATATCTTCCTGTAAAATCTCAGGACGCTTCAGGATATGCCGGCACTTAACCTTATCTCCACGTTTGTCTATCAACTGAATGATATGAAAGCCAAACTCACTCTGTGCAATTTTACTAACCTTGCCTGGGTCTGTCATACTAAACACAACACCTGCAAAGCCCGGATCCAACTCGGCACGTCCCATATAAGGCATCTCGCCTCCCTGACGGGCAGAAGCCGTATCCTCTGAATACAAACGTGCTAAAGTGGAAAATGAGGTGGTTCCCGAATTAACACGCTCGGCATATTCGCGAAGCGTATTCTTGACCCTGTCTATCTCCTCTTGATGAACACGTGGCTGCTGTACCAACAACTGCACTTCAACCTGAGTAGGAATCAAAGGCAGGCTGTCTTCAGGCAGATCCTTAAAATAACGGCGGACTTCCGCAGGGGTAGCCTTCACATCAGAAGTCAACTTCTCACGCATCTTGAGCATTGTCATCTCATTTTTGTATTGATCGAAATACTCCTCGCGTATCTGCGTCATTGTCATCTGCATGTATTCCTCCAGCTTCTCCTTGGAACCTGCCAACAGGATATTCTCATTAACCTTCTGCTCTACGTACTGGTTAATCTCAGCATCACTCACCTCGATACTGTCAATGGCAGCCTGATGAATGAAGAGCTTCTGGATTGCCAACTGCTCAGGAATGATACAATATGGATTACCTGGGACAGAACTGCCAAATTGCAGCCTTTGTTTCTCGACGTCTGATTTCAAAATAGCGTCGTCACCAACTACCCATACTACTTCATCTATCACATTGTTCAGAGCCGTCTGCGCAAGAGTAGAAATGCTGTAGAGAGACAAACATACAAGATATATGTATCTGCCGTAGAACTTCATATGATAATTAATGATTATTTACTGTTTTCAAGACATCATCATGAATCTCAAAAGTATAACGCTTACGTAATGCAGCAACATACTCGTCCTCGCGAAGACGCTGGTAGTCTGTAACAACCTGATTACTTACGTCCGTCCATTTTGCAGGACCTTTCTTAAGGACTTTTCCCACAACTGCTGCGTACGGAAAATCTTTCAGGGGATTCAACTTGGCTCCCTTATCTTTCAGAGCCAACACATCCACATTCGCATTTTCGCCTTTGGTGAAAAGACGACGCTCCATACGAACCATTACACTGTCTTTATTGAACTTTTCACGGATCGTAGCTGTCCACTTATCCTCGGGGACACCCTTCAGAGCCTTCTTTACAGCCTTGATGTCAGCCTGATTCTTGCAATAATATACAAGTCCGCGGAAATGAGGTTCCTTCCACGCATATTTCTTCTTGTTTGCCTTGAAATAAGAAGCTAAACCAACTGTATCTTTGCTGGCAGGCTCCCAGACATTCCGGCTGCACTCCTCAAAAAGCAAAAGGCCGTCGTGATACTCCTGCACCAGGTATTTCAACTCATTATCCTGAGCACAGAGACGTTCGGTTTCTTCATCAAGAATCTCTTCAACAGTCTTCTGAGGCGAGGATTGCTGAGCCATAGAATCCAACACCTGAGTGGCGAGTTGGTTCTCTAAGCCCTGACTCTCAAGATAACGGCGGATGTTTGCCTTCAGCTCATCATAACTCTCCAAAGGCTTCTTACCCAGCAACTTAACAATATGGTATCCTACAGTTGAGAGGAAAGGTTCTGAGACCTGATTCACTTCCAAATTGTAGGCAACATCCTCAAACTCTTTCAGAGTCTGGTTGGGACCAATCCAAGGAAGCATACCACCACGGGCTGCAGACCCGAAGTCCTGCGAAACCTTCTTTGCCAATTCAGCAAAGTCTGCTCCATTTTTTATTTCCTGATAAACAGAATCGATGCGTGCCTTGGCAGCAGCTTGCACATCCTCCGTGACTGCCTGCGGTACACGTAAGAAGATGTGTGCCGGTTGTATAAGTTCCTTGCCTTGCAAACTTTCCAGCATCTGTGCATAATACTTCTGGCACTCCTCCTCCATTGCATTCTGAGGAATCAGCAAAGGACGGATTTGCTGGTCGCGATACTGACGAAACTCCTTCTGATAACTTGAGAGTGTATCCAGATGGTTATCCAAGGCTGCCAACACCTTCAGCTTGTAATTGACAAAAAGCTGTGCATATTCCTCTACATTCTTCTTGTCTAATACACCTTCAGAATTATTCTTATTGTAGTTGTATTCAAACTCGCTACGAGGAACAGGCTGACCGTTTACATGCATTACGATAGGGTCATCCTGAGCTTTGGTACCAAATGCTACAGCAAGAAACAATAATGAACACAGAATCTTCTTCATACCTTAATTATAATTACTGAGGACGACTGTAATTGGGAGCCTCACTGGTAATTGTTACGTCGTGTGGATGACTCTCCAAAACGCCGGCATTTGTTATACGAACAAACTTAGCATCATGCAACTGCTCAATAGTACCTGCACCGCAATAGCCCATACCACTGCGCAGACCACCTATCAACTGGTAGATAACTTCCTGAACAGTACCCTTGTAAGGAACTCTACCTGCGATACCTTCTGGAACAAGTTTCTTTACATCCTTCACACCAGCCTGGAAATAACGGTCCTTACTACCACACTCCATGGCCTCCAATGAACCCATACCTCTGTAACTCTTGAACTTACGTCCGTTATAGATAATGGTATCACCAGGACTTTCTTCTGTACCGGCAACCAAAGAACCAATCATCACGCTGTAACCTCCGGCAGCCAAAGCCTTCACCACATCACCGCTGTAACGCAGGCCACCGTCGGCAATCAAAGGAACACCTGTTCCCTTAAGTGCACAGGCTACATCATAAACAGCACTCAACTGAGGTACGCCAACACCGGCTACCACACGAGTAGTACAGATACTACCCGGGCCGATACCAACCTTAACGCCATCAGCACCAGCCTCAACCAGCATACGTGCTGCTTCGCCTGTTGCAACATTTCCTACAACGATATCAACATTGGGGAAATTCTTTTTAGCCTCCTTCAACTTTTCAATCACAAATTTACTGTGACCGTGAGCAGTATCAATGATAATGGCATCAACACCAGCATCAACCAATGCCTTCATTCTGTCGAGTGTATCTGCGGTAACACCTACACCGGCAGCAACGCGCAGACGGCCCTTGCTGTCCTTGCAAGCCATAGGCTTATCCTTGGCCTTAGTGATATCCTTGTAGGTAATAAGACCAATAAGCTTGTTATCTTCGTCAACTACAGGAAGTTTCTCAATCTTGTTCTCCTGCAAAATCTTTGCTGCTGCCACCAAGTCGGTCTGAACATGTGTAGTAACCAGATTCTCGCATGTCATCACATCGTCAATTATTCGGTCAACGTTCTGCTCAAAGCGCAAATCTCTGTTGGTTACAATACCAACCAAGTGACGCTCTGCATCAACAACAGGAATACCACCGATATGATATTCGGTCATCAATTCGAGGGCATCTGCTACCGTACTACCCAACTGAATGGTTACAGGATCATAAATCATACCATTCTCAGCACGTTTTACAATAGCAACCTGACGCGCCTGCTCCTCAATGCTCATATTCTTATGTATCACGCCAATACCTCCTTCACGGGCAATAGCAATTGCCATAGGAGCCTCTGTAACAGTATCCATAGCGGCCGTTACAAAAGGAATCTTCAACTCTATGTTGCGTGAAAAACGGGTTGAAAGTTCTACCGTACGAGGTAATACTTCTGAGTACGCGGGAACCAACAGGACGTCGTCATATGTCAAGCCGTCCATAACAATCTTATCTGCAATAAATGATGCCATATCTTATATAGAATTTATTGCGTGCAAAAGTACAAAAAAAAACTGATTATTCCGACACAAAAAATGCCAAATTTTCTTAATTAGCCATTTCCGACAGGAACTTGATGCGAACCAGCCTGATTTCTGTCTCTGTATAGTCTTCTCCCAAAGCATCCAGAGCCTCATCTAAATCATCAGTCTCAGACTCTTCCATAAAGTAGTCATAGATGTCAAGCATATCATCTTCATCCATTACATCCTCGATGTAATAGTCGATGTTCAACTTGGTTCCACTATAGACTATCGTTTCTATTTCATCCAGCAGCTCTTCAAGGGTAAGACCTTTCGCTTTTGCAATATCTTCAAAAGCTTGCTTTCTGTCAATACCCTCAATGATGCTCACCTTATTCTTACTCTTATTAGGCAATGTACGAACACGCAAATCCTCGAGACGCTCTATTTCGTTCTCCTCGCAGTACTTAGCTATCAGTTCACAGAATTCCTTACCATAACGGGCAGCCTTTCCATCGCCGACACCCCTTATATTCTTCAGCTCATCCATTGAGATAGGATATGTTGTAGCCATATCCTCCAAGGAAGGATCCTGGAAAATCACATATGGGGGTACACCTTTCTTTTCTGCTATACTCTTGCGCAAAGATTTTAGCATACTGAAAAGGACTTCATCCAAAACAGCAGATTCGCCAACCATGGGTTCTTCGTACTCGTCGAACTCATTGTCCTTGGAAATCCAGAACTCGACAGGATTACGCATAAAGCTCCTTCCCTCTGCAGTAATCTTCAGCAGTCCGTAGTTTTCCACTTCTTTTTCTATATAGCCGGATATCATTCCCTGACGAATGACTGCATTCCAGAAACTTGCTTCATAATCATCACCACAGCCGAAACAATCCAAGTCTTCATGCCTGTGTGCTACGACCTCTTCTGTTTCGCGTCCTACGAGAACATCAATCACATGATTGACCTTGAAGTTTTCCTTCACGGCATCTATAACCTGAAGTGCCAACCTGAGTTCTTTTGAAGCCTCTTGTTTTTCCTTGGGGTGTCTACAGTTATCGCAATTACCGCAATTATCTGGCTCATATTCTTCTCCGAAGTAGTGAAGGAGGAACTTTCTACGACAAATAGAAGTTTCAGCATATGCTGAGGTTTCCTGCAACAACTGACGACCAATATCCTGCTCGGCTACAGGCTTACCTTCCATAAACTTCTCGAGTTTTCGCAAGTCCTTGGGAGAATAGAAAGTTAGGCAATAACCTTCACCTCCATCACGACCTGCACGGCCTGTTTCCTGATAATAACCCTCCAAGCTCTTGGGAATATCATAATGGATAACGAAACGCACATCCGGCTTGTCTATTCCCATACCGAACGCAATGGTTGCTACAATGACATCCAGGCGCTCCATAAGGAAATCATCCTGAGTCTCGCTTCTAACGGCAGACTCCATACCAGCATGATAAGCCCGGGCATTAATCTGATTGGCACGCAAGACTTCTGCCAGCTCTTCCACTTTCTTACGGCTCAAGCAATAAATAATACCGCTTTTACCTTTATGCTGCATGATAAACCGAATGATGTCCTTATCTACATCCTTCGTCTTAGGCCTTACTTCGTAATATAAGTTGGGACGATTGAATGAACTTTTGAATTCTGTCGCATCCATCATCCCCAAGTTCTTCTTGATATCACCGCGAACCTTATCGGTAGCCGTAGCAGTCAGGGCAATGATAGGAGCCTGCCCTATCTGATTTACAATAGGACGGATTCGCCTGTACTCAGGACGGAAATCGTGCCCCCATTCTGAAATACAATGTGCCTCATCTACTGCATAGAAAGATATTTTGACACTTGTCAAGAAACTGACATTATCTTCTTTTGTCAAAGATTCCGGAGCCACATACAACAACTTGGTACGGCCAGCCTTTACATCACGCTTAACAATATCTGTTTGCGTCTTTGTAAGAGATGAGTTTAAGAAATGGGCAATACCATCATCCTCACTCACCTGACGAATGGCATCTACCTGATTCTTCATCAAGGCGATAAGCGGAGAAATAACAATTGCTGTTCCCTCCATCAACAAGGCCGGCAACTGATAGCACAGAGACTTACCTCCGCCTGTGGGCATCAACACAAAAGTGTCACGTCCTGCAAGCACATTGCGGATAATGGCTTCTTGATCGCCCTTGAAGCAATCAAAGCCGAAGTAATGTTTCAGTTGCTCTATCAGATTCCAGTCTTCCATACAGGCATTCTAAGTATTCCTTTACAAAGTTATATTAATTTTTCAATATAAAACAAGTTTTTGTACAACATTTTGTTGTAAACAATAAAAAAAATGGAAGGAACTTTTCCATTCCTTCCATTTTAAATACAATTCTTTATTTTATGCTGTAAGTCGTTGCGACTTTTCAATCTGCTGACGTGCATAATCCACTGTCACAACAAATTTCTTTTCCTTCCCAGAAGGGGCATCATACTGCGCATCTATCATTACAGCCTCCATGATACTACGTAAGCCTCTGGCACCCAACTTATATTCCACGGCCTTATCTACCATGTATTCAAGGGCATCCGGTTCGAACGTCAATTCAATACCATCCATCTCAAAAAGTTTCACCTGTTGTTTTACAAGCGAGTTCTTGGGCTCAGTAAGGATGTTACGTAATGCCGTTCGATCCAAAGGATCCAGATAAGTCAGCACCGGAAGACGGCCTATAATCTCAGGGATAAGACCAAAACTCTTCAAATCCTGTGGTACGATGTACTTCATGAGGTTCTTTGAGTCAATCTTCTTCTGATTCTGAACACTGTTATATCCTACGACATGAGTATTCAAACGCTGGGCAATCTTTTTCTCAATCCCGTCAAAGGCACCACCACAGATAAAGAGAATATTTCTGGTATCCACCTCTATATAGTCCTGATCAGGATGCTTCCTTCCACCCTTAGGCGGAACATTTACCTTTGAGCCTTCAAGCAACTTCAGCAAACCTTGCTGAACGCCTTCGCCACTAACATCACGTGTAATACTTGGGTTATCGCTCTTACGGGCAATCTTATCAATTTCGTCTATAAAGACTATACCACGTTCTGCAGCTTTTACGTCGTAATTGGCAACCTGAAGCAGTCGGCTCAAGATGCTTTCAACATCTTCGCCCACATAGCCAGCCTCTGTGAATACCGTAGCATCCACAATAGTAAAAGGAACCTTCAGCAAATTGGCAATAGTCCTGGCAAGCAAGGTTTTTCCTGTACCTGTAGAACCTACCATAATGACATTGCTCTTTTCAATCTCTACGCCGTCATCTCCTTTTTTCTGCCCCAACCTCTTATAATGATTGTAAACCGAAACAGAAAGATAACGCTTCGCATCATCCTGCCCAATCACATACTGGTCAAGATATTCCTTAATCTGCTTAGGCTTTGGAACATCATTCAATCCAAAATCGCCAAAAGATGAAGAAGACTTGGTAGCTATATTATCCTGAACAATGCGATATGCCTGCATAGCACAATCACTACAGATATAGCCATCAATTCCAGACAGCAACAATGGAACATCCCTTTCCGGACGTCCGCAGAAAGAACAAATATTTTGTTTTCGATTTGCCATCCTTACTGTTTCTTAGCCAATACCTGATCAATCATGCCATACTCCAGAGCCTCCTGGGCAGTCATCCAATAGTCACGATCGCTATCCGCCCAGACCTTATCAAAGTCGGTATGCGAATGATTGGCAATAATAGTATAAAGTTCCTTCTTCAACTTCTGAATCTCACGCGCAGTAATCTCGATATCACTGGCTTGTCCCTGAGCACCGCCCATTGGCTGGTGAATCATAACCCTGCTATGTGTCAAAGCACTGCGTTTACCCTCAGCTCCAGCCACCAATAATACTGCTGCCATACTTGCTGCCATACCAGTACAAATGGTAGCGACATCACTGCTAATAAACTGCATGGTGTCATAAATGCCCAATCCGGCATAAACACTACCGCCAGGACTATTAACATAAATGCTGATATCCTTACCAGGATCTACACTGTCAAGATACAACAACTGTGCTTGCAGGGTATTGGCGGTATAGTCGTCAATCTGAGTACCAAGAAAAATGATACGATCCATCATCAAGCGGCTGAACACATCCATCTGTGTAACATTCAACTGACGTTCCTCCAGAATGTATGGATTAAGATACTGGTTCTGTGAACTAATCACGTCATCCAATACCATGCTATTCATACCCAGGTGACGGGTAGCAAATTTTTTAAAGTCGTTGTTCATTATGCTATCATTAATTACGTGCACGCGCACAAGAACAGAATTACTTCTTGCTCTTGGTTGTCTTGGTAGTCTTGCTGCTCTTAGCCTCCTTGGTTTCTTTGTTTTCCTTCTCAAAGAGTTTATTAAACTCCTCCAAAGAAACAGCCTTCTCTGTCAACTTAACAGTTTCCTTAGCCTTAGCAACAATCTTATTCTCTACGGTGCGAGCTACCAAGCCCTCTGCCTGCTGCTGATTCTTGAGCATCTCGTTGGCATAGTTGGTTAGTACATCGTCGGGCAGGTTTGTCATACCATACTGAGCAAACTGCATACGTGTAGCGGCCTTAGCGGTCTCAAGGACATCAGCCTGCTCAACCTTAACCTCGAACTGATCAGAAAGCTGCTCCTTAACAAGGTGCCATGTCAACTCATCAAGACTGGGCTTGAAGTTCTCCTCGATATATGCATCGTCCTTGTCCGTATTATTCTGCTTCATAATACGCTTGAGCATAGCCTCGGGATATTCCAACTCACCAATTCGCTTAACCAAGTAAGCACGCAAATCCTGAAGGAACTTGTAGTCGCTGTCAGCAACAAAGCTCTGCTTCATATCCTCTGCAATGTGAGCACGGAATTCCTTCTCGTTCTTCACAACGCCCTCACCCAATACCTGGTCAAAGAGTGCCTTGTCAAGAGCAGCGGGCTCAAAACGTGTAATCTCTGTTACCTGGAAGCTAAAGTCTGCCTTCATCTTAGCAGCCTCTTCCTTGCTAATCTTCAACAAGCTTGACAACTCAACGTCGCTGCCATTGTATGCCTTGTAAGGATTCAGGGTAATTACATCGTTTACCTTAGCACCCTCGAACTTAGCTTTCTCATCATCGTTCTTCATGTAGTTGGGCAGCATAACGGCATTCTCAACCTGAATACCACCTTCTACAGTGTTACCCTTCTTATCCAACTGAGCAAGAAGACCCTTTACCATATCGTTGTTCTGGTAGCTGTCAACCTTCTGGTACTGACCGCCACGCTGGCAGTAAGCCTGAACCTGCTGGTCAACCATAGCGTCATCAACGTTGATGGTGTAGTAGTTCAACTTATCCTTTGCTGAAAGCTTGGCATCGAACTCGGGAGCCAATGCTATATCAAATGCGAAAGTAAACTCCTCCTGAGAAGCAAAATCAATGGCGGGAGTCTTCTCCTCATTTGCCATAGGCTCACCCAGAATGTTAACTTTATTCTCGCGAATATACTTGTAAAGTTCCTGACTTAAAATCTTATTAATCTCCTCTGCAAGAATCTCTGTACCAAAGCGCTTCTTCAGCAGGCCCATGGGAACCTGACCTGGGCGGAAACCTGGCATGTTTGCTTTCTTGCGAAAATCTTTCAGTGCTTTTTCTACCTTTTCTGCGTAATCTGATTTCTCAATCTTCATGGTGAGCAAAGCGCTCACTTTGTCTACGTTTTCGAATGAAATATTCATTGCTTATTCTTTAATAAAATTATACCTCTTTCTAAAATTGCGTGCAAAGGTATGAAAAAAAAATCACATACCACCACTACAACGCATAATTATATTTGTTAATATACCTTATTTATAATAAGATAGCCTATTCTACCAAGTTACGTTCCTTGTCCATTGCCTCAAAATCTTTCATTCTGAGAACAAAGCTATTGGTCAGATATTTCTCTTTTACAATAGGATTGGCAGCCAATTCGTCGGGTCTTCCCTTAAACAAGATCTGCCCCTCGAAAAGCATATAGGCACGGTCTGTTATACAAAGCGTTTCTTCTACATTATGGTCAGTTATCAACACGCCGATATTGCGTTGTTTCAACTTCCACACAATATACTGAATATCCTCTACCGCAATAGGGTCAACGCCCGCAAAAGGTTCATCCAACATAATAAACTTGGGATCGATTGCCAAACAACGGGCAATCTCTGTACGTCTGCGCTCGCCTCCCGAGAGTCGGTCACCCAAGTTTTTGCGTACCTTTTCCAAACGGAACTCGCTGATCAGGCTCTCCAACTTCTCTTTCTGATAGCTCCGCGGCTTGCCTGTCATCTCCAGAACACTGGCAATATTATCCTCAACACTCATCTTACGGAAGACGCTGGCCTCCTGAGCCAGATAACCTATTCCCAAACGAGCGCGCTGATATACGGGCAGTTTCGTTATTTCCTGATCTCCCAGATAGATATGTCCGTCATTGGGGAGCACCAGGCCTGTAGTCATATAGAACGATGTGGTCTTACCTGCTCCGTTAGGACCAAGGAGACCAACAATCTCACCCTGCCTTACGCTAAAAGTGACATTGTTGACCACCATTCGCTTGCCATATATCTTAACAAGCCCCTCGCTTCTCAGTTCCAATTTTTCATTTTTCATTGAACATTGAATGATATTTGAGCCTACTTCGAAGGTTCATTTTGACTGCAAAAGTACGAAAAAAGAGAAAAACAACAATTCCGAATAACGTTTTTTAGGATAAAATGCATAATTTTGTGACGCAAAAAGAAATGATATATATGTTTATCGTCAATTTTCTATCTGCTTTCGGACGCTACCTCATGCTCATGGGACGCACATTCAGTATCCCTGAAAGGTGGCGCATGTTCCTAAAGCAGTACATAAAGGAACTCACTCAACTGGGAGTAGATTCCATAGGCATCGTTCTACTTATCTCCTTCTTTATTGGAGCGGTTATCTGTATTCAGATTAAGTTGAACATTGCCAGCCCTTGGATGCCCAACTTCACCACAGGATATACCACACGTGAAATTATGGTATTGGAGTTCTCCAGCAGTATTATGTGTCTTATTCTCTCTGGAAAGGTGGGCAGCAATATTGCCAGCGAAATTGGCACCATGCGTGTAACCCAGCAGATTGATGCTCTGGAAATTATGGGCGTCAACTCAGCTTCCTTCCTGATTCTGCCAAAGATTATGGGGCTCATGACTATGATTCCATGTCTGGTGGTCTTCAGTATGGCTGCAGGCTTTGTAGGCGCATACGCAAGTGCTTTGGTAGGCATTGTGTCTGTTGACGATTTGACCATTGGTCTGCAACACGACTTTCGCCAATGGTTTATCTGGATGTCCATGATTAAGAGTTTTGTCTTTGCATTTATTATAGCCAGCGTCAGTTCTTTTTACGGCTATACCGTGGAGGGAGGCTCCTTTGATGTAGGTAAGGCCAGCACCGATGCCGTGGTGCGTAGCAGCATGCTTATCCTCTTTGCCGATATATTCTTAACGCCATTGCTATCATGATAGAAATCAAACATCTATACAAGTCATTTGAAGACAGAGAAGTCCTAAAGGATATCAATGCTGTGTTTGAAGAGGGCAAAACCAATCTTATCATTGGTCAGAGTGGTAGCGGTAAGACAGTACTGATGAAGAATATTGTAGGGCTATTTGAACCCGACAAGGGCGAGATTCTCTACGATGGCCGCGATTTCGTAAAAATGACAAAGCGCGAAAAGGTGCTTATTCGTCGCGAAATGGGAATGATCTTCCAGAGCGCAGCTTTATTCGACTCTATGTCGGTACTGGAGAATGTTATGTTCCCCCTGGATATGTTTTCGGACAAAAACGAGGCCGACCGAATCAAGCGTGCCAAATTCTGCCTGGACCGCGTGAACTTAGCTGGCGCCGAAGAGAAGTTCCCCGGTGAAATAAGCGGCGGTATGCAGAAGCGTGTAGCTATTGCACGTGCCATTGCGCTCAACCCCAAATATCTTTTCTGCGACGAGCCTAACTCTGGTCTCGATCCCAAGACCAGTCTTGTCATCGACGATCTTATCCACAGCATCACAGAGGAGTACAAGATGACAACTATCATCAACACCCACGATATGAACTCTGTAATGGGTATTGGCGAGAATATAATTTATATCTGTGAGGGACGCATGGAATGGCAAGGCAACAAAGACCAGATTATGACCAGCACCAACGAGCGTCTCAACTCCTTTATCTTTGCCAGTGACCTATTCCGCAAAGTTAAGGAGGCTAATAGTTGACATAGTCCGAGCCTTGCAGACAAAAGGCAACGACACGAATTATGAATAGAATTAGAAAAAGGGAAGCTGCAGTTTACAACTTCCCTTTTTTCTGTATATCTAACAGGGTTATTACTTCTGTGAAGTCTTCATACCTACAACCAGACGGTTACCGCTCTTGAATATTTTCTGAGCCAGTTCCTTCAGGTCGGCGGTAGTGATGCTCTGGACTACATCGTCATAACCTGTCACATAGTCTTCCTTATAACGGGTCAAATTTATCATCTGCCTCATCCAGTAGCCATTCTGCTTGAGGTTCTCTGCATGAGAACGAATCATGTATTCCTTAATTTTCTTCAGATAATCCTCTGAGGGCCCCTCGGCGCAAACCTTATCTACGCCGTCATATACAACCTGAATCATACGCTCCATCTTGTCTGGTGCGGTAGGAAGCTGGATCTTAACAATAGCTATCTCCTCGGGATAATCACTCAATGAGGAGTTTACAGGTACACCATAGGCTCCGCCCTCATCCTCACGAACGGTCTCAGTATAAAGCATGTGCATTGCTTGCTCCAGCATATCAACCATGATATCATTGCGCAAATTATCCTTAAGGGGAGCATGATAAACAAAATTCACTGTGGCATTGGGGGTATCCTGCTCCTTTTCAAAAATACAAGTACGTTCACCCTTGGTTAGACGACGATCAATAACCTTGTACTTCTCAGCCTTCTTGCTTACAGGAAGTGCGCCCAAGTACTTTGCCAACAGAGGAGCAACAGAATCTGCGTTCAGGTCACCAACGAAGTAGAAGTCGAAATCGGCAGCATTGGCATAACGCTCTTTGTAGATTTCAAGAATACGATCGTATGAAATACCATCAAGATCCTCTGCACGGAATCGCTTTGCACGGATATTGTTGTTATAATAGATACTAGCCACACTGTCCTGCAGAGCAGTATTGGGATCCATGTCTTGGTTCTTAAGCGCATCACGCAGGCGAGCCATAGTACTCTGGAAAGCTTCATCATCACGATGAGGAGCGGTAAAGCATAGATAGGTAAGCTGGAGAAGGGTCTCAAAGTCCTTTTTAACACAACTGCCAGACAAGCTTTCTGTGCGGTCGCCGACACTAGGAGAAACGGAAGCCTGTATGCCAGAAAGTTTCTTGTTCAACTGGGTTGCAGTAAAGGTTCCCCAGCCACCCAGGCCAACCATATCTACATTACCAGCGCAGAAATATTCTTCGTTGGGATAAAGACCATTTCCACCCCAACTGGTTGCATTCATAGAGATGCGGTTGGGTGAATAATCTGTCTGTTTCACACGAATCTTTATACCATTGCTCAGCGTAATCAGCTTAGATCCGAAGACATCGTCCTTAATGCTCTTAACCTTTGCCTTTGACGATAACTCAGGAACCAATGGGTCTGTATTTACCTCTTCCTTAAAGACCTCAATGTCCTCGGCATCCACATCGGCCAGTGTCTTCAAGATTTCCTCCTTGGCGGGATACTGAAGTCCCTCCTTATCGGGCATAAAGAGAACGATAGCACGATTCTTATCCTTTATAAGTTCGGGGAAAGCCTGATTGATAGCCTCCAGCGGAAGCATGGAAACGATGCTCTTCATATTCTGATGCTCCCACTCGATACCTGGAGCTGGTTCATTATCCAGGAAGTAACGCACATAATCATTTACATAGCTTGTATTCTGTACTTTATTACGTGCTTCATACTGAGCATCAAGACGTGAAAGGAATTCCTGCTTGAAACGTTCATACTCTGCTTCTGTAAAGCCACCACGTTTAGCACGCAGCAACTCGCGATACACAGCAGCAATACCATCAAGATACTTGCCTTCCTTCATAACAATGCTGGCCTGAACGCAGTCTTTCGACTTGGCCACCAGATAAGAACTGAAGTTTATACCCGCCTGAACATAAGGACAATCAGGTTTTCGAGACAATTCGTGCAGACGCTCAGCAAACATACTGGCAACGGCCCCCATCATAAACTGCTGGAAGAGGTATGGCATGGTACTCTTAAACTCACGTGGAGTAGCATCATGCTTGAACATAAGCAGAGCATAGGCTACAGTCTGCTCTTTGTCCTTCTGAATGGAAACCAAAGGTTCATCATTGTCGGGCACAGGAATAATCTCACGCTTTGCTGCATCGGCAGGAGCAGGAGCAATGTCGGCAAACATCGTCTTTATCTTCTGTTCTATCTCATCTGGGTTTACATCACCCACAATAACAAGACCTTGCAAATCAGGACGATACCAACGACGATAGTATGAGCGTAAGTCCTCATAAGGGAAATTCATAACAATGTCCATAGTACCAATAGGCATACGGTCGGAATAGCGACTGCCTACAAAAAGATCCTTGAAGGCTGTCTCCTGCATACGCATCATGGAAGAACGGCGCATACGCCATTCCTCATTGATAACACCACGCTCTTTATCTATCTCTTTATCCTCGAGCAAAAGGTCGTGGCTCCAGTCGTGCAAAATCAGCAAGCAAGAATCAACAGCGCCTGCTGTCTCCACATTTACATTGTTTATGTTATATACAGTCTCATCAAAGGCAGTATAGGCATTCAGATTCTCGCCGAACTTCACGCCAATACGCTCCAGGTACTGCTTCAAGGCATCACCGGGAAAGTGAGTTGTTCCATTAAAACACATGTGCTCCAAGAAGTGAGCCAAACCGCGCTGGTTCTCTTCTTCCAGAATAGAGCCCACCTTTTGGGCTATATAGAAATCAGCGCGCTTCTCGGGCCACTCGTTGTGACGAATGTAATAAGTCAAGCCATTAGGCAAAACACCAACCCTGACAGCAGGATCAAGGGGTACATTGGGCATCTGCTGTGCGTTCATGCCCATTGCTGTTGCAAACAAAGCAACGATGACAACAAGGATTTTCTTTTTCATAATATTATTATATTTAGACTTTAGGCCCTATATGTAATAGGAAGTTTTATGGCTGTTGCCACGAAGACTAAAGACATTACTTCATTCTCCACTTACTCTTCTGAAATATCATCGGCAAGCCCACCTGCTCATGAACGCTATCTGGGTATACCAAATCCAAAAAGACATAAGCTGTAGAATCGGCAGCGTAAAGGCTGTCCGAAAGTGCTTCCACACGCACTACTCCACCCTTACGGGCAAGTTCCTCTGCTGCGTGTACAACAACATTTTGCATCTGAAGGGAGTAATCCTCTGGGAAGGATTCCACATCAGCCATTCCTTCCACAAACTGCTTGGCATCGCCATTTATGAAATATGTATAGTAACGCTGGGCAGCCTGCTGGACCGACTCATGGGAAAAAGTATCAGAATCAGTCTTTGTGCAACTTGCAAGAAATGCTACAAGCGAAAGTAAAAGAATTCTTGAACGCTTCATTTACTTCTGACGAATAAACACATTAATGGGCGTACCGTTAAAGTTCCAACGCTCACGAATCTTATTCTCCAGGAAACGACGATAAGGTTCCTTTACGTACTGTGGCAAGTTGGCATAGAACACGAAAGTAGGTACATGTGTATCTGGCACTTGCATACAATACTTAATCTTGATATATTTGCCCTTCATGGATGGTGGCGGATAAGCCTCTATCAGCGGGAGCATCTCCTCATTTAGCTTAGCAGTAGAAACACGTCGGCATCTATTGCCATACACATCCTTTGCAGTCTCCAATACCTTGAAGATACGCTGTTTGGTCAGCGCAGAAGCAAAAATAATGGGGAAATCAACAAACGGGGCCATGCGGTCACGAATAGCATCCTCCATAGTCTTCATAACCTTGGTATCTTTATTAGGTACCAAATCCCACTTGTTCACCACAACAACCAGACTCTTCTGATTCTTCTGTATAAGTTGGAAGATATTCAGGTCCTGGCTTTCAATACCACGCGTTGCATCTATCATCAAAACGCAAACATCGCTGTTCTCTATGGCACGGATGGAGCGCATAACGCTATAAAACTCCAAGTCCTCATTAACCTTACTTTTCTTACGGATTCCAGCTGTATCAACCAGATAGAAGTCGAACCCGAACTTATCGTAACGTGTATAAATACTGTCGCGAGTAGTTCCAGCAATATCAGTAACGATATTACGATCCTCACCAATAAAGGCATTTATGAGTGAGCTTTTTCCTGCATTAGGACGTCCCACCACAGCAAAACGGGGAATATTCTCGTCCGGCAGTTCATTACCCTCTTTAGGGAACAGGCTGACAACCAAGTCCAGCAAATCGCCTGTACCGCCACCTGTAGCAGCAGAGATACACTGAGGGTCACCCAAACCTAATGAGTAAAACTCGGCAGAAAGATACGTCTCATTATTATCCGTCTTGTTACATACCAGCACAACGGGCTTCTTGGTACGACGCAAGATGCTGGCAACAGCCTCATCAAGGTCTGTGACTCCATTATGTACATCAACAAGAAACAGGATAACATCAGCCTCGTCTGTAGCCAGTGTTACCTGCTTGCGGATTTCCTCCTCAAATATATCATCGCTATTTACGACCCATCCGCCTGTATCGATAACAGAGAACTCTCTTTGTCCCCATTCGCACTTGCCATACTGGCGGTCACGCGTAGTACCAGCCTCATCACTCACAATGGCGTGACGGGTTTGTGTAAGACGGTTAAAAAGGGTACTCTTTCCCACGTTGGGACGACCCACAATAGCTACAATGTTACTCATGTTTATTAATCTAACTGATAACCGTATGACTTCATAGCGCGTTCACTCTGACGCCAGTCCTTATCGACCTTAACAAAGATCTCCAAGAAGATGCTCTTGCCAAAGAACTTCTCCAAACTCTTGCGAGCCTCGGTACTGACACGCTTCAGCGCTACACCCTGATGACCTATGATGATACCTTTCTGGCTGTCGCGCTCCACGTAGATAACGGCATTTATGTGGATGTTCTTATCTGTCTCCTTAAACTGCTCTACCACCACCTCTACGCTATAGGGAATCTCCTTATCGTAATAGAGGAGAATCTTCTCGCGGATAATCTCCGTTACGAAGAAGCGAGCTGGCTTATCGGTCCACTGGTCCTTGTCGAAGTAGGCAGGACTCTCGGGCAGAAGTTCCTGAATGCGCTTAAGTACAACATCTACATTGAACTTATGCAAGGCGCTGATGGGAATGATCTCAGCCTTGGGCAGAACAGCATGCCACTCCTCCACCTTCTGGGTAAGAACCTTCTGGTCCGAGATATCAATCTTGTTGATAAGTACCAGAACGGGGCAAGTCATACGCTGCACCTTCTCCAGGAACTCGGCATTCTTGTCGGGTGTCTCCACCATATCTGTAACATACAATAGGACATCGGCATCTTGCAAGGCGCTCTCGCTGAACTGGAGCATCTGCTCCTGCAACTTATAGTTGGGCTTCAATACGCCAGGAGTATCAGAAAAACAAATCTGCATCTCAGGCGTATTAAGGATACCCATAATACGATGGCGAGTGGTCTGCGCCTTGAATGTGGCAATACTGATACGCTCGCCCACCAAAAGGTTCATGAGCGTACTCTTACCCACGTTGGGATTACCTACTATATTTACAAATCCGGCTTTATGCATTCCTCTTATTATACCACTCCTCGCGGGTGATTTCTCCTTCCTTATAGAACTCGGCGGGTTCCTTGGCTGCCTCGGCAGCACCATCATAACCCCATATCATGTAACTGGCTCCCCAGGTAAAACCGGCGCCAAAGGCAGTGAATACCAATTTGTCACCCTTCTTGAGCTTGGGCTCATACTCCCAAAGGCAAAGGGGAAGGGTTCCACCTGATGTATTGGCCATGTGATCTATGTTGATCATGATGTGATCCTTCTCAATACCGATACGCTGGGCCACAGAGACCTCGATATTGATATTAGCCTGATGAGGAATCACCCAATCGATATTGTCTTTATTGAGTCCGTTACGCTCGGTAAGCGTCTTTACTGCACTACTCATATCCAAGACGGCATGCTTGTAAACAGCACGACCTTCTTGATATACAAAGTGCTCGCGGGCATCTACCGTCTCGTGGCTAGGCATTTTAGCCGAACCACCGGCAGCCATATGAAGGTTCTGATAACCCTTGCCGTCAACTCTGTAGAATCCATCCATCAAGCCAATCTTTTCTGTAGTTGCCTCCATCATAACGCAAGCAGCTCCATCACCAAAGATGGGACAAGTATTGCGATCCTCATAATTGGTCATACTGCTCATATGGTCGCCACCACAGATTACAATACGCTTGTAACGTCCACTACGAATATAAGAAGCACCAGCCTCCATTGCATAGAGGAATCCGGCACAGGCAGCCTCCATATCAAAGCCAAAGGCGCTCTTCAGTCCGCAATTGCCTATTACCAGAGAGGCCGTAGAGGGAAAATGATAGTCAGGCGTTGTAGTCGCACAGATTACCAACTCTATGCTATCAGGGTCTGCACCAGTCTTGCGCAAAAGTTGCTGTACGGCACGGGTCATCATATAAGAGGTGCCACTACCCTGCTCAGGTTTCAAGATGTGACGAGTTTTCACACCTATGCGTTCCATAATCCACTCGTCAGAGGTATCAACGATAGTCGACATCTCCTCATTATCCAAAATGTAATTAGGAACATATCCTCCAACGCCTGTTATAACGGCATTAATCTCTTCCATTACTTATCAATATATTTACAATAAAAAATAAAGCCGCATTAGCCCTAGCTAAGGGGCCGTAGCGGCTTATTTCTTTACCTTAGAAGATTAAGCTTCCTTCTCAATAGCAACCTTGCCGCGATAGTATCCGCATGCAGGGCATACTGTGTGATAAATGTGGAACTCTCCGCAGTTAGGACATACTGCCAATGCAGGAGCTACAGCCTTATCATGAGTTCTTCTTTTAAGGGTTCTAGTCTTGGACTGTCTTCTTTTAGGATGTGCCATTTTCTCTTATTTTTTATTGTTATCTAATATTTTCTTCAATTCGTTCCAGCGAGGATCGATAGGTTTGTCCTCTTCCTCTGCCGGATTTAGGGATTCTAAAGCTTCTGTCAACTGCTGGTTGCATGCTCCATCAGGATGAACGTGACGCAATGGAATTTCCAGAGCAGCAAACTCATAAATATTCCATGCAACATTTAGTACACCATCCTCTTCTGGAACAACAATCAACTCACCATCATCAACAAACTCATCTCCCAGCTTTGCACGTAAAACATGCTCTGCACTGATGGGACAATCCATCCAATCCAGACATCGGTCGCACAAGACTTTAACCGTACCTTCCAACTGAAACTTCAGTTCGTAGGCACCAGCTGTCCGCTTCACCCGTAATGCGACATCCAGCTGACCTTGCTGAATTTCAGGACCCTGAACAGCGGAGAAGAAGTCGTCTTCTACATGCCAGTTGTACGACACAGTACCTTCCGACATGCCTTTCAGATCCACTTTATAGCTATCCAGTTTCTCCATCGGGCTGCAAAATTACAAAAAAAACAAATAACGACGCAAGAAATTACTCTAAAAAATGGGCAATTTAATGTTTTTTGAGTTCAATACGGAACGTAGTACCTTTTCCTATCTCAGAATTTTTCACAAAAATACGTCCATTATGATACTCTTCCACGATTCTCTTGGCTAACGAAAGTCCCAGCCCCCAACCACGTTTCTTGGTAGTAAAACCTGGAGTAAAAACTGTACGAAAATGATTCTTGGGAATACCCTTGCCCGTATCCGTAATCTCCACGGAGAAACAATTGGGTTCTTCGCGAGCCACCAAGGTAATACTTCCACTGCCATCCATGGCATCTATGGCATTCTTACATAGATTCTCAATTACCCATTCAAAAAGCGGAGCACAGATGTTTACAATAAGAGGTACCTGTGGCAATTGGCACGTCATACTTACGCGGTTGCTGGTACGACGATTAATATACTGTACCACCTGCTCTATCACATCATTCAGGCTCTCGGGTTTAGGCTCTGGCTGTGAACCTATCTTACTGAAACGTTCGGCTATACGTTGCAGGCGCTGTACATCCTTTCCCATCTCAGGCAGCAATTCATCATCGGGATAGGTTTCACGCAACACTTCGTGCCAAGCCATCAAACTGCTGATAGGCGTCCCCAACTGATGGGCAGTCTCCTTGCTAAGCCCTACCCAAACTTTATTCTGCTCAGCTTTTTTGCTACTCAAAAGAGCAAAGATAGCTACTACAACAAATATTAGCACAATACCCAGCTGCACATAGGGCCACCAGGCAAGTCGCCACAGTATCAAACTATCATCGTAGCAGATTTCCATATAATCGGTGGACGAAAGATTGATACGAATGACCCTACCCGACTGACGCATATGTATGGATTTGGCCTTTACTACCTCCATTTCATTCTGACGTTCACGTTCGGAAATAGGTATATTACGATAGTCCTGCACCTTGCCTTCACGATCAAGCACAACCACAGGAATGGTATTATTGCTATTCAGCACCGTCCAGACAAGGGTTAAATCGGTATTCTCATCGGCATTATTAAGACTCCGCATAGCCTCGGCCCATATCTCCATCTTGCGCTGCTCCTCCTGTTTGAGGTCGCGCACAAGGAAATTGGACACCACCAGCGAGGCAACACTCAGCACAACTGCGGCCACCACTAGCAGAATCTTCACCTGACGAATTCTGTTTATCCACTGCATATCATATATATAACGTATAGAAATGTCATCTTATTGTATAATTATGAATTATGAATTATGAATTATGAACTAAAAGTAGTATCTTTGCACGCATGAAATCAAAAATTATATACCTAATTATATATATAGGGATTACGCTTGCCTTCTCTGCATGCATTGACAATATAGACTTCCCAGATGAACCAGACACATATGAGAATATTGCCATCGTTTACTGGATGGGGGATAACAGTCTTAGCGGTGCAGCAGTACGTGACATCAAAGAACTTGTCCAAGGCAAAGACAAAATTCCCACAAATAGCAAGATTATCATCTATGCTGACACAGCAAGCGCATTCCCTGTAATCTATCAATTGGATGCAAAGAATGGGCTAAAGGTATGGAAAAAATATACTAAAGAAGAGGACTGCACTGATTCGCTAACCCTTCTGAACAACCTCAAGACTATAGTCAAGAACTTCCATGCAAAAAATTATGGACTAACTTTTGGGGCACACGGAACAGGATGGTCATGGCGACAACGTAGAGCCTTAGGCCCTGATGACAACGATAGAAGTGCCGACAAATGGTTAAATGTCCCAACGTTGCGAGGTGTGTTGCAAGAACTACCCCATTTCAAATATATTTTCTTTGACGTCTGCTTTATGCAAAGCATTGAGGTTGCATACGAACTGCGTAACGTTACAGATTGGGTAGTAGGTTCTCCTGCCGAGATTCCCGGCCCAGGCGCCCCTTATAACCTCATTACAGACGCGCTATGCAAGGGAGATGCCTACGGAATAGTTGAAGGGTATGACAGCTACTATCCCAACAACAGATATAAGGGAGTAGTACTCTCTGCGGTAAATTGCAACGAGTTAGAGAACTTTACAGCCGCAACAAGTACATACATCAAAACTTTCTTTGCTGACTGTCATACAGTTTCCGGCACCGTTGCCCAAAATATTCAGAAGTATTCTTCAGAGTTCAGTTCCTTCACTTATTGTTACGACATGAATTCTATCATGCCTTACATTCTTTCCGATGAGGAATACCAGCAATGGGTCGAGGCATTTGACAAAGCCGTTCCCTTGCGTAAAGCTAGTAGCGGTGAGTGGACGACTTCCGGACATTGCAACAACCCCTACATTTATGATTCCGATCACTTTGGAGGCATCTCTATGTATATTCCTCAGGAAGGCGCAGATGGCAACGCCAAGAACAATGAGCTGAAACACTATCAGTGGTATAAAGATGTCGGATGGAACGAGACTGGATGGTAAAAAGAAAAAGATAATAAAATTACAAAACATATGTTATTTGACAAACAAACATACGTACAACGCCGTACCGTACTAAAAGAGCAGGTAGGCTCAGGCATTATCCTGCTGACAGGCAATAACGACTCGCCTGCCAACTATCCCTCTAACGCTTACCGATTCCGTCAGGACAGTTCATTCCTGTACTATTTCGGTCAGCACCGCGAAGGTCTGGCTGGCATCATAGATATTGACAACAACCGTGAGTATCTGGTGGGCAACGATATAGACATAGAGGATATTGTCTGGTTTGGCAGCGTGGACAGTGTAGCAGATATGGCAGCCCAAAGTGGTGTAGCTAACACTCTTACGATGGCACAGATGGCCGACTTCCTGAAGAAGGCAAAGAGCGAAGGTCGTACCATCCATTTCCTGCCCCCATACCGTCACGATCTGATGATTCAGTTGATGGACATTCTGGGTATCCATCCCAGCCAGCAAAAGGCTCAAGCCTCAGTAAAACTGATTATGGCAGTAGTCAACCAGCGTGCTGTTAAAACGGCCGAGGAGATTGCAGAGATAGAACGTGCTTGCGCCATTGGCTACGAGATGCACACCACAGCCATGAAGATGTGTCGTCCCGGTGTTACAGAACAGGAGATAAGCGGTCGCATCAGTGGCATTGCCAGCAGCAAAGGTTGCATGGTATCTTTCCAAAGTATTGTCAGCATGCATGGTGAAATCATGCACGGATACCCAAGCCCACGCCCATTGGAGGCTGGGCGTCTGTTGCTTTGCGATGCAGGAGCAGAAACCAATGAGAACTACTGTAGTGACAACACACGTACCACCCCCATCAGTGGAAAGTTCACACAACGTCAGAAAGAGATTTACAGCATTGTAGAAGAATGTCATGACTATGCGCTATCCCTTGCTGCTCCTGGTGTCAAATGGTGGGATGTTCACTTTGGTGTCTGTCGTCTCATGACTGAAAAGCTAAAAGAACTTGGCCTAATGAAGGGAGATACAGATGAAGCTGTTAAAGCCGGAGCACATGCTATGTTTATGCCGCACGGTTTAGGTCATATGATGGGAATGGATGTACATGACATGGAAGGGCTGGGACAAACCTACGTAGGTTTCGACGATGAGGTTCGCCCCAATCTGGAACAGTTCGGCACCAACTGTCTGCGTTGCGGACGTCGTCTGCAGGAAGGTTTTGTCATGACCGACGAACCTGGCATATACTTTATACCCGCCCTTATTGATGACTGGAAAGCAAGTGGACATTGTGCAGAGTTCTTGAACTTTGACTTACTGGAAACCTATAAGGACTTCGGTGGAATACGTATAGAGGATGATATACTTATTACCTCTGATGGATGTCGCTTCCTGGGCAAGGACCGCATACCATACCATATAAAAGATGTAGAAGAATTTATCAACAAATAACAACCATTAATTATAGTATGAAGAAAATTATCATTGCAGCTCTGGCAGCTTTGGTTATCATGCCAGTTGGAGCTAAGACTAAAAAGAAAGAGGCAGACAAAGACAGCCTTATTTTCACCACCATTATTGCAAATCCTGTAACAAGTATCAAGAACCAGAATAGCAGCGGTACTTGTTGGAGTTATTCTTCTTTGGCTTTCTTAGAGAGCGAAGCCATCAAGAAGCATCCTGAGTTGAAAGATGACCTTGACCTTTGCGAGTCATTCCTCATTAGCAAGACATACGTTGACCGTGCCGACAAGCATGTACGTACTCATGGCGATGCCAGTTTCAGTCAGGGTGGTTCGTTCGAGGATGCCCTTTACTGCATGGAGAACTACGGACTTATCCCCGAAGGTATCATGCCCTACCCCATCACAGAGTATGGCGATTCTCTTTTCAACTTCGGCGGACTCTTCCCCCCGATGGAGGCTTATCTGAAGGCAATCTCAAAGGGTAATGCCAAGAAAATCTATCCTAAGGCTTGGAAGTCTGCCCTGCAGGCAATGCTCGATGGCTATTTTGGCAAATGCCCCACAGAATTCGAGTACAAGGGAAAGCGTTATACACCTCAGTCTTTCGTAAAAGATTATCTAACTTTGGATCCCAATGACTATGTTAGTCTGACCAGCTACACACACCATCCCTTCTACAGCAGCTTCATCCTCGAAATCGAGGACAACTGGCGCTGGGCAAGCAGCTACAACCTGCCCTTGGACGAGTTGATGCGTGTTATGTACGAATCAGTAAAGAACGGTTGGACCTTTGCCTGGGGCGCCGACGTAAGCGAGGACGGTTTCAGCCGTCGTAGTGGCAAGAACAAGAGCGTAGCTATGGTACCCGACACAAAATTCAAGGCCGGAGTTGGTAGCGATCAGGCTCGCTGGACTGGCGAAAAGACCTCAGAGAAGGCTGAGATTGTCAGCGCTAACGCAGAAAAGACCATTACACAGGAAATGCGTCAAGAGGCTTATGACAACTGGGAAACAACCGACGATCATGGCATGCAGATTTATGGTCTCGCCAAGGATCAGTATGGTAAGGAATACTTTATGATGAAGAACTCTTGGGGCGAGAGCGGCCCATTCAAGGGTTTCTGGTACGTAAGTCAGCCTTACGCTGCCTACAAGACCATGAACATCGTCATCAACAAGAACGCTATTCCTGCTGATATCCGCCAAAAACTTGGCATCTAATCTTTAGAGGCTAATCTGATAAAAGGTCCGTCCGCCACCAGTTCTTCCTTGGCACGCATGTAATCCAATGCCCAAGTAAGACTGTGCGGGCGGATTCCTTTAATATCCAATTCAGAAACTTTTATGGGACCATTTTTCAGTTGACCTATTATTCTCTCTCTAATCTGAAGGTATTCCTGTTCTGTAATACCAGTCGAATCATCATATTCGCAGACATCACATATACCGCAGCGATGCGTTTTATTCTCACCGAAATAGCGAAGCAACAAACGGCTTCGACACTCTTCTGTATTCACGCAATAAGCTTGCAAGGACTTCAGACGATACTCATAAGCCTCCTTGCGCATAGCATAAACACCATAAGGAAACTCCAGTTCCTCCTTCAAAACTCTACGTTGCAGGAAAGTTATCAAGGGAATATGCTTGCGTGGTATATAGTCCACTAACCCTCTGCGCGAAAGCTCTTTCAGATCCTGATAAATAATATCCATCGTTAGGCCAGTATCCCTGCCTATCATATCTTCATCGATGAACACCTGATCGATAAAGATGCCTCCGTATCTTCTTAGTATAGCTAGGATAATCTGTTCTCCTTGACTGTCGAGGGCACTAAACAATTGATTCCTTGTGGCATCAATACGCAAACGACTTGCCCCTTCCTCAGCATCGCGGTATGATATATAACCAGCTTTATCAAGAATATCAAGGGCGCTTGTCAGCATTAAAGGATGGTAGCGAAAGGTAACGCAGAAACGTTCCATATTGAACTCACGTGTTACATTCATGCCATCACCTACAGCCAATTGAAGATAACAACAAACATCCTCATAAACCTTCCTTACAAAATCTAAATCAGGAAAATGTTGCTTAATCCTGCGCTTTGAGAGCTCCAGTTCCTTTCCATCCATAACAATAACAGAACTGGCAGGTTTACCATCTCTACCCGCTCTTCCCGCTTCTTGGAAATACTCTTCGATAGAATCTGGCAAATCAACATGCACAACCAACCTTACATCCGGTTTGTCAATACCCATACCAAAGGCATTGGTAGCAACCATAATCCGATAATCACCCCTCAACCATGCATCCTGTCGTTCATCTTTCTCACCCGCCTTCAGTCCTGCATGGTAGGAGGTGGCTGTAAAGCCATACTCTGTCAATTGTTTTGCCAAGTCTCCACACTTTTGTCTGTTTCGAGTGTAAATAATACAAGAACCTTCATGTTCATGCAAAAGTTGAAGAACCCCTAATATAGTAGCATCAGCATGTAATACCCTATAAGCCAGATTAGGACGATAGAAGCTCATCCTAAAGACATTTTCCTCCCTAAAATTAAGGTTCTTCTGAATATCCTTTGTCACCTCAGGCGTAGCAGTTGCTGTCAGCGCTAAAATGGGGCAATCTGGTTTTATTTTGCGTACCTGTGCTATCTGTAAATAAGAAGGCCGAAAATCATATCCCCACTGGCAGATACAGTGAGCTTCGTCAACAGTTATAAAACTGATGTTCATATGGCCCAGTTTCTTCAGGAAAAGTTCCGAAGAGAACCGTTCCGGTGATATATAAAGAAACTTATAAGCGTTGAAAACGCTATTCTCCATTATCACTAACGTTTGTTCATGCGAAAGACCAGAATGAATACAGGCAGCCTTTATCCCTCTACTGTTCAACGCCTCAACTTGATCCTTCATCAAAGCGATAAGCGGAGTAATCACCAAACACATTCCGGGTTTGGCAAGAGCAGGCACCTGAAAAGTTATACTTTTACCGCCGCCTGTAGGCATAAGACCTAACGTATCTCGCCCGCTGCCAATACTTTCTATAATATCACGCTGAATACCGCGGAAATCATCATATCCCCAGTATCTTTTTAGAATGGAGAGATAGGTATCCATCTTCTACTTACAGGGCTGGCTTGATGTCCTCTATCTGCAATTGAACCTCACCATGCTTGTGACTGTTCTCCTCAAGTGAATAGACAATATCAAAAGCCTGCTTGGTTTTAATATAACGAGCCTGAGAACTCTGACCAAAAGCAATACCGTTCATCACCCTGCTGCTCTTGCTGTCAACAAGCTCGAGTTTAATATGTTCCTGTTCTCTTCCCACAACCCTGCTGGTTCCGTAATCATAAACCTGTTCTGTACAGAAAATTGGTTTGGGATTCTCTGGCCCATAAGGACTGAAACGCTTAAGATCTGAATAGAAACGGTAGTTCACATCTTTGAAGTCAATCTTAGCTTCATAAGTCAGCACAGCATTTGTCTGCTCTGGAAGAATGTATTTGTCCACATACTCTTCAAACCGACGTTTGAATTCAGGTACATTTTCTACCTTCAGACTCAAGCCGGCAGCATAAGTATGACCGCCAAAATTCTCCAGCAAATCACGACAACTATCTATGGCACTATATACATCGAAACCTGCAACGGAACGTGCCGAACCTGTGACAATATCATCCGTACGAGTCAAAACGACGGCAGGACGGAAATAAATTTCCGTAAGACGGGACGCAACAATTCCTATTACACCCCTATGCCATTCCTCATTATAGAGGACTATTGCCTTGTGTTCATGCTGATGATCCAATGAAGCAACAATCTGGTTAGCCTCCTCTGTCATAGCCTTATCCAGATCCTTGCGTTGATCGTTATATCTGTTAATTGTTGCTGCTTTCTCTTTGGCAACTTTACTATCCTTCTCTATCAGAAGAGAAACGGCCTCCTTGCCATTCTGCATACGACCAGAAGCATTAATGCGCGGACCAATCTTGAAGATAACGTCGTTCAACGATAAGTCCTTACCCGTCAGGCCACAGATGTCTATCAAAGCTTTCACACCCGTACTGGGATTCTGATTCAACTGACGCAATCCATGATAAGCAAGGATTCTGTTCTCACCCATAATAGGCACAATATCAGAAGCAATGCTTATTGCACAAAGATCCAGAAGAGGAATAAGATGACAAAACTCTATGCCATTATTAACGGCAAACCCCTGCATCAGTTTAAATCCCACTCCACAACCACACAAATCCTTATATGGATATGTACTATCCTCACGTTTAGCATTCAAAATAGCTACAGCAGGAGGTAAAACAGGATCAGGAACATGATGGTCACAAATAATAAAATCAATACCCAGTTCCTTGGCATATGTTATCTCCTCAACAGCCTTAATACCGCAGTCAAGCACTATCACAAGACTAACCCCTGTCTCATGGGCATAGTCCACGCCCTGACGAGATACGCCATAGCCTTCCTCGTTTCTGCTGGGAATATAATAGTCTATATTAGAATAGTACTGCTGCAAGAATCTATAAACCAAGGCTACAGCAGTACAACCATCCACATCATAGTCACCATAAACCAAAATACGCTCTTTCTTTCCTAAAGCTTCATTCAAACGGTCTACAGCCTTCTGCATATCCTCAAACAGAAAGGGGTCTAGAAGATTGGTCAGTTGTGGACGAAAGAATTTACGTGCATCATCCTCTGTACGAATACCTCTGTTTACCAACAGCGTACCCATTATAGGGTTGATTCCCAGGCTGTTAGCAAGGCTCAGCGCCGTACTTTGATCAACTTCCGACAATGCATTATATTCCCAAATATAGCTCATAGCGTGTAAAGTTACAACAAAAAACACACTTATCAGCTAAATGGAGAAATTAATTGTTTTTTTTTAACAAAAATGCAACTGTCAAGGCAAACAGAGCAACACCAGATATTCCAGAGAATCCAGAAGCCACGAATACACTGGACGGTCCGGAAATTCCGGCAGGATAACGTCTGTAACGAAGAAAGCCCCCGCATCTTTTAGATGCAGAGGCTTCTTCTTTAATAAAAACGGCGGCTACCTACACCCCACCGTCGTAATCATAGATTACTCCCCTCATCGGGCACGGAAAGACATCCAGTCTTTCCTCTGAAGGCCCTCT
>JAIKYE010000068.1 GCA_024683455.1 Bacteroidaceae bacterium
CGTCACCAAGTCAGGTGGCAGTCTGTCAGCTTAATGGTGATTACACATTGAAGTGCTTTGAGGTGCGAAATGGGGTGGGATGGCTCATTCCTGCCAATCCTGATTATCCGGAGATAAGGGTGACAGAAGATGATAATTTCAGCATCTGGGGAACTGTCACGTATGTTATTCATAAGCCAAATAATAGATAGGAATGTATTCTCTCGTTGACTGCAACTCTTTCTTCTGCTCTGTAGAAAAGGTCTTCCATCCTGGACTGGAAGGCAAACCCGTCTGTGTCCTCTCTAGCAATGATGGCTGTATCGTCGCATTGACTCCAGAGGCAAAGGCGTGTGGTCTCCATCGGGGAGATCCGATATTCAAGGTGGAGGATATCGTTAAGCACTATGGTGTTCAGGTGTTTTCTACCAATATGCAGTTATATGCTGCCATGAGTCGTCGCATTACCAGTATCCTACGAAGGTCTATCCATCATGTAGAGAACTATTCGATAGACGAGTCTTTCCTCGACTTGAATGGATATGAGAAGAACTTTGACCTTGTAGAACTCATGCAGGGTATCAAAGACCGTATCAAACTATGGACGGATATACCTGTTAGCATAGGCATAGCTCCATCCAAGACTCTGGCAAAGATGGGCAGTAAGTTTGCCAAGCAATACAAGGGATATAAGGGAGTCTGTATGATTGACACGGAAGAGAAACGTCGCAAGTCTCTTGGACTTTTTGACCTTTCTGATGTATGGGGAATAGGCCGACGTACCTTTTAAAACCTGAACTATTACGGCATACATACTCCTTTGGAGTTTGCGGACAAGAGCGAATCATGGGTTTTAAGCCATTTCCATAAGCCTGGTTATCAGACTTGGCTGGAACTTAACGGTATTCCTTGTATAGACACGAGCGAGATACTTCGTAACAAGAATATCTGTACCAGTCGTAGCTTTGCTGAAATGGTGAGCGACCTTCCTTCTTTGAAGGCTTCTATAGCTCACTTTGCTGCAAGTTGTGCCAACAAACTGAGAGGGCAGGGGAGTGCCTGCAAGAGTGTGACAGCATTTGTCGGTTCTAACCGATTCCGTGAAGACCTGCCTCAGTACGGCAATGCTGCATCAACGACATTTGTTACTGCAACTTCCGATACTTTGGAGATAACAAATGCTGCACTGCGCTGTCTGGAGTCCATATATGTGCCAGGTATAATGTACAAGCGCTCTGGTGTGATGGTGGGAGACATCGTACCTTCCAACCCGTTGCAGCTTGATCTCTTTGATACAAACAAGAAACGGAAGGAGCGTAATGACCTGATGCGTGTGCTTGATAGCGTCAACCAACGTTATGGTGTAAAGACTATGCACCTTGCTGTGGAGGACACGCCGATATCATACGGAGCATTCGGGGGAGGATGGCATGTGAGGTGTGAACATCGGAGTCCAAACTATCTGACTGATATAAATGAGATCTTGACAATCAAGATTTGAACCAATCATTATTTACTTACAACTTATCTTTTAGTTGAACTTCCTCTATTTCTACCTATATTATCTCTGTATGTGGTAGTGCCATTGCTTTTGGTTTGAGCCGTTCCTTTTTTTCTTTCGAGATTGTCACAGTATGTTGTCACACCACGAGAATTGGTCTCAGATGTCCCTGTCTTACGTCCAAGCCTATCACGATATGTCGTTATACCTCTCCTGTCTGTAGTTGCAGTACCAGTCTTTCTGCCAAGAGCATCACGATAGATGGTTTTGCCATTAGATTTTTCTTCGGATGTACCTGTCTTGCGACCGAGTTCATCACGATAGGTTGTTACGCCATGACGGTTTTTTGTTGCAGTACCTGTCTTACGACCGAGATTGTCTCTATATACTGTTGTACTCTGTGCCATCATGAATGATGACACAGAAATAGCAAACAAAAGGGAAAGTATTCTTTTCATAATTCATTAAAATTCTTTTCTTTAACTAATAAAGGTCCTTCATCGCCACAATTTAAACATATACCATTTTGAACATGGTTGTACTGATGTGAATTTTATTCTAGCAAGTTACTTGCAGGTGGTGATGTATGCATAATTATAAGTACTTTTCCTTATATTCTAGAACGTATTCCTTAAGTTCGGGAGCTTCAAGTATCTTTATGTGCTCGGCAAGACCTAAGTAGAAACGTGCTATACCTGCAATGTTGTATACGTTGGCAACGTAATACCATTGATTTTCATTACGTTTGTTTTGAGCAAGATGCTCCTTTGAACGTGGGAACTCTTCTATAAGGAGATTCTTTGCAAGAAGATCAAGCTCCAGGTTCACTTTTATCGGGATATTACCTGACATGTGGAAATCGTCTACATTTATCTTTTCATGCGACATGGGATATTTCCAAGGACTGTCCTCCATGATTTCCACCCATCCTATACGACTGATCTTGAAAACTTTCTGCTTCTTCTCACTGGCGGTATCACGGTCGTAACACATGACAAGGTCATCATCAGGATGTACTTCGTAGGCTTCAACAAAACGGTCTTTGACACTTCCGCTATTACTTGATGAATAATTGTGGAGGATGACGCATTTATGCTGCGATACTGCATGTTGTAACTGTGATATTGCTGCTGCCTTGTTCTTGTCCTTGAATACCTTACTCGCAATAAGCTCCTGCTTCAGTTTCTCTGGCATCTCACGTGATTCTGCATTCACGCGAAGGTAGGCAATACCATTGAGTTCCACAACACGATAAGGGTGTGGTTCTACATGGATTGCTATGACACGGTTTTCGTAAAGAGGTTCGATACGAAGATGGACTATGCCGTCGATGTCAAAGAAGTGCTTGGCCCTGTCCTGTATATGACGGATATATGAGTCGATGTTACTGAAGTGAAGGTATTTCATGTCGTTATCGATTCCTACGACATATCCCTGATCATTGACACCTATATATAACGTTCCACCAGTAGTAGAGTTGAGGAAGGCACAGATTCCACGGAAGACATTCAGTTCCTGAGCTGTCTCATTAGGCTGCATGTTGTTATTGGATGGATATACAAATGAAGACTTGAACTCTAATGTTCCACTCTCTATACCAAGATAGTTGTCACCATCTTCAAGGTCTGTCTCGTTCTCGGTTTCAAGGGAGAGAGTCTTGATTATCTCACGCTTGATGACATTGACAGATGCATCAGACAATATTCCTTGCATGGAGTTTGCTGTCTGAACTAATCGGGCAAGACGGGCAAGGAGTGGCATTGTCTCCTCATAATCGGCTATGGTCTTGGCCAGAATCTCAGAATTGGCCTTCTTTCCATATTCCTTGAGAATCTGTACGACCGAGAGCCTGATGAGGGTGTCATCGGCTTCTGCATATTCCTCTTCTGGCTCAAGGTTTATTGTCTTGATGGAGTCATTGCTTACGAACTGAACCAATGCACGAAGATATGAACTTGCAAACTTGATGTATGAAGCTGCAAGCTCATCGTCCGCAATCACTGACATGATACGTGCATTTGCAAGGAATGTGTAGCGTTCTGACGGTTTCAACAGTGACTTCTGATGATAGAAGAACTGACGTGCTATAAGACGAAGGATAATAGGGGAGAGTTCCTGATCTGACTCCTTCTCCATAATATCTTTTGGTATTACCGTTGCATTTGAAAAATCAACGATACAGTCCTTCTTGATGCTTTCAATATCTATAATTTCGTCCTCTGACGGTTCAAATGGCTCAATAATCAGAGTATGTATCTTTCCATATTCATTACCATTACAGTAGTCTGTTATCTGAAGCTTGGCATAGTCACCTATCTGATAATTATCTGTGTACTTTGAATATAGGAATGTGCCTCGCTCGTTGATCCATACAAGCGAGCTCTTGTTCTTGTATGCAAGACGTGCATGGAGTTCATCTTTGCCATAAACATTGCGACAGTCCTCGACAACGAACTTAATGAATTGGAATTCTATGTCAAAAAGCTTATTGTCCGTGTTACTTATAGTTGCTTGCAGATAATCGCCGACTTGCAGGTACTTTGGGAAAAGTGTGGCTGCATAGTACACAAAGTTCGGTTTCCCGAAATGTATCGTTCCAGTTATTCTCTCATACTTGCTGTCAACGGTTTCTACATGAATGTTTTTACTACGGTCTATCTCAGTTATTTTGACTATGACATCGTCACCGTCAACATAATGATATTTATGCGATACATTGTTTTTCCTCTGTGTCTTCCATATGTCGATAACCATGGAGTTAACAAAATCATCCATCGCAGGGAGATTGTTTGAGTCGCTTTGCTTCAGCTTTTCACTGGAAGTTGTACGAACGGCTACACCAACGCCAGTATCAAGGGAATATGCTCCTGCATTTTGGAGCTTGATTGCATTTGCTTTGTTCTCTGATGTGAGATAGATTCCATTGGCATTAAGTAGGGCTGTACCAAACAGTTCACATGTAAGTGGTGTTAACAGTTTTGACTTGAATTTGCTGTTCTTGATGGCATAATAAGCAAACATTTCTTCTTTGAAATCAATCACGTCAGACCATGAAAATCCGATATTCTGAATATTCTGATGCTTAAGGCGTTCAATGGTCGTTTGGATTATCTCGTCAGAAAATTTGGGGGTAAGCTTCAGTAATTCACTCATCATCGCCACATAAGCCTGCAATGCAACTGGATCATCAGGAGATACAAGAAGATAGGATGCAAGTAGTCTGATGTTGAATACTGTTGTAGAATTGTCTTCCTGTTTTTCATAAATCGGTACTGATGCAAGTTTCTGAGATAGCTCTGCGACTCGTTCCTGAAGGAGATTTATGGTCTTTTTGTAAAATACGTCTTCGCGCAATTTTGAACTGCTTTCCCTTAAATAGGGTAGTAACTGTTCAAAATTATCATCGATATACTCTTTTCTCAACTCTAACCATAATGGTGTTTCATTTTTTGTGCTCATAGTATATTAAAATTTGGAGATAGTAAAAATTTTGAAACAAAAATACTAAAATAATATGTTAAATTAGCAACTTTCCATGTTTTTTACATAAAAAATGAAGTGATTTATGAAATTCTGCCACATTTTTCATAGAAAACACCCAAAATATGGCTTCCTTACTCTAAAATTTGTTTTTTTTCATATCTTTGCAACTAATGAATAGCTAATGTTTATATAAAAGAAGTAATAACTAAAATTAATTACCAATGAGAAGAGTTTTTCTTACCATATTAGTTATATTTCCATTGCTTTTGTCTGCTCAGATATTGAAGGGGAAAGCAGTGAAAATTACAGATGGTGATACTTTCACCTTGCTTGTTGATGGCCATGAACAAGTTAAGATCAGGATAGATGGCATTGATGCTCCAGAGAAAGGACAGGCATTTGGTAATCGCGCCAAAGAACAGCTGTCTGGTATGATATGGGGAGAAGAGCTTACTGTTCGTGTCATGAAAACAGATAAATATGGCCGCTCAATAGGTAAGGTGTCAACCCCGTCGGTTGTAGATGTAGGCCTTGAAATGATCAAGGCTGGTTACGCATGGCAATATCGTGAATATAACAAAGAAAAATCATACGAGGGTGCAGAGATACTGGCACGAAGGAACAGAAATGGACTTTGGCTGGATAAAAATCCTATAAAACCACAAGATTTCAGAAAAGTCAGGAAAAACAGGAAGTAATCCTTGGGACGCCAGTAAGCCCCTGTGTTTGATAAAATGAATTCTTCACCGATTAAATTAGGTCAAAACAGACCGAAACAAACCTTAAATCAAATCGCGTAAAACACTGTCCTACAATTAACTCCGCTTAACTAACCTTATTCTTTGACTATTGCGTGTTTGCCCCTTTTAGAGTAATTTTGTACCGCCATTGTACCTCGGGTGGATGAGCAGAGGGTTCGTAGGGTGTTCCCTTAAATCATCTAATTTCCTCTTAAATCCGCTTAATTGGTTTCCGTCAGGGACCATCCCCCGAAATCCGCGAGTAAGCGAGCGCAATGTGAACTTGTTCACAAATTGCCGAGCGCAAGCGGATTATCCATAAACGGCAGAAATTGACAAAATTACTCGATATGGGCAAGAAACAGACTTCACAAATTCCTAACATCCTTCTGTCCGTGAAGGATGCCTCCATTGCCATCTCTGTCAGTTCAAAGATGGTGCGATTGCTTATTGCCTCAGGCAGATTGAAAGCCGTCAACCTCGGCAAGCGGATGACACGCATCAGCCTACAGGAACTTACAGACTTTGCAGAAAGGCAAGGTTGTAGTGTCGTGCTACCTTCTTCTTCCCTTCCTTTTAATAATGATAAAAGGGAAAGGAATAAGAAGAATGCTAACGCCAAACCGGAAACGGGCAACGTGAACAAGAAAGCTAAGTGTCGCATAACACCAGCCAGCGACATATCCCCTGAAGGTGTTACCCACGACTCCCATTATACGTTGGCAGAGGTAATGAGCAAGTTCAACATCAAGTATGGTCGCCTGTATGAGATACGCAACCGCTATCAGTTGGCATCCGTCCATGCCTGGGGTACGACTGCCTTCAGAAAAA
>JAIKYE010000097.1 GCA_024683455.1 Bacteroidaceae bacterium
TCGCCGCCACCGATTACCAGCACGTTCTTGCCCTTGGCAGTAATGCGCTCCTTGTCGGAGAATGTCATACCTGCCAATACGCGGTTCTGCTGCGAGAGCAGTTCGAGTGCCAGATGTACGCCCTTCAGCTCACGGCCAGGAACCTTCAGGTCTCGAGCCGTAGGAGTACCGGTAGCAATTATTAACGCATCGAAGGCCTCACCCCCAGCCCCTCTCCCGAGAGAGAGGGGAGTAGTCTTACCATCCTCACCCTGAATGCAGAAGAAATCATTCCCCTCGCCCACGGGAGAGGGGTTAGGGGTGAGGCTGACATTATACTTAAACGTAACACCCTCCTGCTCCATCACGCTGATGCGACGGTCGATGACGGTCTTGTTGAGCTTGAAGTTGGGGATACCGTAGCGGAGAAGACCACCGGCAGATTCGTTCTTCTCGAAGACTGTCACCTCGTAGCCCATCAGGTTCAGGTCGTTGGCAGCAGCCAGACCGGCAGGACCGGCTCCGATAACAGCTACCTTCTTCCCGTTGCGCACGGGGTTCTCGATGGTCACGTAGCCCTCCAGGAAGGCACGCTCGGCGATGGCAGCCTCGTTCTCGCGGTTGGTAACGGCCTCGCCTGTGGTATGATACAATACACATGCCTTCTCGCAAAGTGCAGGGCAGATGCGGCCCGTAAACTCGGGAAAAGGATTGGTCTTCTTCAGCAGCTTGTAGGCTGTTTCCCACTCGCCGTGATACAGGGCGTCGTTCCATTCGGGGTCTTTATTGCCCAGCGGACAAGCCCAGTGGCAGAAGGGCACGCCACAATCCATACAGCGACTGGCCTGCTCCTGTCTGTCTTTTGTATTTAATGTCTGTTCTACCTCGCCAAAGTCATGAATGCGGTCGTGAACAGGTCTATATCCTGCCTCCTTGCGAGGCACCGTCAGAAATGCTTTTGGATTTCCCATTATTCTAGTTGAAAGTTGAAAGTTGAGAGTTGAAAGTTAATAATCACGCTGGATATCTGCGATTTTCTCATGCAGACGAGCCATTTGCTCTTCCTGAAGGACACGCTTGTACTCGATGGGAACAACCTGAATGAAGTCCTCTACATGGCGGTTCCAGTCGTCCAGCATGCGGCCTGCCAAGGCTGAACCAGTATGCAGGTAGTGCTGACGGATAAGCTCCAGCAGCTCCTTACGGTGCGAAGCTTCCTCCACGAGATTGATTTCCACCATATCCATATTACAGAAGTAGTCGAATGTATGGTCGGGGTCGTAAACGTAAGCCACACCACCGCTCATACCTGCGGCGAAGTTACGTCCTGTCTTACCCAAGACTACCACACGACCACCCGTCATGTACTCGCAGCAATGGTCTCCAGCGCCTTCCACTACGGCAATAGCACCTGAGTTACGAACGGCAAAGCGCTCGCCTACCCGACCGTTGACATACAGCTCACCACTGGTGGCTCCGTAGAGTCCCGTATTACCGGCTATAATGTTGTCCTCGGCACGGAAATCGGCACTTCTGCGTGCAGGAGGCAGTATGCTGATGCGACCGCCGGAAAGACCCTTCCCGAAGTAGTCGTTGGTCTCGCCCTCGAGACGGATATCCAGACCCTTCACGGCAAATGCACCGAACGACTGACCAGCAGAGCCCTTGAACTTGATATTGACAGTAGCATCGGGCAGACCTGCCTCGCCGTATTTCTTGGCGATCACTCCTGAGAGCATGGTACAAGCGGCACGGTCGGTATTCTTGATGGCGAAGTCCAGAGTGACTTCCTCCTGATTATCGATAGCCTTCTGTGCGGCAGCAATAATTTCCTCATCCTTCACGCCTGTGACCTTGGTAAACTGACCGCGATCCCAATAGAGAGCCTTCTCTGTCTCTGGCTTGTGCAACAGGCGGGCGAAATCGATGGTCTTCCATTTCTCGTCGGCAGAACCATTAGGCACAGCAACCTCTATCAGCTCTGTGTGGCCAATAATCTCCTTCAGGCTGTGAACACCTATCTCAGAAAGGTATTCGCGAACCTGCTCAGCCAGGAAGGTGAAGAAGTTCACCACGTATTCGGCACGTCCCATGAAGCGGGCACGAAGACGTTCGTCCTGCGTAGCCACACCCACGGGGCAGGTGTTGGTATTACACTTACGCATCATCACACAGCCCAGTACTATCAGAGGCAATGTACCAAACGAGAACTCATCGGCTCCCAGCATGGCCATGACAATTACATCCTTGGCAGTCTTCAGCTGACCGTCGGTCTGCAGGCGAACCTGATTACGCAGACCGTTCATCACCAGCGTCTGCTGTGTCTCAGCAAGACCAATCTCAGGCGAGATACCGGCAAAGCGCATGCTGCTGGCAGGGCTGGCACCTGTACCACCCTCGGCACCTGAAATGACAATCAGGTCGGCCTTGGCCTTCGCTACACCCGCAGCAATAGTTCCTACGCCACTCTCGGCTACCAACTTGACGCTTACGGCTGCCGTGGGGTTAATATTCTTGAGGTCGAAGATAAGCTGTGCCAAATCCTCGATAGAATAGATATCGTGATGAGGTGGAGGTGAAATCAAGGAGATGCCGGGAATGGCGTTACGCGTCTTGGCGATAATCTCATTCACCTTGAAGCCGGGCAACTGTCCGCCCTCACCGGGCTTGGCACCCTGAGCCACCTTAATCTGTATTTCCTCGGCATTCACCAGGTATTCAGCTGTGACGCCGAAACGTCCGCTGGCAATCTGCTTGGTCTTGCTGGAGAGAGAAATGCCATCCACATCAGAATGGTAGCGGGCATTATCCTCACCACCCTCACCGGTATTGCTTCGTGTGCCCAACTTGTTCATCGCCAGAGCCAAAGCCTCATGAGCCTCGATACTCAAGGCGCCAAAGCTCATAGCACCTGTAACAAAGTGCTTAACGATGCTCTCCACGGGCTCTACCTCATCCAGAGGCGTAGGCTTGGCGGCCTTCTTGAAGCCGAAGAAGTCGCGAATGAAGATAGGTGACTCCTTCTCGTCCACCATCTTCTCCCATTCCTTATACTTCTTGTAGCTGCCCAAACGGGTGGCCAACTGCAGGTTGGCAATCGTCTCGGGGTTCCATGCATGCTTGATACCGTCCTTACGCCAAGCAAACTGGCCGTTGTTGGGAAGGAACTCGTTGATTTCGGCAGGCTTGAAAGCCTCATCGTGCAGGCGAACAGCATCGCGGGCAATCTCTTTCAGACCGATACCGCCAATGGTGCTCACCTCTGTACCGAAGTAGCGCTTCAGCAAGTCTTCTGAAAGACCTATACTCTCGAATATCTTGGCGCCGCGATAGCTACGGATGGTAGAAATACCCATCTTGCTCATAATCTTCTTCAAGCCCTTATCCACGGCCTTGATATAATGAGCCTCGGCAGTTGCGTAATCCTCCTGAATCTTGTGTTTCTTTACCAGATCATCCAATACGGCAAAGGTCATATAAGGACAGATAGCGCTGGCACCATAGCCCAAGAGCAGAGCAGCATGCATAACCTCGCGAATCTCGCCGCTCTCTACAATCAGGGCAGTCTGTACGCGCTTGCCCACACCAATAAGGTAATGGTGAACGGCACTTACGGCCAACAAAGAGGGGATGGCTGCGTGTTTGCCGTCGATGTCTCTATCAGAAAGGATGATGTAGTTTACACCCTCGTCCACACTGGCTTCTGCCTCTTTGCAAAGGTCGTCGATAGCCTGACGAAGACCGCTCTCGCCCTTCTTTATGTCGAACAGCATGGGCAGTTTCTTCGTATTGAAACCCTTATAGCGGATATTGCATAATATATCCAATTGTGTATTCGTCAGCACGGGCTGTGGCAGACGAACCATCTTGCAGTTCGAGGCATCGGGTGTCAGGATATTGGTTCCTACAGCTCCGATGTATTCCGTCAGACTCATCACCAGCTCCTCTCGGATAGGGTCGATGGCAGGGTTCGTAACCTGTGCAAACTGCTGACGGAAATAGTTGAAGAATATCTGCGGGCGGTCGCTAATAACAGCCAACGGAGTGTCGTTACCCATTGCAGCCACAGGCTCCTGACCAGCCGTAGCCATGGGGATTACGGTCTTATCTATATCCTCCTGACCGAAGCCGAAGGTAATCAGTTTGCGCTCGAAGTTCTCTACGGAATTCTCTACGTGACGACCACTCTTCAGTTTCTCCAACTGGATTCGGTTTGTGCTCAGCCATTCGCGATAAGGATGAGCCTTGGCCAGTTGTTCCTTAATCTCTCCATCGTAGTATATCTTGCCTTCCTGGGTGTCGATGAGCAGAATCTTACCAGGCTGTAAACGTCCCTTGCTGACTACATCACTTGGTTCGAAGTCCATCACACCAACCTCGGAGGCTACCACAATCATACCACCCTTGGTGATAGTATAACGACTGGGGCGAAGACCGTTTCTGTCCAGCATACCACCGGCATAGCGGCCGTCTGAGAACAGAAGAGCGGCAGGACCGTCCCATGGCTCCATCAGAATAGAATGGTATTCGTAGAATGCCTTCAGGTCCTCAGAGATAGGATTCTTATCGTTGAAGCTCTCGGGCACCAAGATGGCCATAGCCTGAGGTAATGAGAGTCCGCTCATCATCAGGAACTCGAATACGTTGTCGAGGCTGGCAGAGTCGCTCATGCCTTCCTGTACAATGGGGCGGAGATCCTTGATGTCTCCTAACGCCTTGCTGCTCAATACACTCTCGCGAGCCTTCATCCAACCGCGGTTGCCACGAATGGTGTTAATCTCGCCGTTATGAGCCAAAAGACGGAAGGGCTGTGCCAACTTCCACTTGGGGAAGGTGTTGGTAGAGAAACGTGAATGTACCAAGGCCAATCCGCTGGTAAAGTATGGATTGGAGAGGTCTGTGAAATAGCGTCTGAGCTGACCACTCGTCAGCATACCTTTATATATAATGTTCTTGTTGGAAAGTGAGCAGATATAGAAGTCCTCATAAGCCTCTCCTCCCTCCCCTCTCCCGTGGGCGAGGGGAGAATTAGCCAAAGCAGCTACTCTATTCTCAATCTTTTTTCTTATTCTATATAGCTTGTGGCTGAATGCAATATCCTCGTTTTGGTGAAAGTTGTTCCCCTCGCCCACGGGAGAGGGGTTGGGGGTGAGGCTTGTTATAAACACCTGCTTGATTTCAGGCTCTACCTCGCGGGCTGCAGCTCCCAATACTTCGGGGCATGTGGGAACAGAACGCATGTGCATCAACTGCAAACCCTCGCGTTCAATTTCCTCGATCATTATAGCAAGTATCTCCTGTTGTGCCTTCTCGTCCTTGGGAAGAAAGACAAGACCCGTACCGTAACGTCCTTTCTCAGGAACTGGGATACCCTGCAACAGAATAAACTCGTGTGGAATCTGCACCATGATACCGGCACCATCGCCCGTTTTATCACGTGTCTCTGCACCACGGTGCTCCATGTTCTCCAACACTTTTAGTGCATTATCCACCAGTTCATGACTCTTACCGCCGTGGATGTTTACCACCATACCCACGCCGCAAGCATCATGCTCATAAGCTTCTTGATATAATCCTTTTTGATTCATATATTGAGAATTTTCATTTTTTCAAGTTGTTTTTAATCCGATGGAGTGCTTCCATCGTTGCCTCACGTGTTCCGAAGGCTGTCAGTCTTACATAACCTTCTCCCGCAGGACCGAAACCTACGCCAGGAGTGCAGACCACATTCGCTTTATGCAGCATTTCATCAAAGAAACCCCATGAGGTAGTTCCCTCCGGCACTCTCACCCATAGGTAAGGCGCATCCACACCACCATAAATAGTGAAGCCCATGCCTGCCAGCGCTTCGCGCATCAGTCGGGCGTTCTCCATATAGTAGCTGATGGTAGTCTGAATCTGTACTTTTCCTTCGGGTGTATAAATAGCCTCTGCAGCACGTTGGCTGAGGTAGCTGGTACCATTGAACTTCGTCGACTGGCGACGATTCCACATCGCATTCAAGGAGATTGTTTCAGACGATCCTGATTTTTCACATTTCACACTTTTGGGCACCACAGTATAGCCACAACGGATACCTGTAAAACCTGCTGTCTTGGAATAGCTGTGAAACTCTACAGCACACTCTTTAGCTCCGGGAATCTCATAAATACTGTGAGGAACATCAGAGCTTTGGATATATGCCTCGTAAGCAGCATCATAGAAAATGAGCGCGTTCTCTCTGAGCGCATAATCCACCCACTTTTTCAGTTGCTCCCTATTAAGAGTTGTGCCTGTGGGATTATTGGGATAGCAGAGGTAGATGACATCTACGTGTTCCGCAGGCAGCTCGGGTGCAAAACCGTTCTCCGCCGTACAGGGAAGATAGACTATCTCACGACCAGCCATCACGTTAGAATCCACATACACGGGATATACAGGGTCAGTCACGGCAATACGGACATTCGCGCTCAGCAACTCCTGAAAGTTGCCTGTATCGCTCTTGGCGCCATCGCTGACAAAAATCTCATCGGCATCCATCTCGATACCACGAGCCTGAAAATCATTAGCAACAATAGCCTCACGCAGAAAATCGTAGCCACGTTCAGGACCGTAACCACGGAATGTGGCGCTGCAAGCCATCTCGTCGGCCGCCTTATGCAAGGCCTTTACTACAGCAGGGCAAAGCGGTTGTGTAACATCGCCAATACCCAAACTGATAATCTCAGCTTCCGGCGCCTCTGCCTTATAAGCCTTCACCTTCCGTGCAATCTCGGAAAACAGGTAGGCTCCAGAAAGTTTCTTATAGTTTTCGTTTATCATAAAATTATTCACTTTTCACTCTCAATCTCTCCCTCGAAAACAAATTCCGCAGGCCCCGTCATATACACGTGATTATCCTCCTCACGCCATTCAATTTCCAACTCGCCTCCATCCATAATGATACGGCTCTTACGTCCTGCACGTCCTATTACGGAAGCAGCCACAGCCGTAGCACATGCACCCGTACCACAAGCCATAGTGATACCACTTCCGCGTTCCCAAACGCGAACACGAATGCCGTCAGGACGCATCGCGGCAAACTCGATATTTGCACGCTCAGGAAACGCGGGGTGGTTTTCTAATTTCTTTCCCAAAGTCTCTACGTCATCAACAAAATCCGTAAAGATTACATAATGCGGGTTACCCATACTCACAAAGGTACCCATTGGGAGTTTTTTGGCACCAGAAATAAACTGGTCGGGATTATCAAAGACAGGTTCTCCCATATCTACCGTTACACTTTCTACAATACCGTTGTTTGTGTGTAGCTTTAGGATTTTTACTCCCGAAAGCGTCAGCAGCCTGATTTCCGTTTTATCCGTCTGCCCACGCTCATACACGTATTTGCCTACACATCTACTGGCATTGCCACACATCATAGCTTCGGAGCCGTCTGCATTAAAGATACGCATGGTAAAATCCGCTTCAGGCATTTTAGAACGCCCTATCAGTACCAGACCGTCCGAACCTATTCCTTTATGACGATCGCTCCACGCACGGGCTGCAGAAGCAGGATTACCTATATTATATAATGAAGTATCCACGTAAATGTAATCATTACCGGCTCCGTGCATTTTTGCGAAGTGAACTTTCCCTTTCATTTTGCGTTTATTCCGTATAATGTTTGTGACATTTTGTCTTTATCCGATGCAAAGATATTACTTTTCGTAAGATTAGCACATGTTTTTACGGCAAAAAGGAGAGAATCGTGGTAATTTTATTGACTTATATCAATTACTAGCATATTGACGTATCTTTTTGTAATAAATATTTTGTTTGTGTTGACATTTTGCAATACCTTTGCATCGAAAACATTGCAATGTGACACACAAGGACGCTCATTTAATTAATTTAAGGTATTAAGGAATGAAAAAGATTGAAGCAATTATCCGCAAAACAAAGTTTGAGGATGTAAAGGAAGCTTTACTCAGTTCAGACATCGACTGGTTTGAGTACCACGACGTACACGGCATCGGCCAGAGCCGACAGGAACGCATCTACCGCGGCGTACAGTACTCTACCGACGTTATTGAGCGCGTAGCTATCACCATCGTGTGCCGCGACCAGTTCGTAGAGCCTACCATCAAGGTCATTACCCAGACTGCCCATACAGGCGAGGTAGGCGACGGCCGCATCTTTGTGAGCGACATGATTGACACCTGGAGCATACGCACCGGCGAACATGGTGATACAGTATTAAGAGACAAGAAATAAAGTCCTCTCCCAGCCTTCCACTTTTGGACGAGGAGATATATAAGGAATAACAAACAAAAGACCCATGCCCCTATAATGGTCTTCCCTCCCGAAGGAGGGACAAGAGAGGGGCTACATTATGGATAGTTTAGCACTTTCATTAGATACAGTATGGATGTTATTGGCCGCCATGTTGGTTTTCTTCATGCAACCAGGATTCGCCTTGTGCGAAGCGGGATTCACACGAAGCAAAAACACCGCCAACATCCTGTTTAAGAACTTTGTCGACTTCATGTTCGGATCTCTGCTTTTTTGGTTCGTAGGCTTCGGCATCATGTTTGGAGCAGACACACTGGGAGGTTTCATCGGTTTACCCAACTGGGGTGACTTAAGCTTTTACAGCGGCGAACTGCCCGTCGAAGGCTTCCTCATTTTCGAGACCGTATTCTGCGCCACAGCAGCCACCATCGTAAGCGGCGCAATGGCCGAGCGTACAAAATTCTCCATGTACGTTATTTATAGCGCCATTATCTCGCTGGTCATTTACCCCATTGAAGGCCACTGGACATGGGGCGGCGGATGGCTTTGCAACGACGCCGCCAACAGCTTCATGATGCAAACCTTCGGCGCCACCTTTCACGACTTCGCAGGTTCCGCTATTGTACACAGCGTAGGCGGCGTACTAGCTCTGATCGGAGCCATAGCCCTTGGAGCCCGTCGCGGAAAGTACGGAAAAGACGGCAAGAGCCGCGCTATCCCTGGTCATTCACTAACATTAGCTGCACTGGGCGTATTCATCCTATGGATGGGATGGTTCGGCTTCAACCCAGGCTCACAGTTGGCTGCCAGCGGCGAAGTGAACCGCATCGCCATCAGCCACGTGTTCCTGACCACCAATTTGGCAGCAGCAGCCGGCGGCGTAGCAACCATGTTCCTTACATGGCTCAAGTACAAGAAGCCCTCATTCTCATTAACCCTGAACGGCGTACTGGCCGGCCTAGTTGGCATTACAGCAGGTTGTGACGTAGTATCTCCCGTTGGTGCCGTTGTCATTGGCTTGGTTTGCGGAACAGCCCTTGTCTTCGCCATCGAGTTCATCGACCACCGCCTACACATCGACGACCCCGTCGGCGCCAGCTCTGTTCATGGCGTATGCGGAATCTTAGGCACCCTGATGACAGGTTTGCTCTCCGTAAGCGAAGGCGCCCTGTACGGAAACGGATGGGGTTTCTTCGGAGCCGAGGCATTTGGCATCCTCGTTATTGACCTCTGGGCCGCAGCCTGCGGTATCACCCTCTTCTACAGCATAAAGAAGCTTCACGGTCTACGCGTTCCCGCCCGCATCGAGGACGAAGGCCTGGACATCTACGAGCACGGAGAAACCTGCTACAACTAATACCCCCCTCCAATCCACTAAGAAAACACACATAAAATAATCATTTAAAAAACACAATCTTATGAAAAATATATTCAGAACAGGCTATATCGCCATAGGGCTAACAACAATATTATCCATATCCACACCCATTTCTGCCCAAGAAACAACTTCCGCCCCTGCTAAAGAGGGGCAGGAGTCAGGCTCAGTTACTACAACTCTCGGCATAGATCTCGTCAACCAATACATCTGGCGTGGACAAGATTTGGGAAACACCAGCCTACAGCCTACATTAGGCGTAGAATGGAAAGGCCTTAGCCTGACAGCCTGGGGAAGCGTAGGTATCACACGCGCCGAGGACACCAAGGAATTGGACTTCACCCTAAGCTACACCCACAAAGGCCTCACCTTAGGTCTGACAGACTACTGGTTCGGCGAGGGAAGCTACTTCCAGTACAAAAGCGGTAAGACCACACACATCTGGGAGGGCTACATAGGCTACGACTTCGGCTTTCTCTCCGCAACATGGTACACCAACTTTGCCGGAGACGACGGTCTCAACAACAGCCTGGAGCGTGCCTACAGCAGCTACTTCGAACTGAAAGCCCCCTTCCGTCTGGCCAAACTTGACTGGGAAGGTTCCGTCGGTCTTTCTCCCTGGGCCACTACGACATACGGCAACACCAGCTTTGCATGTACCAACGTAGGACTGAAAGCTACCAAGGACTTCCTGATTAAGCAGAAGTACCACCTCCCCATTTTCGTTGGCCTCAACGCCAACCCTGACAGCGGTAAGGTCTATTTGCTATGTGGATTAGGGTTTAGCCTATAATTCTTTGACCGAAAGGGCGGGTTCTTTGGAGGAATCCGCCTTTTTTACCATTATATATTATACAACACTATTTTGCCTTCATTTTCGCCATCTCCAACGCAAAATGTGTTAAATATGTCTATTAAACGAATATTTATTATCTTTTTGCTCCGATTCCTTTGGCTATATAAACAAAAAGCTATACCTTTGCAGCAAAATTATGCAAAAAGTTAACAAACACACGGAGAGAATGAATACAAAATACATTTTTGTTACAGGCGGTGTGGTTTCTTCGCTGGGAAAAGGTATCATCTCGGCGAGTATAGGTAAGTTGTTACAGGCCAGAGGCTACAAGGTTACCATTCAGAAGTTTGACCCTTACATCAACATCGACCCAGGAACCCTGAACCCCTACGAACATGGTGAATGCTATGTAACAGAGGATGGTATGGAAACCGACTTGGACTTAGGTCACTACGAGCGCTTTACTGGTATCCACACTACACGTCACAACAGCATCACCACAGGTCGTATATATAAAACGGTAATCGACCGTGAACGTCGCGGCGACTACTTGGGTAAGACCATTCAGGTAGTGCCTCATATCACAGATGAAATTAAACGTCGTATGCTTCGCGAAGACGAAAAGGGCGAAGATTTGGACTTTGTCATCACTGAAGTAGGTGGTACCATTGGTGATATTGAGAGTGCACCATTCATGGAGGCTATCCGTCAGTTAAGATGGCAGCTGGGCAGAAATGCCGTTTGTGTTCACTTAACATACGTCCCCTATTTGAAAGCGGCCGACGAGCTTAAAACAAAACCCACGCAACATTCGGTAAAGGAGTTGCAAGGCATGGGCATCCAGCCCGATATTCTTGTCCTCAGGACGGAACGCCACCTCGACGACTCTATGCGTCTCAAGGTGGCTTCTTTTTGTAATGTCGATTTAGAGTGCGTAGTACAAAGCGAAGATATGCCCAGCATATACGAGGTGCCCGTGAGCATGCAGCACCAAGGACTGGATGCTGCCATACTGCGCAAGATTGGCATTCCAGTAGGAGAAACACCTGCCATGAAGCCATGGAACAACTTCCTAGAGAAACAACGCAACGCCAAGCGCGAGATACACATCGGTCTGGTAGGTAAATACGACCTGCAAGACGCCTACAAGAGCATCCGCGAAAGTTTGAATCTAGCCGGTATCTACAACGATGTAAAGGCAAAGATTCATTTTATCAATAGCGAAGAGATAACATCCGAGAACGTTGCAGAAAAACTGAAGGATATTGCAGGCATTGTAGTATGCCCCGGATTTGGCCAGCGTGGTATAGAGGGTAAGATCATCGCAGCAGAATATACCAGAACACATGACATACCAACCTTCGGCATCTGTCTGGGTATGCAAATGATGGTCATAGAGTTTGCGCGCAACGTCCTTGGTTACAAAGATGCCAATAGCGCGGAGATGAATCCCGACACGCCCCACAACGTCATAGACATAATGGAGGAACAGAAGAACATTACCCAGATGGGTGGTACCATGCGTTTAGGCGCATACGAGTGTGAACTTGTTGAGGGCAGCCGGGCTTGGGAAGCATATAATGTTCAATGTTCAATAAAGGAACGCCACCGCCATCGTTACGAATTCAACAACAAATACAAGAAAGAGTACGAGGCTGCAGGCATGAAGTGCGTGGGCATCAACCCCGCTGCAGACTTGGTGGAGATCGTGGAGATTCCTGAAAAGAAGTGGTACATTGGAGCACAGTTCCATCCGGAATACTCATCAACGGTGCTGCATCCACACCCCTTGTTTATGGACTTTATAAAAACCTGTTCAAAATAATCAAAGTATTCTGAGCGACCAGAATAATCCGAGACATTTTAACAATGGAACAACTGAAGCATGAGTGCGGTGTGGCATTGGTTCGCCTGCTGAAACCGCAAAGCTATTATAATCAGAAATACGGCACACAATCGTATGGTCTGAACAAACTCTATCTGATGATGGAGAAGCAGCACAACCGCGGACAAGAGGGCGCTGGTATTGCATGCGTAAATATGAATGCAGCCGTAGGAACAGAATATATGTTCCGCGAGAAGGCACTTGGAAAAGATGCCATCACGGAGATTTTCGATCGAATGACGCCCGAATGGACAGAAGCTCAACTCTATATGGGGCACCTACGCTATTCTACTACAGGAAAGAGCGGACTGCAATATGTACACCCCTTCCTCCGTCGTAACAACTGGCGAGCCAAAAACCTATGCCTGTGCGGCAACTTCAACATGACCAACATCGATGAGATATTCGACAAGATTGTAAAGCAGGGGCAGTCTCCACGTATCTACAGCGACTCGTACATCACATTGGAACTGATGGGGCACCGTCTGGATCGAGAGGTTGAACGCTGCTACATGGAGGCCAAGGAAAAAGAATTGGAGAACACAGATATCACACGTTATATCGACAACAACGTTCAGATGGCCAATGTATTACGTACTACAATGGCCGATTACGACGGTGGTTACGTAATGTGTGGCATGACAGGTTCCGGCGAGATGTTCGCAATGCGCGACCCTTGGGGCATCCGTCCAGCATTCTTCTACAAAGACGATGAGGTAATTGCTGTTGCCAGCGAGCGTGCAGTACTCCAAACAACCTTTGACTTGCAAGTTGAGGATGTTAAAGAACTGCCAGCCGGTAAAGCGCTGATTATCCATAAGGATGGGACCTCCTGCTTGGAAACCATATTGGAAGCCAAACAGCAGAAAAGATGTTCATTCGAGAGAATATATTTCAGCCGCGGTTCCGACCGCGACATCTACCACGAACGCAAACAACTGGGACAGCAACTTACAGAACCTATCCTGAAAGCTGTCGACGGTGACACAGACCATAGCGTATTCTCCTTCATTCCCAACACAGCCGAGGTGGCTTTCTATGGTATGGTGGAAGGACTGCGTAGCAAAGGGCTGAACGTTCGCAGCGAGAAAGTTGCATGGAAGGACATCAAGCTACGTACTTTTATTACAGAAGCAGGCTCACGCAACGACTTAGCTTCACACGTTTATGACATAACTTACGGTTCACTGAAAGCCAACGAAGACAACTTGGTTATTATTGACGACAGTATCGTACGCGGTACAACACTCCGCGAAAGTATATTCAAGATTCTGGACCGTCTGCACCCAAAGAAGATTGTGATGGTCAGCAGTTCACCACAAATCAGATACCCAGACTATTATGGTATAGACATGGCACGTCTGGAGGAGTTCTGTGCTTTCCGTGCCACTATTGCCCTTTTACAGGAACGCGGTTTATGGGATATCGTACATCGTACCTACGAGGCCTGCAGGGCTGAGCTTCAAAAACCCAAGAGTGAACAGCGCAACTGTGTATGCGCCTTGTACAAGCCTTTTACAGTAGATGACATCAATCGAAAAATGGCAGAAATGCTTCGTCCTGTGGGCATGAAGGCTCCCGTGGAATTTGTTTTCCAAACAATAGAAGGCCTACATGCTGCTTGTCCCGACCATCAGGGCGACTGGTACTTCACCGGTCAATACCCCACCCCAGGTGGTAACAAGTTGGTAAATGAGGCATTCGTTAATTATGTTGAACAGAAATTAAAGAGATTAGTATAAGATATGAAGAGAGAAGCGAAACTGATATTGGATGACGGAACAGTATTCTGCGGATGGTCATTTGGTGCCGAAACAGACACAGTAGGCGAGGTGGTTTTCAATACAGCCATGATGGGCTACCCCGAAAGCCTTACCGACCCAAGCTACGCAGGACAGATTCTGGTGACAACCTTTCCACTGGTAGGCAACTATGGCGTACCTGATACAGGAATAGGTGAAGATGGTCTTCCCCTGTTCATGGAAAGCGATCGAATCCATCCCAAAGGCCTCATCGTTGCAGACTACAGCGAACAATATTCACATTGGAATGCCAAAGAATCACTCAGCAGTTGGCTGAAGCGCGAGGGTATTCCTGCCATATCAGGTATAGATACCAGAAGACTCACCAAACTGTTGCGTGAGCATGGAGTGATGAGGGGACAAATTGTCATTGAGCAATCAACTTTGAACATAGAACATTGTCAAGAAGACTACGGCTCCATCAACTGGGTGGAAAAGGTAAGTTGCAAGGATGTCGTAACTTATAATAAAGGTGCCGGCAAACGTGTAGTGTTAGTGGATTGCGGCGTAAAGGCTAATATCATCCGTTGCCTTATTAAACGTGGTGTAGAGGTCATTCGTGTACCTTGGGACTACGACTTCAATCAATTGGAGTTCGATGGTCTGTTTCTGGCCAATGGCCCTGGCGACCCAGAACAGTGCAGCAAGACAGTAGAGCACATCCGTACTTTCTTGAATAATAAAGAAGTTAAGCCTCTAATGGGTATCTGCTTAGGCAATCAGTTGCTGGCTCGTGCCGCAGGTGCTAAGACATATAAGTTGAAATATGGCCACCGTAGCCACAACCAACCCGTGCAACAGGTAGGTACAACTAAATGCTACATAACAAGCCAGAATCATGGCTATGCCGTAGATGCCACAACCCTTCCTGCTGATTGGGAAGCATTATTTGTGAACATGAACGACGGCTCTAACGAAGGTATTCGTCACAAGACCAACCCTTGGTTCTCTGCTCAGTTCCACCCAGAAGCATGCTCTGGTCCAACAGATACAGAGTGGATGTTTGATGAGTTTATCAAGTCGCTTGACGGTTGGGGAGATTGCTCGTTTAGCCGTTTAAAAAAAGAAACGGACTTAGCTAAACAACAAAACAGCCAAACAACAAAACGACCAGAGAAAGTTCTCCTTCTCGGTTCCGGCGCTTTGAAGATTGGCCAGGCTGGCGAATTTGACTACAGCGGTGCACAGGCACTTAAAGCACTTAAAGAAGAAGGTGTGAAGTCTGTACTTATCAACCCTAACATTGCTACCGTGCAAACTTCGGAAGGTGTAGCTGATACCGTTTATTTCCAACCTGTGACACCAGAATTCGTGGAGCGTGTCATCGAGAAAGAACGTCCTGACGGCATACTGCTTTCATTCGGTGGTCAGACAGCCTTGAACTGCGGTGTGGAGCTTTATCAAAAAGGTGTTCTGGAGAAATACGGCGTAAAAGTTTTAGGTACACCCGTACAGGCCATCATCGATACCGAAGACCGCGATTTGTTCGTAAAGAAACTGGATGAGATTGGTGTAAAGACCATCAAGAGTCAGGCATGTAACACAAAAGAAGAGGTACGCAAGGCTGCAGCCGAACTGGGCTACCCTGTGATTCTTCGTGCAGCATACGCTCTTGGCGGTTTAGGCTCAGGCTTCTGCGAAAACGACGAAGAATTGGAGACACAGGCAGAAGAAGCTTTCTCATTCTCACCTCAGGTATTGGTTGAGAAATCCCTAAAGGGTTGGAAGGAAATAGAATATGAGGTAGTACGCGACCGTTACGACAACTGCATCACGGTCTGCAACATGGAGAACTTTGACCCTCTGGGCATCCATACAGGTGAGAGTATTGTTGTTGCTCCCAGTCAGACGCTGAGCAACAGCGAATATCATAAGTTGCGTGAACTAGCTATAAAGATTATTCGTCACATCGGTATTGTGGGCGAGTGCAACGTTCAGTATGCCTTTGATCCTTATTCCGAGGATTATCGTGTTATTGAGGTAAATGCTCGTCTCTCACGTTCTTCTGCTTTGGCCTCAAAGGCAACAGGTTACCCCCTAGCCTTTGTAGCTGCCAAGTTGGGATTGGGTTACGGCCTCTTTGAACTGAAGAACTCTGTAACCAAGACCACCAGTGCATTCTTTGAGCCTGCTCTCGACTACGTTGTATGTAAGATTCCTCGCTGGGACCTCTCTAAGTTCCACGGCGTAAACCACGAGTTAGGCTCCAGCATGAAGAGTGTAGGAGAGGTAATGGCTATTGGTCGTACTTTTGAGGAGTCCATTCAGAAAGGTCTGCGCATGATTGGACAGGGCATGCACGGATTTGTAGATAACAAGGCACAGCATGTAACCGATGTCCCCGATGCTCTTAAGCATGCTACAGACACTCGTATCTTTGTTATTGCGAAAGCCATGATGATGGGCTATACCGTGGAACAAATTCATCAGATGACAAAGATAGATCGTTGGTTCTTGCAGAAGTTAAAACACATTATCAATATAAATGAGCGACTGAAGGATTACAAGTGGTTATCTGAATACTCAGAAAGTGCCGAATATACAGAACTCCTAGAATTCTTGGAGGAGCCAGAGTTTGCAACGCTGCTGCACGAGGCTAAGATCTACGGTTTCTCTGACTTCCAAATTGCACGCGCCATCGGTCTTGGCGAATGTGATATGAACATGGAAAAAGCGGGCCTTATCATACGCAAGTGGCGTAAGGAACTTGGCATCAAGCCCTTCGTGAACCAAATAGATACCATGGCCGCAGAATATCCGGCTCAGACGAACTACCTATATCTATCATATCTATAATTAACCTATTGATATTTATTATCCATAATCCATTACTACCATGTGCGGAATAGTTGGCTATATTGGCACTAAACACGCCTACCCTATCCTAATTAAGGGATTAGAACGATTGGAATACCGAGGCTATGACAGCGCCGGAGTGGCTATGATTAGCGAAAGTGGCGGACTTAATGTTTACAAAGCTAAAGGTAAAGTAAGCGATTTAAAAGCTTTCTGTGAAGAAAAGGACACCACGGGTTGTGCAGGTATTGCACATACCCGATGGGCCACCCATGGAGAGCCAAATAGTACAAATGCTCACCCTCACTTCTCTGCATCAGGTCGTTTGGCACTCATCCACAACGGCATTATAGAAAACTATATCACGCTAAAAGAGAAGTTGGTAAGCAGAGGAATACAATTCAGAAGTGCTACAGATTCCGAGGTGTTGGTGCAATTGGTGGAGTATATTATGCAAAGTAACGGCATAGAGCTTTTGGAGGCTGTCCAAGTAGCTCTTCATCAGGTGATAGGTGCCTACGCTATTGCCATCCTCGACCGAGAACACCCTGACACCATTATCTGCGCTCGACAGAGCTCTCCGCTTGTAGTAGGCTTAGGTAATGATGAAGCTTTCTACTTAGCTTCCGATGCCAGTCCCATTGCCGAATATACAGACAAGGTGGTGTATCTAAACGATGGAGACATCGCTGTTTTACAATTAGGCCAGGAACTGAAGGTGGTGAATATGGACAACGAAACACAAACACCAAACGTTAAACAAATTGATGTTACACTTGGTCAGTTGGAGAAGGGCGGATACCCCTATTTTATGCTCAAGGAAATCTTTGAGCAGCCTAGCTGTCTGCGCGATTGTATGCGCGGTCGAATTAATGTCGACGCCGATCGCATCACACTCTCGGCCGTTATTGACTATAGGGAGAAACTAGTCAATGCACGCCGCATCATTATTGTTGCTTGCGGAACCAGTTGGCATGCGGGACTTATAGGCAAGCAGTTGTTCGAAAGCCTTTGCCGTATACCTGTATCGGTAGAGTATGCATCAGAATTTCGCTATCGCGATCCCGTCATATACCCCGACGATGTGGTTATCGCCATTTCTCAGAGCGGTGAGACTGCAGATACCTTAGCTGCAATTGAACTGGCACGCAAAGCAGGAGCCTTTGTTTTCGGTGTCTGTAATGCCATTGGAGCCAGCATCCCCCGCCAAACCACTACGGGCGTATATATCCATGTAGGCCCAGAAATTGGTGTTGCCTCAACAAAAGCCTTTACAGGACAAGTAACAGTACTCTCCATGCTGGCCCTGTGTATAGCCAATGAGCGCAGAACCATTCATGGAGACCAATACAAGGAGATGGTAAAGGAACTAACCCAGATTCCTGCAAAGATGGAGTTGGCGCTAAAGACCAACGAACAAATAGAACGTTTAGCTCCCATCTTTACTTATGCCAAGAATTGCCTGTATTTAGGCCGAGGGTATAACTATCCCGTAGCATTGGAAGGTGCCCTTAAACTAAAAGAAATAAGTTACATACATGCCGAGGGCTACCCTGCTGCAGAGATGAAACATGGACCCATTGCCCTCATTGACAGCGAGATGCCTGTCTTTGTCATCGCTACTCGCGACCGTCTTTACGAGAAGGTCATCAGTAATATACAAGAGGTGCGTGCACGCGGCGGACGAGTTACTGCTCTTGTTACCGAAGGGGACACTCAGATTCAGAAGTTTGCCGACCATATCATCACCCTCCCAGATACAATGGATTGCTTTCAGCCTCTCATAGCCAGCATTCCCCTACAACTCTTAGCATACCACATCGCCGTCTGCAAGGGAAAGGATGTTGACAGGCCTCGTAATCTGGCAAAAAGTGTAACAGTAGAATAATTTATAAATTTTGAAAAACATATCGTCATGTGTGGAATCGTAGCCATTTTAAACATTAAAGAACAAACTTCAGAACTGAGAAACAAGACCTTGAAGATGAGCCAGAAAATCCGTCACCGTGGCCCCGACTGGAGTGGAATATATTGTGGAGGTAGCGCTATCCTAGCTCACGAACGACTGAGCATTGTTGACCCAGAATCAGGTGGACAACCTCTATATTCGCCTGACAAAATGCAGGTTCTTGCCGTAAATGGTGAGATATATAACCATCAGGAGATACGCAGACGTTATGCAGGAAAGTACGAGTTCCTGACAGGAAGCGATTGTGAGGTAATATTGGCATTGTATAACAACCTAACCCATAACCCTTCTCCAGTGGATGAGGGGATTTTATTCACTCACGAGCAGATTTGTTCTATGTTGGAACAGTTGAACGGTATCTTCGCATTTGCGCTATACGACGAGGAACGTGATGCTTTTCTGATTGCCCGCGACCCCATAGGCGTCATACCACTTTATATCGGCTACGATTCAGACGGCAAGGTATATGTAGCTTCAGAACTGAAAGCTCTCGAAGGCCAATGCGAACGCTACGAACCGTTTCTGCCTGGTCATTACTATTGGAGTGGCAATCCAGGCATGAAGCGCTATTACAAGCGCGACTGGATGCAATATGATGCTGTAAAGAACAATCCAGCCAGCGTTGAAGCCATCCACGACGGCCTAGAGGCCGCTGTGAAGCGTCAATTGATGTCAGATGTTCCCTATGGTGTTTTACTCTCAGGCGGATTGGATTCCAGTGTTATTTCTGCTATCGCCGAGAAGTTCAGCGAGCATCGTATTGAGGATAATTCACAAAGCCGTGCCTACTGGCCTCGTCTGCACTCTTTTGCCGTAGGTCTGAAAGGTGCGCCAGACCTAGCTAAGGCTAAGATGGTAGCCGATCATATAGGTACCGTACATCACGAGATAAACTACACGATTCAGGAAGGTCTCGATGCTATACGCGATGTTATCTACTTCATAGAGACCTACGATGTAACAACAGTTCGTGCATCTACGCCAATGTATCTGTTGGCTCGTGTTATCAAATCGATGGGCATCAAGATGGTACTCTCAGGCGAGGGTGCCGACGAGATTTTCGGTGGCTATCTATACTTCCACAAAGCCCCCTCTGCAAAAGATTTTCACGAGGAGACAGTACGCAAACTCTCAAAGTTATATCTATATGACTGCCTGCGTGCCAACAAGAGCCTGAGTGCATGGGGTGTTGAGGGACGTGTACCATTTCTCGACAAAGAGTTTCTAGATATTGCCATGCGTACCAATCCTGAAGCAAAGATGTGCCCTGGCACAACAATGGAAAAGAAAATTGTACGTGAGGCCTTCGCCGATATGCTACCCACCGAGGTTGCATGGCGTCAGAAAGAGCAGTTTAGCGACGGCGTGGGTTATTCATGGATAGATACCCTAAAAAAGATTACTTCCGAAGCCGTTACTGACGAGCAAATGGCACATGCTGCTGAGCGTTTCCCTATCAATCCGCCAAAGAACAAGGAGGAATATTTTTACCGCAGCATTTTTGCCGAACACTTCCCCAGCGACTCTGCCGCTCTTAGCGTTCCAAGTGAAGCAAGTGTAGCTTGCTCAACAGCCATTGCATTGGAATGGGATGAAGCTTTCAAAAATATGAATGACCCCAGTGGACGTGCTGTAAAAGGCGTGCATGAGCAAGCATACTAAAAATCAAAGAGAATAGCCACAGAATCATTTTTTTGTAGTCTATATTTTCTCATATCCCAAATATTCTGTATCTTTGTGCCAACAGTTAAAAGATTCTTTAACAACAAAGTACAGAGAGAATGGGCCTTAAACTACGCCATAAAGCAATGAAGTTGGCGTCTTTGGCGTTTCTGCTCTCATTAGCAGAGAACACCTTTGGCATCAATGATTTGCAGATAAATGATTTTACGTTCTCGCATCTGGGAGTGGCTGAGGGATTGGATAACCAACGCATCTTTAGCATTGTCCAAACACCCTCGGAGGCAGTTTGGTGGGCATCCAAGACTGGTGTAACCAGATATAATGGATGGGCAGTAAAGAATTATTCGCTTAACCAAGGAATGCCTTATGCACACTTGGGAGCCCGCGTCATCAAATTAGCGACAGACTCCCAGCATCTTTATGCATACGACAGTCGCAGTTACATTTTTGTCTTTGACTCCATCCAAGACCGCTTCACTCCACTACTTCCCCAAAAGCTGAATCGCGAGGGATTAAACGATATATATCCGTCAGCAGACAAGCTGTATCTAGCCATGTACGACGGAGTATTCATATTGCGAGATACAACTTTAACACAAGTTTTGAAGGGGGTATTCGTAAATAAGATTGTTCCTTTGGCTGGTCATCTCCTCTATTGTGCCCGAGAGGGTGTCTTTGACGAGCAAGGTCATAAGTTGCTTCCATATAACGTCGAAAGCGGATATTATGATGAAAAGACGGGCAAACTATGGTTGGGCAGTTACCAAAACGGGCTGATTATTGCAACCATGAGCATGTGTGGTCAGATAATCAGATATGACATCGTCTCCACCTCTGAAGGTAAAGCCCAGCAGAATCCCATCCGCCAAATTTGTCCCTACAATCAGGAAACAATGCTCATCGGCATAGATGGTCAGGGGGTATATCAGATGAAGCGTGATAGCATCGGCCAACCTCACCTCCTGTTTGATGCCAACGAGTCGCAGCATGGTGTGCTGCACGGCAATGGAGTCTATGGCCTGTTAGTAGATAATTGGAAGAACATCTTTGTCGGCACCTATTCTGGCGGTATAGATATTGCCCGCTACACTGGAAACACAACAACCATATATACTCATATCGCCAATAATCAACAAAGCCTACAAAACAACCATGTAAATGCAGTTCTCCCTTTGCCAAAGTGCCTGATGATGGGCACAGACAATGGCGTGAGCATCCTTAATACACAAACAGGTACATGGATACACTGCCTACAGGGAGCTGTAGTACTGGATTTCTGCAAGCAAACTGACAACAAGATTCTAGTGGCCACCTATGGCAAGGGCGTCTATGAGATAGACACCAACGGAAATTCACGTCAATTATACACAGCTAGAGACGGACTTCTAACTGACGACCATGTTTATGCCCTCTGCTTCGATCGAAAAAAAAACCTGTGGATAGGAAGTCTTAATGGCGATTTGCTTCAGTTTGATTCTAATGGGCATCGCCATCATTATCCCGTTCGCAACGTGATAACCATCAAGGAGCTTCCATCTGGTCAGATAGCAGTGGGCACCGCCTTCGGATTGCAAATAGTACATCCTAAGAGTGGAGACGTCGAGGAACTCAATTATGCTCCTTCTGGCATCACAGATGTTAATACCTTTATCACCCACCTTCTGATTTGCGGTGATGAATTATGGATTGGTACCGAGGGAGGAGGTACTTATATCTGGCATCTGCAAAAGAAACAAGCAAGACAATTGACCAAACAAAACGGGCTCCCCTCAAACTACGTAAGCAGTTTAGCAAGAGGGGATGATGGTTGTGTATGGATAGCGACAGAAGAGGGATTGTCATATGTATCTCCCAATAATCCAGAGAACGCCATCGGAGTAGATTATTGTTATGGTCTTGACCGAGAGTATGTACGCTGTGCAGCTCATTACATTCAGGGTGGCGATATTGTTTTCGGCTCCACCACTGGTGCAGTTGTCATTCATCCCCAGAATGTGCAAGCCATTAACCACGCTGCGACATTACGCCTTATAGGCGTTAGCTGCAAAGTAGCGGATATTGAGAGCTTTAACCAAAAGGTTCACAATATGCTTACCAACAGAGAACTGCGCCTCACATATAATCAACGTACGTTTGATTTATTTTTTGAAAGCATAAATACACGCAATCATTTTGACATAGCCTACCGTTATAGGATAGACCAAGGAGAATGGAGCCAGCCCACCGCTCAACAGTATATACGTTTTGTCAGCATGGAATCTGGTAAGCATCTTTTAACGCTGCAATGTGTAAGCCGAACCAATGGTATTGTTATAGATCATCTTTCCTTAGCAATAACCATCTGCAGACCATGGTGGAACAGTTGGTGGATGTGGTGCATATACATTTTTCTTTTGCTTTTGGCCTTCTATGGTGCATGGCGAGTATATGAACTGCATGAGAAATACATGCGACTGGCCATCTTACATTTGCAAACAGAAAGTAATATACCAGCCATTCAGAAAGAACTGACACAGGAAGGTCAAGAAACAGGAAATGAAAAGGACAGAGACTTTGTAGATAGAGCCACCAGACTTATCTTAGAGCATCTTAGTGAGTCAAATTTTACCATAGACAATCTGTGTAGAGAAATGGCTATGAGCCGAACATTGTTTTATGTAAAACTGAAATCATACACAGGAAAATCTCCTCAGGACTTCATCAGAATAATACGTCTCGAACGTGCTGCAGCAATGCTACGAAATGGAAGAAATGTAACAGATGCTGCAACATTAACAGGATTTGACAATCCCAAGTACTTTAGTACCGTATTTAAGAAATATTTTGGCGTTTCGCCCTCGAAATATCAGTAAAATAAGGTATAAAAACTATCAAAAAGGGTTTCATGACTATTATTTTACAGTTTTGAAACCTTTTTTGCATATATTCAAACCCTAATGTTTTAACCTTAAAAATATCTTTGTGGTGAAAAAACAAAAAAACGACAAAATGAAGAAACTATTTCTAACAACATGTTTGGCTTTTGCAGCTTGTACACTCTTTGCTGCCCCTAAAACTGCAAAGATTCGCACAGAGCAAGACATAAACACTTATGTTAACAAAATGACCCTCGAGGAAAAAGTTGGTCAAATGACAGAACTCGCCATAGATGTACTTGGGCATTGGGAGGACGGAAACTTTGTTCTTGACAAAGATAAATTGGAACGCGCGCTCGTGAAATATAAGGTAGGTTCTATTCTTAATTCTCCTGGTCCGGTTGCACAGACACCAGAATGGTGGCAGAAAACTATTCGTACCATCAACGAGTACTCCATTCGTAATTGTGGCATACCTTGTGTGTATGGCCTCGACCAAAATCACGGGACTACCTACACACTTGGTGGTACTTTGTTCCCTCAAAACATCAACCTAGGCGCTTCCTTTAATCCCGAACTTGCACGCAAGGCAGCAACAATAACAGCATATGAGACACGTGCTGCTAATTGTCCCTGGACCTATTCACCCACTGTTGACCTGTCTCGCGATCCCCGCTGGCCACGTGTTTGGGAGAACTTTGGCGAGGATTGTCTGGTTAATGCTATCATGGGGAAAAGCATGGTCGAAGGATTTCAAGGAACAGAAAAAAACATAGACAAATATCATATAGGTACCTCCATTAAACACTTTATGGCCTATGGCATTGCCCGTACTGGAAAGGATCGAACTCCCAGCTATACGCCCGAATATGAACTACGCGAGAAGCACTTTGCTCCATTCAAAGCATGCGTAGAGGCTGGAGCTACCTCTGTAATGGTTAATTCAGGATCCGTAAACGGGGTTCCTATGCATATCAATGCCAAGTACCTTACACAATGGCTTAAGGAAGAAACGGGATGGGACGGAATGCTCGTTACTGACTGGGCCGATATAGACAACCTATGGAAACGTGAAATGGTAGCTGCCAACAAGAAAGATGCTATCTGCATGGCTATCAATGCAGGAATTGATATGGCAATGGAACCTTACGATCTTTCCTTCTGCGATTTACTGATTGAATCGGTCCGTGAAGGACGCGTAAGCATGGAGCGTATTGATGATGCCGTGCGCCGTATTCTCCGTATGAAACTCAGGATGGGACTCTTTGAGAATCCTAATACAGACCAGAAGGATTATCCCCTATTTGGTTCTGCCAAACATAGGAAGGTTGCTCTTGATGCAGCTATCGAAACCATGATACTGTTAAAAAACGAGAACAACACCCTTCCGCTGCAACAAGACAAGCGCATCCTTGTAACCGGCCCCAACGCCAACTCTATGAGATGCCTGAATGGTGGATGGAGTTACACTTGGCAAGGAAAAAATGCTGACAAATATGCATCAGAGAAAAATACTATACTTGAGGCCATGCAACAGCGTTTTGGCTATTCAAATATTATATATGAGCCAGGTGTTACCTACAACAATGAAGGACTATATTGGGAAGAGAATGAGCCTCAGATTGCTCAAGTTGTAGCAGCAGCTCAAAAAGCAGACATCATCTTAGCATGCATAGGAGAAAACTCATATGCCGAAACACCTGGTAATCTTGACGACCTAGCTCTTTCAGCCAATCAGCGTCAGTTAGTAAAGGAATTATCTGTCACAGGAAAGCCTATTATCCTTATAATAAATGGAGGGCGTCCACGTCTCATCAATGACATAGAACCCATGGCAGCAGCTGTTGTTGATATTCTGCTGCCCGGCAACGAGGGCGGTGATGCCCTTGCCCGCCTATTGGCAGGCGATGAGAATTTCTCAGGTCGTATGCCCTATACCTATCCCCGCCATTCCGCTTCACTCACCACCTATGACTATCGCGTGAGCGAGGAAACGGGTACCATGGAAGGCGTTTACGATTATAATGCACAGGTTAACGTACAATGGCCCTTTGGCTACGGACTCAGCTATACAACCTTTACCTATAGCAACTTGCGTGTAGACAAGCCGGAGTTCCGAAATGGCGATGTACTCACTGTCAGTGTCGATGTCAAGAATACAGGTAATCGTATTGGCAAGGAGAGCGTTCTGCTTTTTAGCCGCGACATGGTGGCAAGCATCGTACCCGAAAGCCGTCGTCTGAGAGCCTTCCAGAAAATAGAGCTCAAGCCAGGACAGCAGCAAAGCGTTACCTTCCGTTTGCCCGCCAACGACCTAGCTTTTGTCGGAACCGACGGGCAATGGCATCTGGAGCAAGGTACATTCAAACTGCAGATTGGCAATCAGCACTGTGATATCAATTTCATTGCTGATTAATAATTCCATGAAACCTATTGTGTCTATGGCAACTATAACAAAAACAACAATAGCTTCATTGCTCTGCTGCATACTTCTTGAAGTTAATGCACAACCTACAGCCAAAGAATGGAATGCGGATGTTGTAGGCTGGAATCTGGGCAATCAACTGGAGTGTTCTGCTCCCGGACAAGATGGTGAAACCATGTCCATCGGTTTAGCAGACAATAGCATCAAGGCAGAGACAGCTTGGGGCAATCCTGCAGTAACCAAGAAACTTATTAAAGCTGTAAAAGATGCAGGGTTTAATGCTGTACGCATACCCGTACGCTGGCATTGCCATATCACCAACCCCAATGCAATGAGCATAGACAAGGCTTGGATGGATCGCGTAAAGGAGATAGTCGACTGGTGTTTGGAAGTTAATCTGAAAGTGATTATCAACACACATCATGAAAAATGGTTAGAGGGCAGACCTACCAATCAATATCTGGAGGAAAACAACCAGAAACTGGCTCTTCTATGGTTGAACATAGCCAGTGAGTTTGCCAGCTACGACTACAGGGTAGCCTTTGCAGGTACCAACGAGGTTCATCTCAAGGATAATTGGGGAAAGCCTGAAGCGGAACATTTGGCCGTCCAAAACTCATATAATCAGACTTTTATAAATGTTGTACGTGCTACAGGTGGCAATAATCTTAAGAGACACCTTATTGTACAGACTTACGCCTGTAACCCAGAATTCGGTATTAACAACAGAGATTTTATTATTCCAGACGATATTGAGGGTAATGGTTATAACTACATGAGCGTAGAATTCCACTACTATACGCCTTGGGACTATGCAGGAGAGTGCAAATGTAACTATTGGGGCGAACCATATAAGGATAAGCCTGATGTTTCTCCCAGCAATGAGCAAACGATGACAGATTTCTTTAATCGTGCTCTCAATACATGGGGCCGCAGAGGATTAGGACTTATTATGGGCGAATGGGGCGTTTCTGACCGTCAAAGAAGCGGACAGACTGAGACCATTCATGAGAACATGACTTATTATTGTCATTTCTTAGTCAGCGAAGCAAAAAAACGTGGTATAGCCACCTTTGTCTGGGACAACAACCAATTTGGAAGCGGAACTGATAAGTTTGGCATCTTTGACCGTGAACATGGTCTCAAGATTAAGGCTCCTTGGATTCTGAAAGGTATTATGATGTAAGAAGAAAAATATATAACCGCATAAAATAATTTTAAACAACACTAACATGAAGAAAAAAAGAATGCTACTATGTTTGCTTAGCGCAGGCATGATGTGGATGCCAATGAAGTCCATTGCTGCCACTACAACAAGTAGTGCAGAGATGACACAGGCAGCTCCTGATGAAGACCAAGTCTTCACAGGCTCCGTGGAGGATGCCCTCGGCCCACTTATTGGAGCTACTGTAAAAATTGCAGGATCAGCCAATGGTACTCTAACAGATATGGATGGCAAGTTCCAAATTAAATGCAAACTTGGTACTTTGCTTCAGATAAGCTACATAGGCTACACCACTAAGACTGTGAAAGCTCAACAGGGAATGAAGATTTCCCTTGAAGAGGATAGAACAGATCTAAGCGAGGTGGTTGTTACAGCTCTTGGCATTAAACGCGACCGCAAGGCACTGGGCTATGGTGTATCTGAAATAAAAGGAGAGGAACTGACCAAGGCCAAGGAAACCAACGTTATCAACTCTCTGGCTGGTAAAGTTGCCGGACTTATTGTTCAGAATACAGCTGGTGGCAATTCCGGTTCTACACGTGTATTGCTACGTGGTAACACTGATATCAGCGGAGACAACCAGCCACTCTACGTTATTGATGGTGTACCTTTGGACAACACAAACTTTGCCAGCGCAGGAACCTATGGTGGATATGACTTAGGTGACGGAATTTCTGCCATAAACCCTGATGATATTGAAAACATGACTGTTCTCAAAGGTCCTGCCGCTTCTGCCCTTTATGGTAGCCGTGCCTCACACGGTGTCATTCTCATCACCACGAAGAAGGCTGACAAAGAGAAAGTTTCCGTAGAGTACAATGGTTCTCTTACCTTTGACACACAGTTGGCTAAGTGGGACAACATTCAACAGGTTTACGGTATGGGGTACGGCGGCCAGGCTGTCCTTGATGCAGCTTCCGGTACTAACAATAGCTGGGGAGCGAAGGCCGACGACCGTATGGTAGAATATTTTGATGGTGTACAACGTCCATTCCAGATGTACCCTAACAACACCTCAGAATTCTTCCGCACAGGTATTACTGCACAGAATACAGCTATCCTCTCTGCCAATCATGGCAAGAGTGGTGTACGCTTCTCTGTTACTGACATGCGCAACAAGGATATACTGCCCAACAGTCACATGAGCAGAGATAATTTCAACCTACGTGTTAACACTTCTGCAGGTCCCGTCGATTTCGACTTCACAGCAAATTATACACGTGAAGATGTAAAGAACCGACCTGCACAGAGCGATTCTCAAAGTAACATTGGCAAAAACCTAATGACACTGGCAGGAACCTACAATCAGGCTTGGCTGAAACACTACCAGAATGCAGACGGCACTTATGCCAACTGGAACGGAAACGACCAGTACAATAAGAACCCATATTGGGAACTCTACAAGAATAATAATGAGAGTGCAAAAGATGTGTTCCGCTTCACAGCCAAAGCCATTTGGAATATTGATACGCATTTGAAGTTGCAGGGTACCATTGGTACAGATATCAATCACATGAATTTCGAGGACTACATTGCCCCCACCACACCTGGTTATGCTGCCGGTCAGCTACAGAAGATGAACTTCAATAACCGCACACTTAATGCAGAACTCTTGGCACTCTACAACAATCAGTGGGGAGACTTCGACCTGAACGCCACCTTGGGCGGCAATATCTATAAGGTGAACAACAAAAGCAACATCCTGACTGGTATGAACCAGCAGATGGATGATGTGACTGCAATCATGAACTACGAGGAGCAGAGTATTCAGGAGAATAGCTACCAGAAGCAGATAAACTCACTCTTTGGTAGCGCCAGCGTAGGTTTCCGTCATACATACTACATCGAGGGAACCGTACGTGGCGACAAATCTTCTACTCTACCCTCTGGCAATAACATATATGTTTATCCTTCTGTTTCCGGTAGTGTAGTATTTTCAGAATTCCTTAAGAACAAAAATATTATCAGCTACGGTAAGATTCGCGGCTCATGGGCTAAGGTAGGTAGTGATACCGACCCATACCAGTTGGCACTTAACTATACTACAGGTAAGTACAACTATCCAGGCTATACCATAGGTATGATTAACAACTCAACTCAGCCAAATAGGGAGCTGAAGCCTACCATGACAAACTCCTTCGAAGTAGGTTTAGAGATGAAGTTCTTCAACGGTCGTATGGGACTGGATTTTACTTACTACAACCAAACGTCTAAAGATCAGATTCTTGGTTTGGCAGCTTCTTCTGCTTCAAGCTATGATTATCGTATGGTTAATGCTGGTAAGATTAAGAACGAGGGTATCGAAATTGCCCTAAATGGTCGTATCTTGCAGAAGAAGGACTTTGCTTGGGATGCAGGAATTAATTTCTCCAAGAACAGTAACAAGATTCTTGAACTGGTAGGAGATATGGACTTCATGCAGATTGAGAAAGCACGTTGGTGTAATGTAGAGGTAGGTGCTCAGATTGGAGAGAACTATGGTGCTATTGTAGGTCCCGACTTCGTTCGCAACGAAGCAGGAGAGGTTGTCATCAATGCTCAAACAGGTCTGCCAGAGGCTGATAACAAGGTCCGTACTTTAGGTAATGCATCATGGGATTGGACTGGCGGTTTCTATCATACACTTACTTATAAGAACTTCCGCCTTTCTGCAGGATTTGACGTCAAAGTGGGTGCAGACCTCTTCTCTATGTCTATGCGCTCAGCATACCTGACAGGTAAGGCTATAGAGACATTAGAGGGACGCGAAGAGTGGTACCGTTCAGAAGAAAAGCGTATGGCTGCCGGTATGACAGATGACCAGTGGCGTGAAGCAGGTATGGCCGAAGGTTTCATTGTTCCTGGTGTCATCAAGAATGATGACGGAAGCTATCGTCCCAACGATATACCTATCAACCCCGAGAACTACTGGAAATTAGCGGCAGACTATTCACCCCGCTCATTTATTTACGACAACTCGTACATCAAATGTCGCGAGATTACCTTTGGCTACACCTTCCCCGAGAAGATGTTAGGCAAAAAGATTAAGGCACTTAGCGTATCATTTGTTGCACGTAATCCCTTTATTGTCTGGAAGAACATTCCTAACATCGACCCCGATTCGGGCTACAATACCTCTGGTATGGGACTCGAGTACGGCTCACTGCCCTCACGCCGCAGTTTTGGTCTGAATGTCAACATGAAGTTCTAATAAAACATAAATGTATTGATTATGAAACGAATAAAATATCATATGAGTAAAAGAGGCATGATGGCAATGAAGTGGCTCTGCGCAACATTCTTCATCCTTCATTCTTCATTCTTCATTTCCTCTTGCAGCGATAGCTACATGGAAGACATGAATACAGATAAGACCAAGGCTTCCAAAATCGACCCTAATACGCAGTTGACCACAGCTCTGCTACAGACCTATGGAGATTTTGATATCATGGATACCTATCGCAACTATATCACTGGCTTCACACAACATTTTGCCGGTGCATGGAATGTTACCAACTTCGCCGGAAGCAATAACTACGACGGAACAATAGAAACACTCTGGAATAAGTTTTATACCGTAGGTATCAAGAATCTGGTTGATGGTATTAACAACTCGGCAGAGTTGCCTAATATAAACGCAGCCTTACGCATACAAAAAGTATATATGCTTTCCATCCTGACAGATGCCTATGGTGACATCCCCTGTTCTGAGGCTGGTATGGGGTATATCAAGGGAATTTCTACCCCCAAATATGACACTCAGGAGGAGATTTACAACTATTTCTTTGACGAACTGGCAGCCTGTGTTGCACAGTTAGGAACAGGTAAAGACCATATCAGCGGTGATGTTACCAGTTTGGATGGTGACATTCTGGGATGGAAAAAGTTTGCCAATTCCCTGCGTATGCGTTATGCCATGCGAATTTCTGCTGTTGATTCAACTAAAGCTCAAAAGGAGTTCGAGAAGGCACTTGCTGCTGACGGTGGCTACATTCAAGATACGAAATATGATACTTACGTTAAGTATCTGGATGTTCCCTTCACCCTCTATGACGGCGCCAAAGAACTGGATTTCCGTGCCAACGCCTTGGGTGAGACATTGTACGGACAGGCTACAGATTCACCCAGCATGATTTGTGCAACCTTCTTTAATATGATGAAAAAAATGCAAGACCCACGTCTGTACCGCATTTGCCGTCATTATAATAATGCAAAGCGTAGTCAAGTTAAACCAGACGAAGAGTGGAACATTGATGTTACAAACGAGTTTCTGGCCTATCTGCAGAGAACCAACAGGGAGGAAGTTCCCTGTGGTGTTGGAGATGCTTGGTATGTACCCTGGCTCAATGATATACCTACGGCAGCAGATCTGCCCACCTTGGAAAGAATACAGGAACAATACCCCGACGGAGGATTCTTCAAGAACAATAACGATTACCGTATGGCCCGTCCTTGGCTATCTATTCAGTTTGAAAAGCCCAACTGCCCCGGTTACCTTATCTCATCTGCCGAAGTTAAATTCCTAATGGCAGAGGCTAAAAGTAAAGGATGGACAGTAACTGGCGACATGCTGACACTCTATGAGGATGGTATCCGTGATGCCATGCAGATGCTTAACACCCATTACTTAAGTGACGACTTGAAGATTTCCGATGCCGAGATAGAGACCTACATAACTGGCATCGCCAACTCAGGAGCATTAAACGACAATGCCTGTGAGGCCATCAACACTCAGGCTTGGATTCTACACCTGATGAACCCATCTGAAGCTTGGGCCAACCTACGTCGCAGCGATTATCCAGTATTGGTGGATCGTGCAAAGAAGGAAAAACATGCAGGACAGTTCCCCTACCCGGATAAGCTTGGTCTTTCTACCCCAGACCGCCTGTACTATCCTACTTCAGAGCAAAAATACAACACAGCTAATTATCAGGAAGCTATTGACCGTATGGATGGAGAAGAAAATTGGCATAAGCTTGTCTGGTGGGATGTTAAACATGGAAATTTCGAATAATTCACCCATAAAAGATATATCATTATGAAAACAATCATCAATCATATAAAAAGCCTTACGCTTTCCATTCTGATGGTAATTCCGTTAGGTGCAGTACTCTGCAGTTGCTCTGACGAGCCCTTCTTCTCTGCCACAGAAGATGACTACCCCGTCATTCTAAATACCAATCTGCAGGAGTCATGGGAAGGGCAGCCTCCTGTTCTCAAGACAATCCCTCGTTCAGAGAACTTTACCTTTAATGTTACCGTTACACCCGCCCACTATACCACCGTTACATGGCTTATAGACGGTGTTCAGGTGGCCGAGGGCACATCCATTGACATTTCGCTTTTGGCTGGCGAGTATAACCTTAGGATTCTGGCTACTACAACCAAGGGACAACAAACCTATCGTGACAGACGCATCGTTGTCACACCTCTTGACGATGACCCTGTTGTGGGCAATGATATCCATGAACGTTTAGTTAAGCAGGGTACACAGGCACAGCTCTCAGGTCAAAACCTGTCACAGGTTACTAAGGTGCTCATCAATGGGCAGGACGTGAATGCCGTTTACGATGCATCATCTGGCAGCTTCTCTTATACGGTTCCTGATATGCCTGACGGAATATATTACCTTACATTGCAGGATGAGACAGGTTTTGAATACGGAGGTGGCAAGATAGAGCTTAATCAAGATCCTGTATATCCTGTAGAAGGTGGCGAGCAAACAGTATGGGAAGGTTCATTTGATGTCACATGGGGCACTCCGTTCAATGAGCTGCAAAACACCATGATCAACATGATTGAGCCTGGAGATATTCTGCGAGTATATGTCACAGGGCAAGGTCAGGGCTGTGCAGCATCAGCATGGTGGAGAAACATTGTTACAGGATACTCTGATGACGATGAGGGACGCGGTGACACACCCATCAGCGGAGATATGGTATTAGAATATACTATTAACGAGCTTTCTATCCAGTTGCTACAGGAACAAGAAGGTTTCTATATGGTAGGTGACGGATATACCGTCAAAAAGATTACGGTGGAGAAACCCATGGAGACCACCCTTTGGGAAGGTTCGTTTGATGTCACATGGGGCACCCCATTCAATGGTTTACAGGCCGAACTTATCAATCTGGTAAAGGCTGGTGGAATCCTCCGTCTGTATGTTACAGGTCAAGGCCAGGGCTGCGCTGCAACGGCTTGGTGGAGAAACATCGTTACAGGATATTCTGACGATGACGAGGGACGCGGTGATACACCTATCAGCGGAGATATGGTACTCGAGTACACACTCACGGATCTCTCCATCCAGTTGCTACAGGAACAAGAAGGATTCTATGCTGTAGGAGACGGATATACCTTAAAGAAGATTACATTCGAAAACTAAATACCATTATATATATAATCGAGAAAGAAAAAAAAATCTTTCCTTAACCTGAAATCGACAGGGGGGAGCAATAACCGGATTTGGTTATGCTCCCCCCCCTATTTTTGGAGATTCAATTCACAACAACTTTTTTTCTGTTGATTATATATATACCCTTAGGTTTTTGAGAATTCACCTTGCGGCCAGAAAGGTCGTAAATATCTTCATTATTCTCTATCGTCTTTTCCCTTTTTACAGTATTGATACCATCAATAACCTCTTCGGGGAATTCAAAGGTATTTTCCTGGCTCCACAGAGAGAAAGTATTATCCTCCCCTAACGCACGGACACGATATATATATCGCTTGTCAGCATCAACACCTCTAAAGGTGTAGCTGTTAGTTTCCGTGATGTAACTAACGGTTTCCGAGGCAGCTTTTCTCTTCACGGAAGAACGATTGAGCCCCAATTGTTCCTCCGTCCAGATGCCATCATAGATAGCCAGATAGTTCAGATACATCTGAGTTGCAGGAGTGATGGTTAACCAAAACAGTTCCTTGGATACATCTTTATAATGAAGAACAATCTTTTCATTGCCCTTTATCTCGAAATTTATATTCTTACGGAGAGCATTTGATATAAGGTCTCCGTAATTAGCATAGGAAACTTCTGCCGTACCTTTTACAGTCTGTCCGTCTTTTACCACATCTGCTCCTAAGACAATGGTAATGTCATTTGATTCAGGCACATCCCATCTAGGAGTCTTAACAAAACCAGAGACTGTTGACGTACCAATCTTCAGCAACTTAGGTGAAGTATATAGTCTTGAACCACTCCACGAACCTTTTAGCCCATAATCATTTAATTTGGAACTAATATCTGTAAATCCAGTTGTCTTACTATAGCACTTACTGAAGGTCTCTTCACGTACCAAAGCAAGCTCAGGCTTCTTCGGAGCCTTATTCTTTGTAAACATTTCCACCTCGTAACCAGTAGCTCCTGCAACAGAAGGCCAACTGATAGTAAAACCTCCATCAACAACACAGGCTTCATTGGGTGCGGGTACATCCAGTTCCGGTCGGCAAGCCACAAAAGATACAGTATTGTTCTGTACATCCTCTGTGATGTTGTCAATGGGCTTACTCATCAATTTCTGTCCATCTTTATTTACATTATATAATGTAGCCGCAGGAGTGGTATAGTTGGTCAGCATGGTGTTGTTAGTGATACCAGGCCAAGGATCACCTGCAAGGCTTTTTTCACTATTGGCATATGTATTGTCAGCCGGAATAATCGTCATGCGCTGATGGTTAGCTATTGTATTCAGATTGTTTTCGTACCATGCAAGCTCACTATAATCAACATGCAGAATAAGGAGTCCGTGACCATCTAATCCTGCATCAAAACCCACAGGTTGACGGTTCTCCAACAGATAATACTCGTTCTTATTTTTCTCATTGTAAAGGATGTACGCTTCTGGTGTTGTTGTCAGCGGCTGCATATCCTTAATGCGTGTCATGCTGTTCAGTTCCACAGGTTCCAGCCATCCGGCAAACCAACGTTCATAACTGGTATAACCTGCCGGCATCCGTGATTTTTCATTATAGCTTCCAGAATCCATTAAATCCCAATACGACATACCAAAGTTGCTGCCTTCTTCTGACGTATCATACATATCAGGCAATCCTAAGCAATGTGAGAATTCATGACAAGCAGTTCCAATACCATCCATATCAGAGCCTGTATTCCCGTTTAACTCTGAAGAACAGGCATATGTATCAATCGTCACACCATTATACATACGTTCAGCTTTCTCATATCTCAAACAAGACTCATGCGGCCAGATAGTATTCTCATCAGCATTCTGCGATTGAGCATATCCAGCATAGACAATAAACACTTGGTCCACCTCACCGTCATTGTTCCAGTCATAGTTACAGAAATCAACATCCTTTGAGGCAGCATCCACAGCCTCAGCCGCCATCTGAATAGGATGTATATCAGACCGGACTACTCCATTAGGGTCTTTATAGGGAGCTCCATAATATGCCATATTTCTGGATGTTGTGTAAGGACCTACTACATCAAAGTCTATCTTTAGCTTTCCATAGCTCTGTGCAATGAAATAGTAACGTACAGAACCTCCCATACCACTATCGTGATATCCTTCCTCATTAAAAAAACGCTGATAGGTCTGCTGCACATCAGGCGTGACAAACTTCATATCAGGATATTGCAACAGAATTACCAATCCACGCACATTACCGGAAGTTACAGAAGAGGATTCACCTATAGATTGTGCTCCTCTCCGTCCATATCTTCTCTTTGCTTTCTCTGTATGTTGTCTTCTAAGGGTTGTCCATGTAGTTGTCACTTCATCTTTCGTCAACATCTTTATCTGACCGTCCAAGAGCTGGCATGGATTTCCCTCTTCATCCGTATAGTAAGAAAAAAATTCGTCACCACGCAGTGTCAGCTCAATAATAGAGCCGTCCTTGAGGGTGAACTTCTTCTTAGTCCTAAGGGCTGGGACAGCCTGTAATGTCAATACAGACAGAATAGAAATAATGGTAAGTATGAGCTTTTTTCTCATATTCTTTTATACTTTTTAAGACAAATCAGGAGAGGCATTGGCATACACAAGTGTACCCCTTGCCCCTCCTGATAAGGTTGTCAACTATGTTTATCTTTTACGTTTGTGAGTTTTATTAAATACAAACTTGCCCATAGTTGTTCTTACATGCTTCTTCACACAACGACGTGAGAAGGCTTTCAATCCATTTTCAAACTTACGAGCTGCAGCTAAGCTCTTAGCCTTTGCCTTAACCCCGGCAGAAGCTGTGGGAAGAATCAGTTTAAAGGCAGAATGCATACCAGTATAGTAACCGCCTTCGTCATCATAAAGGTATCCCTGATAGTATATGGGGTTCTCATCGTCATCCAAGACAGGATTGTCGTCTTCATCTGTCAGTGGAATAGCAGGTAGCGTAATGACACCGTCCTCAAGTGTACCAAAGACTTCAGGGTAGCTTTCTATAACCTGATCTGCAGTCATACCTTTTTCTGCAAAATACTCAATAGCATCACCGCCTTCGCTCGAGATAGACATCTCTCCAAAACCAAAGTCAAGACCTATTGGCTGTGTCAGGAAATACACGGCGTTAGGATTCTCTGCATGTATGACAAAATTCTTCTCACCGCCTTCTTGCATGAATCTTCTGGCAACAGGAGCGTAGGCATTCTTGAGACGGAAAAGACCAGGGGTTTCCACACTTTCCTCAACTTCTACCTGATAGGTGTAAGGCTCGTTATAAATAAATTCTCCTCCATCCATTTCTTTGCCGAAAAATGAGGTGACAAAGTCATCCGTATAATAAGCCATACCCAATGACTTCCAAGGGTTAGCACCATTGTAGTACTCAAAGAGTGCACTGGTGTAAGAACCCACAGCTCCGTCACTGATGACAGCGACAACCAACTGCATAGTTCCACTCATACCGTCCTCAATGGGAACCTGAATATCACCGGCTTTTACCAGCGTACCTTCTACCTCTCCTGCAGCCAAAGCATCAGCTACAGCACTGGGATCGGCATCAGCATCAACTATCAAAGCTAATGCATTTTCTACATCCTTACCTAATTTTAGTTTACCCAGAGCAAAGGTCTTTCCTTGAGGATCAATCAATACACCTGAGTATGTCAATGAAGAAGAAAGGTCAGGACGTGCATAGCCGTCAATCCATATTTCCTCATAATCGTCGCCCCATGGCCCTTCTGTATCGTAGTAAACTATAGGAATCTTGAAAATACCGGTTTCCTTATCAAAGGTTCCGTAAATTTCCTCTCCTGCGTATGTACCGTAATCGGCAAACCAAACTTCTCCATAATCTGGATGATCGTATCCCGTGAACATTTTAGGGATAGTTACAAAACCCGTTTCTTCGTCGTAGTTCAGGATCAATGAGACACCCCAGCCCCAGTTATCCAAACGGAACTGGTATCTATTTTCATCTGTTAGGTGCTGTCTGTAATAGAATGACAGATTCAGGTCTTCGTCTTCAAGGAACACTCCACTATAATAGTAGTCAGCTGTTCCTTCCTCATTCCACGTTTCCCATGCAGTCCAGTCTCCTTCGCGAGTTACCTCGATGACACAAACCAGATTCTGATTAGCACCGCTGATGGTATCTGCTGTTAAAGCCGCATCATCGGATAAAGTCAGGGTATAGGTATATGTCTGATCTTTCTCCAGATTCTCGGCTATGACATTGATTGTAGCGGTATTCTGCCCTTCTTTGAATGTAATCACACCATTAGCATCATTAGAGAAGATACCCTCTTCACTTGCTTCAGCAGTAAATGCTATTGTTGAAGCATTCTTCAGGACGCCACGGTTTATGGTGACAGGAATGACAACGGAAGACTCGTCGGAAGCAACAGATACATTCAGTGAGCTGCCGTCAAAACTTACGTTTTCCAAGGTTCCGTTGTAGAGGGGACCTAGCACGTCAGTATTACAGGAGGAGAATAATCCTAAGACTCCAACTGCAAGTCCTAATATATATTTGTTAATTCTCATAATCGTGTAATTTTAGTTGTTATTCAAACGGGTTCTGATCGGTATCGGCATTCATGTTTGCATTTCCGTCGAACTCTGCCTGGGGTATAACCATTACCCACTTGTAACCCTCTGGATTGCTGGTAGCTATATTCTGTCTGGTACCGCATGCACTTGAAGGATGGCCGTCTTCTTCTGCACGAGCAAAGCCTTGGTGCAAACGACGGATATCGTAGATACGTCCAAACTCTCCCCACAGCTCTATACGACGCTGGTTGATGATTTCCTCACGCAGTGATCCCGTCTTATTAGATGTCAAGACACCCATTTCCTTACCGGTTTTTTTACACTCATAGTCCTTATCACGTGTCTGAATCAGCGTATTAAGTGTCTGCTGTGCAGTAGCATCTTCACCCAGCATACATTCTGCCTCGGCCTTTACCAGATACATTTCCTCTATACGCATAAAGATGTAGTCACCCTCCCAGGTCTGGTAGTTTAGGAACTTGAACTTCTCCTGTTGGTAACCATTCTTTTTATTGGCTTCGTCTTCAGGGTTCCACCACTCTCGGCGCTCGTCATTGTCCCCCATCTTATTGTAAAGAGAACGCGAAATCTGCTGGCGTGCAGAATAGCCATATTGACCCATATCTGCATCCATATGTACAAAAAAGCTCCAATATTGGGTGGTTTGGTCTGAAATAATCTTAACGCCCCACATTACGTTCGGAGCTGCAACATTGTTCAGGCCTTTAAACTGGTTGACACCTGCAACCCTAATACCTTCATCCTCAGCTGCATCAATAGCATTTTCTGCAGCAGCCAGGGCATCTTCCCACTTCTCCTCAACCTGAGCAACACGGGCATGCAAGCCATAGATTTCAGCAAGACCTATGTGAGACTTGCTATCACGTTCTTTCTCTGTAGCAGCCAACAACTCCTCAGCCTTAGCAATATCATCATCAATCCGGGCATAAACCTGAGCATTGGTAGAACGGGGCTCTCCCTTTGTCTCCTTTGTGGTAGGCTTAGTATAAATAGGTACACAAGGGTCATCCTCATGGGTTACCAATGTACGTGCATACCACTGAGCCAGCATAAAGTAACTATAGGCACGGATAGCATAAGCCTGACCTACGATGTACTTTACGTCAGAAGGATCACCTTCCATGGTCTCCTCGGCAGCTATTATATAGTTGGCATTGGCAATAAGGGTATAGAAGAAGTTCCATACAGCATAAGGACGACCTGAAGCATTGTTGAAGTCACTCTTTACATTATAACAATAGTCAAACCAGAACCATTCACCACCAGATGATGCCATAATGTGATCCTCACCCATCAGGTCGGCAGCAAGGTTAATAGAGGACAATCCAAACTCCTCAGCCTCCCAACCAGAAGTATAACCACAAGAATATAACAAACGGTACATACCATTGATGGCAGACAATGCCTTACTGGTGGACTTTGCAATCTCATTGGTGGGAATGGAAGTTGTAGGGCTGGTCTCCAGCAAGTCTTCTGAGCAAGAGGTAATCATTACTAAACCCAGCAGACCAATCAGTAAAAATTTATATCTTGTTTTCATATCTTATTCCTTTCTTTTCTTTAGAAGTTAACTTCAACGCCAAAAGTCATAGTTCTATTAGGCGAGTAGGTATAATCGGTATCACCAACGAAATTGTACTGCGGATCCATTCCATTCAGGTGGCTGAACAGCACCACATTGTCACAAGAGCCATAGACTCTTACGTTATTCAGTTTAGCTCTGTTTACCCATTTCTTGGGCAGCGTATAACTCAGGGTAATGTTTTTAATCGCAAAATAAGAAGCATCTACCAGATAACGGTCTGTTATATAGTTTTCTGTCTTTATCTCAACACGTGGGACATCGGTAATATCACCGGGCTGCTGCCAGCGACGTAGTATATTCTGGTTCCAGGTCTTGTCTATATATGTCAAATTCATACCATCATAGTAATTGTAATCCAGAACTTTACCACCAAAAGAGTAAGTCGTAAGGACGGATAGACTAAGTCCCTTGTAGCTCAGATCTGTTCCAAGGCTGCCATAGAGATCGGGAATACGTGACCCCATCTCATAACGACAATAGGTGACTTCACCATAATCTGAGGTTATGTGCTCCTTGATGATGCTTCCATCATCATTTCTTTTGTATGCCCACCAGAGTTCCTTACCTGTTGAAGGATCTACGCCGGCACTTTTGTGCAGATAGAAAGTATTCAAGGGAAGACCTTCCTTAATGATATAGTTTCCTGTGAGTATCTCAGGAGAATCAACCGTTAACTTTGTCACCCTATTCCTAATCGTAGAACCCATCCAGGTAATATCCCACAGGAAATTCTTGGTGCGGACAGGAGAGCCTGACAACTCAAACTCAAAGCCCTGGTTGGACATGTTACCTACGTTAGCATCATAACCTGTGAAACCGGTTGAAATAGCCATGGGGTAATTCAGCAACATGTCAGTAGTTCTTCTGTTATAATACTCTGCACTGAGACGAATGCGACGATTCAGGAATGAGGCCTCAAAACCTGTGTTGAAATTAGCATTTTTCTCCCAAGAGATGTCTGCATTCTCCAATGACGCAAGGATTGCACCTGATGCGTTGGCATTGGGATATGAAACACTTGAAAGTCCTTGCCACAGATAGTAACGGGAATAGCCTTCGCTGTCCAATACGTCATCATTTCCCTGCTCTCCGTAGCTAATCTTGTATGACAGGTTGTCAAGCCAGCTAACATCCTTCAGGAACTTCTCATCAGAGATACGCCAGTTGGCACCTACCGACCAGAACTTACCTGTACGGTGATCTTTCTTAAATCGTGAAGAAGCATCAGAACGCAATGAAGCAGAGAAGTAATATCTGTTGTCATAATTGTAATTGAAACGACTCAACCACGAGTTGATACGGTAGGTGTGAGAGTAAGAGTCTGCACCCACCAATGTTGCACCGGGACGGAGTTCATAGATACCATCTACCAAACCCGTACGCGCAGCGTCCAAGAACCTATAACTGTAATCATAGTACTCATGACCCAAAAGTACATCAAAACTATGCTTGTCAAAAGTACGGTTCCAGGTAAGCAACTGGTTAAAGGTATAACTCTGGGTTCTTGTATTACATTTGTCCAAATAACCACCCGAAGAAGCCTGGTTACCATGTTCCATATTCATATAACTCATGATGTTGGCATTGTTGTAGTCAAAACCAAAGTTCACAGAGAATTTTAGTCCCTTGGCCCAACCCATATTGTCATCGTCACTACCAACAGTGAATCCGCCACGCATACTTGCAATGTCACGGCGGTTATCTGCCTTGTCAAGCATCAGCACACCCAATGAGCTCTGGTCAATTATAGAACCGACACGCTGATCGCCATTGTCACGAGGTTCTCCCCAGTCATACTGTATCTCACCATTTTTGTAAATGGTCTTACCATCCAAATCCTTCAGATATACAGGGAACAAAGGATTGATAAACTGTGCAGTGCACCACACATTAGAAAAATCAGTACCTGTAGCATCCATAAAGTTTGTGACAGAATGAGCAACACTCAAGCCAACATTAGCACTGAACCAGTCTGTAATCTTATGCTCAACGTTAGTTCTTGCATTGAAACGCTCAAAAGATGTGGTTTTCAGTACACCCTGCTCATTCAGATAGCCCAATGAAAGCGAATACTTTGTACGGTTTGAACCACCGCTCAGCGAAAACTGATGCTCATGACGCAAGCCACAACTACGGGTTACTGCATCCAGCCAATCCTCATCCCAAGCCGACTGAGCATCAGCATGTACCTTACCGGTTGCAGGATCGATAATGGTATCCCATGTATAGTTCTTAAAGGGATTGTAGTATTCGCCACCAAGGGTTGAGCCCAATGACTGACGGGCAATAGCTGCCGCCTCTTCCCAGGAAGCACCGTTATCCCATTCAGCATTACGCAAAGCCTCGTATGTCAACTGGACAAAATCCTTCTGGCTTACATTTTTATAACGCTTCAGACCACGACTTAACAAACCTAAAGAAGAACGCCATGTTACATTGACTTTACCTTCTTTACCCTTCTTGGTAGTAATCATCACCACGCCATTGGCACCACGGGCACCATACAGAGCTGCGGCAGAAGCATCCTTCAGAACCGTCAGGCTCTCAATGTCAGAAGGATTAATAGAAGAAAGCACTCCGTCATAAGGAATACCATCCACAACATAAAGAGGATCGTTAGAAGCGTTGATAGAACCGAATCCACGAATACGGATTGAAGGACTCGAACCAGGCTGTCCGTCACTAGAAGTCATCTGAACACCAGTAACATTACCTTCAAGGGCGTTGGTTACAGATGTTATTGGGCGCAATTCAATATCTTCGGATCCAACATTCTGTGCAGAACCTGTAAAAGTGCTCTTTTTTTGCTGACCATAAGCCACAACAATAACCTCGTCCATTGACTTGGTATCGGATTCCATAAGAACCTTCATGCCATCACGGGCGACAAGGGTTGCGGGTTTCATACCAATAAAACTAAAACTCAGGCTTTTCTTGCCTTCGGGAAGTGTGATTGTAAACTTACCGTCAACGTCTGTCAGAACACCTACAGATGAACCGGGGATACGTACGGAAACTCCAATCATAGTTTCACCTGACTCTGCATCGATTACAGTACCCGTAATCTGCTTCTGGGCCAGCGCCATGCTTGTTGTCATAAACAAACAAACAAGGATTGAAAGGATTTTTTTACCCATTTTGTTTTGTTTAAGTTAGTAATAATGTTATAATGTTTTCTTCTTCTGAGTTATGGAAAGATAACAGCCGTTTTTAATGCATATACAGCGAAGCCACTATAACTCCCCATTCTTATTGCTTTTTCTACTTAATCCTGTTGGTTTTAGGTTTTTCAAACAACACCAAATGCAAATTTATGTAATTTTTGTATAATAATCCTATCATAATGTTAAATTATTGTCAATTTGCAACATTTTGACAAACAAAAACGAACTTTCGAACACAAAAAGCATCACGACCTCCTACTTTTCGCAGAAAAAAAACATATTAGACAAACGAGAAGCCCCCGACTTGCTTTGATTGCAGGCCGGGGGCTTTATTTTATAGATTAAAGATTGATTTATTCGATAGCGTCGTTGTAATCAGTCTCCTTTTCAGGAATCATCCATGTCCATGCGTTACCGTCCTCAGGATTAATGGTAACAGCGAAGTCCTTATGGAAGCTACCGCCTTGGGCTTTTCTCTTACGAACGATGGGCTCACCCCAACGCTTATAATCGAACCAGTCGTTACCCTCACCCCAGAGGTCGAAGCGACGATACAACTTCACCTCAGCCAACAGATCATCACCAGTCTTGGTAGATTTGGTGTAAGCAGCATCACGTGGGCTGACTACGTCATACAGCAACTGTTGTGCATCAGTCTCTGCATCCAGATGGCAGTCTGCCTCAGCCTCTGTGTAATACATTTCTGCTGCACGGATAACGGGGAAGGGACCAACACCAGGATTCTCTATATTGCGGAACTTGAACTGCATATAGGGATAGATTTGAGAGCTTGCATCCAGCCATGTGCCATATTTGCTCTTTGCACGTACGGCCAATGTACCGGCATAGGGCTGGTTTACCTTCTTGCCGTCAACGGTCTTTTGGTCATTTGATGAGAGAGAAGCACGTGGATTACCGTCTGCAGTGAAGGCGTCTGCCCATTCGTCATCAGTCTCAGGAGCCAAATACAACATTTTACGCTCATCTGTGGCAGGAATCTGCTCGAACAACTCTCTGCTGATAGCCACTGGAGTTTTACAGCAGGCACCTGCATTAGAGTTAGATGCTATATAAGCATAGAAACTGAAGTAATGTAGCGTCTGGTCACCAGCATCATATACGCCCCAGATCCATTCATTGTTAGGTACAGACATGCCAGACTTGTACTCTTACATGCTCATAATAGGATGGTAGGCCCGTGGCAGTAAAGGATACTTTTTGGCATTTGCCCAGTAATCACGGGTCAAAGCAGCGT
>JAIKYE010000096.1 GCA_024683455.1 Bacteroidaceae bacterium
GCTTTCACGCAAGCCCTGACGCCATCATGGCTTTGCTCGCAAAGCACAGACAACAACAGAGAAAAAACATCGTTTCGCTTCGCTCCACTAAAAAAGCTGCGCATTGTGGCTAAAAACAACTTCTGACCATCGAACTTAAAAGTTAAATGAAAGGTTTTTTAGCCCGAAGGGCAGTGTTTTTGCTTCTGGAAAGCTATAACATACGACAGTATGTGTTATGGTATTGTCAGGAAGATGGTGGAAGCTAGCTTACGACCAGATTCATGGCAATGGCAGAACAAAGGCACAAGGTGCCAAAGCTTGCAAAAAGGGTTTTCTCGGTTTTTGTTAAAAATCTGTGGGATCTGTGAACCGACGAACGAGCGAGAGAAGAGCTTAGCTTGCTTATGCTTTTCCGAGCAAGGAGGAGGAAGACAAAGTCAAATCTGTGTGAAATTTAAAACAAAAGAATTATGAAAAAAGAAACTTGGAAATTTATTATTCAGACAATTGTGGCTGTGCTGACAGCCATTGCTACCAGCTTGGGTGTCACCAGCTGCATGAACTGAGAAGCCTCACCCCTAACCCCTCTCCCGTGGGAGAGGGGGACTGCTCCCTATTTAACTTCATTCTATAACTCCCAAAACAACTAAACAACGGTAAACGGTAAACGGTAAACGGTAAACTCTAAACTCTAAACTAAAGAAAATGGGGTGTTTGCGATAGCATTCAGCCCTTTTTTCTATGTCGTTAACCGACAACATCTCCCTACTCCACCAGAAACCAGGGATTGTGAAGGTCTTCCTTGTTATAGGCAAGGGGCTGGCACGTCTGAGCATCCAGCACTTGCCTGCCTGCGGCACGGGCTATGGCATCACCGGCTGCGGTATCCCACTCCATGGTGGGGGCAAAACGGGGATAGGCATCGGCAACACCTTCGGCCACCAAACATATCTTGATACTGCTGCCGCTGCTCACCAACTCTACATGGGGATGCTTACGCCTTGCCTCCTGGATATAAGCTTCCGTCTCTGCATTCATGTGCGAACGACTGGCTACAATACGGAAAAGCCCTTCTCTCCGATTCCCTTCTATGGGGAGGGATTCACTCATATTGGCACTCCCCAAAAGGGGGAGCTGGGAGGGGGCCTCCTTCCACGCTCCTTCTCCTACGACACCATAATACAATATACCAGTGACGGGGACATAGATCACGCCCAGAACGGGGGAGCCCTCCTCTACAAGGGCTATGTTGACAGTAAACTCTCCATTCTTCTTGATAAACTCCTTGGTGCCGTCCAGAGGGTCAACAACCCACAGGTGCTTCCATGCCTGACGCTCTGCATAAGGCAGATGCCGGCCTTCCTCGCTCAGAACGGGAATACCCGTCTCCTGAAGATGACGCACGATGCAGAGGTGGGCGGCCTTATCGGCCAAGGTAAGGGGGCTGTTGTCTGCTTTCTTCTCTATGCCAAAATCCTGACTGGGGTCGGTATATATCTTCATGATTTCCGCCCCAGCCTCCAAGGCTGCCTTCTTGGCAATCTCGAGCAGTTCCCTCATAATCAGAGCATCTTAAGGGCCAGCTTGATAACCTTCTCGACGGGTGCGTCGGGCTCTTCCCTGAGTATCTGCTGAACGACCTTATGGGTAGGAGCAGGACTGAAGCCCAACATGGTAAGGGCGGAAACGGCCTCGTTCTGCACCTCGGTATTGAGCACAGAAGACTGGGCACTGGGCATAGAGCCACCACCGGCGGCTGCATCAACACCCAAGGCACCTATCTTGTCCTTGAGATCCACGATGATACGCTGGGCAGCCTTAGGACCAATACCCTTTACCTGCTTCAGCATCTTGTCGTTGCCCTCGCTGATGATATTACAGAGTTCTGCCGGCGTCATGGCTGAGAGAATCATGCGGGCCATAGCAGCACCGATGCCGCTGACACTGGTAAGGAGGAGGAACAATTCACGCTCTACCTTGGTAGAGAAGCCCCACAACTGGTAGGCATCCTCGCGAATGGACTCTGTTATCCACAACTTTACGCTTTCCTTTCCCTGAATGCCGGAAAAGGTGTTAAGACTGATGTTCACTCCATACCCTACCCCGTTGCAGTCGATAACAGCCAGGGCTGGTGTAAGGTCGGCAAGTGTGCCTTTGAGATATTCGATCATTTTTTTTCTAAGTTGAAAATTGAAAATTGAAAGTTGAAAGTTGAAAGTTGAAAATTGAAAGTTGAAAATTAGTTTACGGTTTACCGTTTACTGTTTACTGTTTAGGAACTCCCCTCGCCTCGGAGAGGGGGCGGGGGTGAGGCTGCTATCGTCCCTTTTAACTCCTTAGCTCCCTCTCCCACGGGAGAGGGCGGGGGGAGAGGCTGTCGGAGAGAGGGCGGGGGGAGAGGCTGTCGCTAACCGCTCAACATTAACCGCAAAGTTAGGCGTTTTTTCTGAAAAAAGGAAAAAAAACAAAGAAAATCCCCTTTTCAGATAATAAATAAGGGTACATGTACGTTATTTGTTTAACGTGAGCGCGCGAAAATTCATATCAATCCTATCTGTTCTGGCAAGCATAAACATGCTGGCCACTATGAACACATTCCCCATCCAGGCTGAGGCTTTGTCTTCAGAGGCTGCTCCTGCTGATACCGTTCAGAAACGCAAGCCTCGCTTCAGCGTACGCAAAACGGGAACGGAAAACCAAAATGACTTAAAGAACAAAACGGCTGACCTGAAGGAGCCTGACAACCTCAAGACGGAAGTTATCTATGATGAGAAAGATAACACGTACACCGTAGGAACGACGTTAGACAAGCAGAAAACAGGCAAGTCAACCGGTTCTGGCAAGACCACCTCTACCACCGGCACTACATCAGCCGTCATGACCCTTGGGCAGGCAACAAGCTACCTGAATGCTCCATTGCTGATGTCACCCGAGGAATACCAGAAATGGTCGCTGAAGAACAGCATGCAGGCTTATTGGCGCAAGAAGAATGCCGATGCCTTTGAAAGCGAAGGCAAGAACAAGTTCGACTTTACCGACATGCATTTCGACTTAGGACCGGCTGAAAAGATATTCGGCCCTGGTGGTGTACAGATCAAGACGCAGGGAAGTGCCGAAATGAAAATAGGTGTCAATACAAAAAAGATCGACAACCCTGCCTTAGCCGCATCACGAAGGAAAACCATGGGATTCGACTTTGACCAGAAAATCAACCTTAGCCTGAACGGAAAGGTGGGAGACAAGGTCAACATGAACCTGAACTACAATACGGAAGCTACCTTCGACTTCGATTCTCAGATGATGAAGTTGAAATACGACGGCAAGGAAGACGAAATCATAAAACTCATAGAGGCAGGTAACGTATCCTTCCCCAGCAACATGAGTCTGGTGCCAGGTGTTAGCAGCCTGTTCGGTTTGCGTACCGACGTCCAGTTCGGAAAACTGAAACTGCAGACCGTCATTAGCCAGAAGAAGAGTGCCAGCACCAGCGCCAGCAGCAAGGGAGGCAAGCAGACAACGCCCTTCGAGTTCAGCGCCACCAATTACGAAGAGAACCGCCACTTCTTCCTCTCCCACTTCTTCCGTGAGCGTTATGACGACAACATGAAGACGCTGCCCACCATAGGTAGCGGCATCACTATCAAACGAATAGAAATCTGGGTAACGAACAAGAGCGCAAGCACGGAGAACAACAGAAACATCATAGCGCTGGCCGACCTTGGTGAGCCTTCGCATATCAGCAATCCTATATGGCACCCCACCACCATAAACGTACCCGCCAACAGAGCCAACGACCAATATGAAACCATTGTCGGCAGCTATCCCGGTGCCAGAGATATTGCACAGGCAACAACGATATTAGACGGAATAGGCGATTTCGAGGGCAGCAGGGACTATGAAAAGCTGCAATCAGCACGTAAGTTGAACACCAGCGAATACAACCTCAACACAGCCCTGGGATATGTAAGCCTTAACAACAATCTCCAGACAGATGACGTCCTGGCCGTTGCCTATGAATATACATACAACGGAACCACCTATCAGGTAGGTGAATTCGCTGCCGATGTACCCAACAACACACAGGCCCTTATCGTAAAGCTTCTGAAGAGCACAACGGGTAGCCCCAAATTCCCCACTTGGAAGCTGATGATGAAGAACGTATATAATCTGGGGGCTACCACAGTACAGAAGGAGAACTTCCGCCTGGATGTAAAATACCTGAGCGACTCTACCGGCGTATATCTGACTTACCTTCCTGACGAGCGACTCAAAAACACGCCTCTGATAAAGGCGCTGAATGCCGATCGCCTGGATGACAAGAACAATGCCCATAGCAACGGCTACTTCGACTATGTAGAAGGCTATACTATCCTGAAGGGCGGACGTGTAGTATTCCCCGTGACAGAACCTTTCGGACAACACCTCAGAAGTTGGATTGGAGATGACGCACTGGCAGACAAATTCTGTTTCCAAGAACTCTATGACAGTACAAAGACTGTAGCCAAGCAGATTGCCGAGCATGACAAGTTCCTTATCACTGGTAAATACAAAGGAAACAGCGCAGGAGAAATAGACTTAGGCGTAAACAATATTGCCCCAGGTTCCGTGAAAGTAACGGCTGGAGGTGTCACGCTCACAGAAAACTCAGACTATACGGTTGACTACAATATGGGACGCGTAACCATTATCAACCAAAGTCTGTTGGACGCAGGAACAAGCATCAATGCTTCCGTAGAGAGCAACAACGAATACGGCATGCAGCGCAAAACGATGCTGGGATTGAATGCCGACTATGAGTTCAACAAGAACCTGACCATAGGCGGAACCCTGATGTTCCTCAATGAGCAACCGCTCACCACGAAGGTCAGCATGGGTAATGAGCCGCTTAAGAATACCCTTTGGGGAGCTCATATCAGTTGGAAAAAGGAGAGCCAGTGGCTTACCAACATGATAGACAAACTGCCTGTCGTACAATGTACCCAGCCCAGCCTCATCACCTTCAACGGTGAATTTGCACAACTCATTGCCGGACAGAATCACAGCGTACAGGGACGAGCTTCATACCTTGACGACTTCGAACAGAGCAGCATCAAGAACAGCTTAACCCAACCTACCTACTGGACCATGTGCAGCACGCCCAGCATGTTCCCCGAGAGTAAGCTGTCCAACAACCTGGCTTATGGATATAACCGTGCACTTCTGGCTTGGTACTACGTAGATCCTATTTTCACCCGTAGAAGCAGTACGCTCACACCCAGCCACATCAAGAGCGACCTGGACCAACTGTCCAATCATTACGTACGTGAGGTTCCTGAACGTGAGCTGTATCCGCATAAGGCACAGAACAGCTACAACAGCGCCAGCAGCCTGAACGTGCTGAACCTGGCATACTACCCCAACGAACGCGGTGCCTACAACCTGACTACAGAGATAGATCAGGACGGACATCTCCTGAATCCTCAATCACGCTGGGGAGGTATGATGAGAAAGATTGACAATACTGACTTTGAGGCCCAGAACATCCAGTACATAGAGTTCTGGATGATGGACCCATTCATCTACAATACAACGGGTGCCAATCGCGGTGGTGACTTCTACATCAATCTGGGAGAGGTCAGCGAGGATATTCTGAAAGACGGAAAGAAGTTCTTCGAAAGCGGTATGCCCGTGGACGGCAACAAGCAATACTGGACAGAGGGACTATGGGGACGCACCCCCAACACCAGCAGCGTGAACTACGCATTCAACAACGAGGGTGGCTCACGCGGACGTCAGGATGTAGGTCTAAACGGACTTAATGACGACGAAGAGCAGCAATACGATACTTACCAGAAATATCTGCAACAAATTCAGGGTATTGTACGCCCCGAGATTTATGACAGTATCTTTGCCGACCCTGCCAATGACAACTATCATTACTACCGCGGAACCGATTTCGACCAGCGAAAGACATCCATTCTGGAACGCTATAAGCGTATCAATATGCCTCAGGGTAACAGCGCAGACAGCGACACAAGCCCTGAAAGCTACGAAACTTCTTGGAAGAGTACACCAGACCTGGAGGATATCAACCAAGACTACACCCTCAACGAGTACGAGAAATACTTCCAATACCATGTCAGTATCCGTCCTGAGGATATGGTAGTGGGCCGCAACCACATTGCCGACATGCGTACGGCCGGAGTAAAACTGCGTAACGGTAATACAGAGGAGTGTAAGTGGTACCTCTTCCGTATCCCCCTGTCCGAATACGAATCCAAGGAGGGTAACATCAATGATTTCACCAGCATCCGCTTCATGCGCCTCTTCCTGACAAACTTCCAACAGGACATCATCCTGCGTCTGGCAACCCTTGATATGGTACAAGGCAACTGGCGTCCATACGAACAGCCACTCTATACCGGCCAGGCTCCCAGTAGCAGCGCAACTCTGGAAGTCAGCAACGTCAGCATAGAAGAGAACAGCGACAAGAAACCCGTCAACTACGTATTGCCTCCAGGCATCAGCCGCATCACAGACCCCTCTCAATCACAGTTGGTGGAGGAGAACGAACAAGCCCTGTGCCTGATAACCCGCAACCTGAGTCCCGGGGACGCGCGCGCGGTATATAAGAACTGTACGTATAACATGCGACAGTACAAACACCTGCAGCTCTTCCTGCACGCTAATGCTCTGGCAGAAAACATCACAGAGACTACCGATGGGGAGTGCAGCGTATTCCTCCGATTAGGTTCAGACTATAAGAGCAACTACTATGAGTACGAGGTACCCATGCAACTTACCCCTGAGGCTGAAATTCCGTATGATCCATACAGCACGGCAGCCAGCTATGCCGTATGGCCTGAGGAAAATATGATGGACATCAACCTGGAACTCTTCACGGACATCAAGAAAAGACGCAATGCCCAGGTAAGTGCCAAAGTGACCAGTATCAACCAACTGTTCTCTGAGTACGACAAGAATCACCCCAGCAACCGTATCTCTATCATGGGTAACCCCACACTGGCAGAGGTAAAGACAATCATGATTGGTATCCGTAACAACGGACGTACAGTCAAGAGCATTGAGGTCTGGGCCAATGAACTACGCTTGCAGGAATTCTCCAACAGCGGAGGATGGGCAGCCCAGGGTAACCTTAACGTCCAACTGAGCGATCTTGGTTCTGTAAACGTTACCGCCAAATATATAAAGGCCGGATTCGGAGGAATTGAGCAGACTGTTGCACAGCGAACAGACGAAGACAATCTGGACTACACCATCACAACGAATGTGGAATTGGGACGTCTGCTGCCGGAGAAAGCAAAGGTTAACTTCCCGATGTACTATTCTTACAGCAAGGAGACAGTAAAACCCAAATACAACCCATTCGATACAGATATGCTCCTTTCTGATGCTCTGGATGCTATGGCTACAGAGCATGAAAGAGACTCTCTCAGCAGCCTCACCAATCATGTGGAGGTCAGCAAGAATATCTCGTTCAGCGGAGTCAAAGTAAACATCGCAACCCGCAAGCACCCTATGCCGTATGACCCTGCCAACTTTACGTTCAACTACAGTCATTCGCAACAAACGACTGAAGGACAGACGATTGTATATGAGCATGAGTACGTTTGGAAGGGCGGCATGAACTATGCTTGGAGTCCCAACTGGAAACCATGGGAGCCCTTCAAGAAGCTAAAGGGAAAGAGCAAATGGCTGGATATTATCAAGGCACAGAATCTGTCTTTCGTACCCCAGAGTATCACATTCAACACAGATATCAACAGAACTTATTATGAGTTGCAGGAACGCGATCTGGAGAGCTTGGGCACCCCCAACTCCATTCCTGCCAGCTGGAGCCAGAGCTTCCTATGGAACCGTAGCTTCCAACTCCGCTGGGATATCTTCAAGGCGCTGCATTTCACTTTCCAGAGCTCTACCAAGGCAGAAATTGAAGAACCTTACATGCAGGTCAACAAAGATTTGTACCCCGACCAGTATCAGGCATGGAAAGACTCTATCAAGCACAGCTTGCTACACTTTGGCCGTCCTTTGGACTATAGCCAGAATGTCCAGATCAGCTACAAAGTGCCGTTCGATAAGATACCTGTTACCGACTGGCTCTCTGCGGATGTCTCCTATAACAGCAACTATTCTTGGCGTAGAGGCAGCAAACTGGAAGACGGCACCAGCCTGGGTAACACCATCAATACACAGCGTAACATCAACGTAAACAGCAAGATTGACCTGGAGAAGATATACAATCACAGCAACTTCCTCAAGGAGGTCAACAAACGCTTCTCTGCCTCTAATGCAAGATCGGAAGCCAGCAAGAAGAGACAGGAGAAACAACGGGAAAAAGACGCCAAGAAGAAAGAGAAAGAAAAAGAAACCGACGCACGTGTTCAGGCTGAAGAAGAAGCTATGAGAACCGGCGAACCCGTAGATTCCATACTCGCACGACAGAAGTCAACCCAAGCTAAAAGGCTAACAAACAAAAACGGAATCAGCCCCAAAAAGCTGACAGAGAAGAAAGGCTATGCCCAAGAGGTGATATTATTGCCTGACAGCAATATAACAATCAACCACGGACAGAAGAGCAAACGCCTGCGTATCACAGCCCTTGACACAGCTGGCCACGCCTTCAAGATATATTATAAGAAGAAGGATGAAAATACGCTGGTATTACGCAAGACACCCGTTGACACTACCAGAATACGCCTTAATGTTGTAGCATTGCCCGCTCTTTCCGAGAAGAAATGGTTTGACTGGGCACAGTTTGGAGCACGCCTCCTCATGTCACTGCGCAATGTGAGCGTTTCGTACCGCAACACCTATAACCTTGCCCTACCCGGTTTCCGTCCAGAGATCGGTGATCTGCTGGGACAAGGCAAGAACAACGGTTTCCTGGCTCCCGGTATTGACTTCGGACTGGGTTTCATCGATGACAGCTACATCGACAAAGCACAGGAGCGCGGATGGCTTCTCGGCGGAGCAGACGGTGTCTCTGCACCTGCTACTTCAGCAACAACGGAAGATGTACAGATAAAGATGTCTATTGAGCCGTTCACGGACTTCAAGGTTGACCTGAACATGAGCCGTACCCATAACCGCAACCGTAGCATTCAGTACATGTACCGCGACGCAGACGGCATCTTCCCCTCAACACACAGCGGATCGTTCAACATCACCACCATCTCTATTAAGACAGCCTTTGCCAGTGGCGGTTCAGCCGCAAACGGATACTACAGTGCTCCTTTCGAGCAATTCTGTAGAAATCTGGACCGTTATCAGCAACTTGCCACAGAACGCTATGCTGGTATTCAGTATCCCAGCCGTACAGGCAGAACCGGCAATTATGACCCCACGACAGATGCACCGGTCAACAAGTTTGGCCCCGATGTAATGATACCTGCCTTCCTGAATGCCTATACAGGATCCAACTCTATGGATATCTTCCCCGCCCTGACACGGATGCTGCCCAACTGGTCACTAACCTACAAGGGACTGAGCAATCTGCCATGGGTGCGTGATCACTTTAAGAGTGTAACGCTTACACATGCCTACAAGAGCATCTATGCCGTAGGTTCCTACAATTCCTACAGTTCATGGGTGGAATGCATGGGAGCAGGAAACGGACTCGGATTTGTTCAAAACACTACCACGGGTGAGTTCCAGCCCTCTTCGATGTACGATATCAGTTCTGTCAGCATCAACGAGAGCTTTGCACCTCTTCTGGGTCTGAACATGACATTCAACAACAACATGACCTTTAAGATGGAGTACCGTACCACACGTGTACTGAACCTTAGCCTCACCAGCGCCCAGCTTAACGAGACAGGCTCGCAAGACTTTGTCATCGGTTGGGGATATAAGATCAACGATTTCAAACTCTCGGATCTCTTCCACTCAAAGAGAGCCAGCGCACGCATGGAGGCAAGAAATAAGATCAAGAACAAGAATGGCTCGAATGCTAATAACCGAAACGGTGCAAATCGGGACAACAACAATAATAATAATAACAATAGCCGTAGCAGCAAGAACAACTTTGCTCATAGCCTCTCTTTGCGTTTTGACTTTAGCATCCGTAATCAAGATGCCATCAGACGAGATGTGCAAACGAACCTATGCGAGGCTACCAGCGGCCAGAAGGCATTCAAGACCAGCGCTCAGCTTGATTACTCCATGAGTCGTCTGGCAACCCTGAGCATTTACTACGACCGTCAGCGTTCACAGCCCCTGCTCTCCAGCAGCAGTTACCCCACTGTTACCCAAGACTTTGGTTTGAGTATGAAATTCTCGTTGACGAGATAACAGAAAAGGGCGCTGTTTGCGCCCTTTTCTGTTAGAGTTTCACCGTATAACTTCCTGCACCGTATTCCTTGGAGGTTGTCTCACCTGGCAAGGTAACGGTTGCTGTGGCTCCCCCGGGGATGGTGAACTTCCAAATCCACTTGTTGCCCTTATACTTCCACTCGCTCTTGATAACCCCTGCTGCACTCTTGTATTCGGCTTTCAGGAATCCTAAGCGTTTGTCAGGAACAGGACGCATGATGATGTGCTTAAAACCTGGCTCCTTGGGATCGGCACTGATACCTGCTGC
>JAIKYE010000107.1 GCA_024683455.1 Bacteroidaceae bacterium
ATCGGTAACGTTTACGTTGATAAGCTTCAGACCGATCTTCTTCAGCTCGACCTCAACGTTGGCTGTAATAGCCTCCAGGAACTTGTCACGGTCGGAGTTCAACTCCTCGATACTCATGGTAGCGATAACCAGACGCAACTGTCCGAAGAGGATATCGCGGGCCATCTCCTGAATCTGGTTGGCAGACTGCCCCAACAGTCGCTCGGCAGCCGCATTCATGTACTCGGGGTCTGTGCTGATACCTACGGTAAATCGGCAGGGTACGTCCACACGAATGTTCTGACGGGACAGAGCATTGGTAAGGTTGGCGTCGATACCAATGGGAGTCAGGCTCATGTAAGCATAGTCCTGAATAACGGGCCAAACAAAGGCACCGCCGCCATGAACACAGTTTGCCGATTTCTTGCCACCATTTCCACTACCGTAGATGACAAGAATCTTATCGGCAGGACACTTTCTGTAACGATTGGCCAGGAAGGCCACAATTGCCACCACCAGGATGGCGCAAACCACAATTAGGGTTAATGGATCTTGAAACATGATATTTAAATTTGGCCCCCTCCATCTCCCCCTTGGGGGAGTGAAAAAGGGCGGTTGTTAGACATTGAGAATTGAGGGCCCCCTCCCTGCTCCCCCTTTGGGGGAGTGATTCTTTTAACTGAGAGATATTCCCTCCCCCAAAGGGGGAGTCGGAGGGGGCTTTATGCCTTTTCCACCTCTAGTACTTTCTTATCTATTACGCGTAACACGCGCACCTTAGCGCCTGAGGGTATGGGTTCTCCCACGGTTCGGGCATCCAATTCCTGAACAGAGCCGTTGAAACTGATCTGTACCTTTCCTAAGCCTTCGTTTTTCCCGGGGATGCGCAGATAGACATCGCATACCTTGCCAACAGCATCATTGATGTTGAAGGCTCCGTTGCTCTGAAGCTTCATCATCTGGCGGAAGAGGAAGATAAAGATAGCAACAAAAAGGCAACCTATCAGGATAGATGCGAAACAGAGGGCAAAGGCATTGAAAATAGTATTCCACAAACTTACACCTGCCCAGCCAAATCCTAGCAAGAAATAGAAAATGTTACGGATAGAAAGCAGATGCATACTTCCTGCATCGTCCAGGCTGTCTGTATCAGTGCTGAAATCGATATCGGCATCACCCGAATCTATGTCGCCCATGCCGGCAAAAGACATGGTCATCTGGATAACAACTACGATAGATGCAAAAATAGCGATGCCCCAGTAAAAGCGAAGGGCTGGGTCAAGTTGGATAAACCAATCAGAAAGAAAACTCATAAGTCTTAAAATCTTTTTTTGTTAGACGTGTATTTAATGTTTCCAAAAGACAAAGATACTTTTTTCTTAGTTATGTTGGTATAAAAAACTGTTGATAGTTGTTAATTCTGCATCTTTTTTATAAGTTTGCAACTCAAAAATGACAAAAAACATATAGATATGCCCCAACATCCTCTTGACAAGTTCCATTTTTGCCCCTTATGCGGTTCGGACAGATTTGTTGTGAATAACGGCAAAAGCAAACGCTGCGAGGCTTGCGGTTTTGTTTATTACTTCAATCCCAGTGCCAGTACTGTTGCTGTGATTGTAAATGAGAAGAATGAGCTGCTCGTTGTGCGCAGAGCTAAAGAGCCTGCCAAGGGAACATTGGATTTGCCTGGTGGGTTTAGCGACTGCTATGAGACCAGCGAAGAGGGAGTGGTGCGTGAGGTCAGGGAAGAAACAGGCCTCAGCGTGGATAGCGTGAAGTTCTTATTCTCCATTCCCAATATCTATCCGTATGGGGGATTGGATATCCATACCATAGATATGTTCTACCTCTGCCATGTAAACAGCACGCAAAATGCTATTGCAGCAGATGATGCGGCAGAAATTATGTGGATCCCCTGGGAAGATGTAAAACCGGAAACCTTTGGTTTAACCTCCATAAGAAAAGGCGTGCAACATATTTTAGCAAAAAAAATCCATAATATATAAGGTGTAGAATAAAAAAATGCAGTACCTTTGCCGCCGCAATTGATAAAACAGAACAAACGATGAAGGAAAATCTGGTAATAGTGGAGAGCCCGGCAAAGGCAAAAACTATAGAAAAATTCCTGGGAGATGACTATAAAGTAGTGTCAAGTTATGGTCATATCCGTGACCTAAAGAAAAGGAGTTTCAGTGTAGATGTTAACACATTCGCTCCTCAATATGAAGTACCGACTGACAAGAAAAGCGTAGTAGAGAATCTGAAGAAACTCTCCCAAGAGGCAACCACCGTATGGCTGGCTTCCGATGAGGACCGCGAAGGAGAAGCCATCAGTTGGCATTTGTATGAGGTTCTGGGACTACGCCCCGATAACACCCGCAGAATTGTCTTTCACGAAATCACAAAGCCTGCCATTCTGGAGGCTATAGAACATCCCCGTAAGATAGATCTGAATCTGGTTAATGCCCAGCAAGCCCGCCGTGTCCTTGACCGTATTGTTGGTTTTAAACTTAGTCCTGTACTGTGGCGTAAGGTAAAACCTGCCCTGAGTGCCGGTCGTGTCCAGAGCGTTGCTGTCCGCCTTATCGTAGAGCGTGAACGTGAGATTCAGAATTTCAGCGGCGAGGACAACTTCCGTATCACGGGTATCTTTACGAATGCTGACGGCTGTGAGGTAAAGGCTGAGCTCAACCAACGCTTTGCCACCCAGGAACAGGCTGAAGCCTTTCTGGAGAAGTGCAGCAAGGTAAACTTCGCAGTTCAGGATATTACTACCAAACCCCAGAAGCGAGTTCCCGCTCCTCCATTCACTACCAGTACACTGCAACAGGAAGCTGCTCACAAGTTGGGCTTTACCGTAGCTCAAACTATGATGGTAGCTCAGCATCTATATGAAAGCGGACGTATCACCTACATGCGTACCGATAGCGTGAACCTGAGTAAACTGTGTCTGGGTGCCAGCAAACAGGTTATTGCGGAGCAGATGGGAAAGGAATATGTAAAGACCCGTCAGTATCAGACCAACTCGAAAGGTGCACAGGAAGCTCATGAAGCTATCCGCCCCACTTATATGGATCAGTCTCAGATAGAAGGCACGCAGCAGGAACGTAAGTTGTACGACCTGATCTGGAAGCGTACGATTGCCAGCCAGATGGCAGATGCCGAGATTGAGAAGACACAGGTGGTAATCGGCATTGAAGGCTTAGATGAGTACTTCGTCGCAAATGGTGAGGTTGTGAAGTTTGATGGTTTCTTGCGCGTATATAAAGAGACGGAGAATGAAACGGATCAGTCTGATGCGGATGCAGAAGGTGTTCTTCCTTCTTTGGCTATTGGTGATTCCTTGCAGAGAAATACCATCGTTGCTACACAACGTTTTGCCCAGCGTCCCATCCGATACAATGAAGCCAGTCTTGTGCGTAAGTTGGAGGAGTTGGGTATAGGACGTCCCAGTACATATGCTACAACCATTACCACCATCCAGCAGCGTGAGTATGTTGCCAAAGGCGACAAGCCCGGAGAAGAGCGAACCTATCAGACTCTTACCCTGAAGGGTGACAAGATCTCTTCTGAGAGCCATAAGACAACCATCGGAGTGGAACGCGGTAAACTGCTTCCTACGGATATCGGTATTGTCGTCAACGACTATCTAAGCGAGAACTTCCCCAGTATCATGGATTATAACTTCACGGCTGACATAGAGAAGGAGTTTGATGAGATTGCTGAGGGTAAGATGGAATGGACAGGAGTAATCAGCGACTTCTATAACGACTTTGACCCACTTGTTGAGCGTGCAGGGAATACTCATACTGAGCACAAGGTGGGAGAGCGTATCCTGGGAAATGATCCCAAAACGGGCGAAATTGTTACGGTTAAGATTGGCAGGTTTGGCCCTGTTGTTCAGGTTGGTAGCTCAGATGGCGACACAAAGCCCCGTTTTGCACAGCTCAAGAAAGGTCAGACCTTGGAAACCATTACGTTGGAGGAGGCTCTGGAGCTGTTCCGCTTGCCCCGCGAATTAGGAAAATACTTGGGGAAGACTGTAACGGTAGGAGCAGGTAAGTACGGACCTTATGTAGTGCATAACGGTACCTACATTTCTATTCCCAAAGATATAGATCCTCTGAAGATTACCTTTGAGGAGGCTGTCATAATGATTCACAAGAAGCACGTAGAAGAGGAAGAACGTCACCTAAAGAAGTTCGAAGGTGCAGACATGGAAATCCTGAACGGAAGATATGGTCCTTACATTGTGTACAAAGGTAACAACTACCGTTTGCCAAAGAATTTGTACGATCGTGTGAAAGACCTTACTGAGGAAGAGTGCATGCAAGTGATAAACGGACAGGCAGAAAAGTCTGGTTCAAAAACGACCAGACGCAAAAAATGAAAAGTATTATCCTGATAGGCTACATGGGATCGGGTAAGACCACTGTCGGCAGACAGTTGGCTCTTTCTCTGGGTATGCAATTCTATGACTTAGACTGGTACATAGAGATGCGTTACCACCGCACAGTAGCACAGATTTTTGCTGAACGTGGCGAATCCGGTTTCCGCGAGATAGAACGTAACATGCTGCACGAGGCTGCAGAGTTTCAGGATATTGTACTCTCCTGTGGCGGAGGAACACCCTGTTTCTATGACAACATGGATTATATGAACTCGTTGGCAGAAACGGTTTATCTGAAAGCAACACCTGAGGTGCTGGCCATGCATCTGAAGATGGGAAAGATAGAGCGTCCTCTTATCAAGGGAAAAACCGAGGAGGAACTCCTGCAGTACATCAAGGATTCCCTGAAGGAGCGTGAACCCTATTATACCAAGGCCAAGCATACCCTGGATGTAACCCTATTGGAAAATTACGATAAGATAAAAACAAGCGTTGAATTGTTGCGGAAGCAGCTTAATTTAGTTTAGAGTTTAGAGTTTAGAGATTAGAGATTAGAGTTTACGGTTTACCGTTTACTGTTTACCGTTTACTGTTTACCGTTTACTGTATATGGCATACGCATTCGAAAACTTAAACGCATGGAAGGAGTCAAGAAAACTCGTGGTAATAGTTTACCAATCCTTAGACTTATTTCCCGGATTTGAAAGATATGCACTCTGTGATCAGATAAGAAGATCTGTTGTTTCGGTATCATCCAACATTGCCGAAGGGAGCGGACGAATCTCAACAAGGGAGCAACTTCATTTTTATGAGATTTCATATGGCTCGTTGATGGAAACCTATAACCAGTTAATATTGGCTGCGGATTTAAAATATATAGGTGAGAACGACCTTAATAATTTGAAACCACAGATAGATATGGTAGCACGAATGCTAAACGGCCTGAGGTCTTCACTCTTGAAAAAACTGTAAACCGTAAACTGTAAACCGTAAACTCTAAACTTTCAAAGAAAAGATGAAAAAGTGGCGAATTGAGGACTCTGAGGAACTCTACAACATTAAGGGTTGGGGAGTAAACTACTTTGGTATCAACGATAAGGGACATGTATATGTCACACCCAAGAAGAATTCGGTGCAGATTGACTTAAAAGAGGTGGTGGATCATCTGGCAGCACGTCATGTTACCGCTCCTGTACTGCTTCGTTTCCCTGATATCCTGGATAATCGTATCGAGAAGACCGATGAGTGCTTCCGTAAGGCCGAGAAGGAATACTCTTACAATGGTGAGCATTTTATCATCTTCCCCATTAAGGTAAATCAGATGCGACCCGTAGTAGAGGAGATTATCAGTCATGGTAAGCGTTACAACTTGGGTCTAGAGGCTGGTTCCAAGCCTGAGCTTCATGTAGTGCTGGCCACCAATATGGACAGCGACAGTCTGATTGTCTGCAACGGACACAAGGATCAGAACTACATAGAGTTGGCTCTACTTGCCCAGAAGATGGGAAAGCGCGTCTTCCTGGTGATAGAGAAGTTGCCCGAACTGAAGATTATTGCAGAAACAGCAGAACGTCTTGGCGTTCGTCCTAACCTGGGTATTCGCATCAAGCTGGCCAGCAATGGCTCAGGTAAATGGAGCGAGAGCGGAGGTGATGCCAGTAAGTTCGGTCTGAACAGTTCCGAATTGCTGATGGCACTGAAGATGCTTGACGAGATGGGGCTGCGTGACTGTCTGAAGTTGATTCATTTCCACATTGGAAGCCAGATAAATAAGATTCGTCGTATCAGCACCGCCCTTCGTGAGATGGCTCAGTATTATGTGCAGTTGCACCAGATGGGCTTCAATATAGAATTCGTGGACTGCGGAGGTGGTCTTGGCGTTGACTATGACGGAACCAGAAGCAGCAACAGCGAGAGCAGTGTCAACTACAGCATTCAGGAGTATGTGAACGACTGCGTTTATACGCTTGCTGAAGCTGCCAATCAGAATAATATACCTCATCCCAATATCATTACGGAAGGCGGCCGTTCTCTGGCTGCTCACCACAGTGTGCTTGTCGTGGATGTGATGGAGAGTGTTTCAGCTCCTCAGATGCCTGAGGATTTTGAACCTGGACCGGAAGATCATAAGTTGGTTCACGACTTGACAGAAATCTGGGACAAGCTGTCTTCCCGTTCTATGCTGGAGGACTGGCATGATGCAGAGGATATCCGTGAGGAGGCTTTGGACCTTTTCCGTCATGGTATTATCGACCTAAAGACACGTGCCCAGATAGAGTCGCTGTACTGGGCCATCAGTCATGAAGTGGCCGAGTTGGCACACCATCAGAAGCATGTTCCCGATGAACTTCGCAAGTTGGACAAGCAAATGGCCGACAAGTATTTCTGCAACTTCAGCCTCTTCCAGAGCATGCCCGACTCATGGGGTATAGACCAGCTTTTCCCCATTATGCCCATTGAAAGGCTTGAGGAACAGCCCAGCAGAAGTGCAACCTTACAGGATATCACCTGTGATAGTGACGGTAAGATTTCGGCTTATGTAAATGGCGGTCAGCAGACCAACTATATCCCCTTGCATCCAGTTAAGCCCAACGAACATTATTATATAGGTGTGTTCCTGGTTGGCGCTTATCAGGAGATTCTGGGTAATATGCACAATCTGTTTGGAGATACCAACGCTGTACATATCTCGGTGGATAAGGAAGGATATCGCATAGATCAGTTTATTGACGGCGAGACAGTGGCAGATGTGCTGGAGTATGTACAATACGACCCCAAGAAGTTGGTCCGTCGATTGGAAATCTGGGTAAGCAAGGCTATCAAGGACGGCAAGATTACCGAAAGTGAAGGTAAAGAGTTCATTAGCAACTATCGTGCCGGCTTGTACGGATATACTTACCTGGAATAGGGGCCCCCTCCATCTCCCCCTTTGGGGGAGTGTTTTTTAGTTTAGAGTTGATAGTGTAAAGTTTAAAGTTGAAAGAAAAATCCCCCTACAACAATCACTCCCCCAAAGGGGGAGCAGGGAGGGGGCCTGGTTGTATGAAAAAAAATATAAACGTAATAAAAGTCGGGGGCGCTGTGGTAGAGGATGCTGCATCGCTGAATAATCTGCTGACACAGTTCGCAGAACTTCCCGGCGCCAAGGTATTGGTACACGGAGGTGGAAGAAGCGCTACCAAGATAGCAGCCAACTTAGGCATTGAAAGTCATATGGTAGGCGGAAGACGCATTACCGATGCTCAGATGCTGCAGGTAGTCACTATGGTCTATGGCGGTTTGGTCAACAAGAATATTGTGGCAGGACTTCAGGCTCGCGGTGTCAATGCATTAGGGCTCACGGGAGCAGATATGGACGTAGTCAGAAGTCATAAGCGTCCGCTCAAGAAGATGACTATGGAAGATGGTACAGAGCAGATGGTGGATTTTGGCTTTGTGGGCGACGTAGATAAAGCTAATGGAGAAATGCTCTGCAAGTTGATAGCAGAGGGCATAGTTCCCGTTATGACTCCCCTTACACATGATGGAGCAGGCAATCTTCTGAACACCAATGCAGACACCATAGCCAGCAAGGTGGCTTGTGCCCTTGCACCTTATTATGATGTTACTCTCACCTTCTGCTTCGAGAAGAAAGGTGTTCTCCGTGATGCCGAAGACGATGAAAGTGTTATCCCTGTTATTACCGAGCAGGATTTTTCCGATTATAAAGCTTCCGGCATTATCTCCGGCGGTATGATTCCAAAACTGGAGAATGCCTTCGATGCTATCCATCTGGGCGTTCAGAAGGTTGTGATAACACGTTCCGATAGCATAAACGGCGAGGGAGGTACGATAATTAAGCAATTTTAACAAACGGGGCTGTAACATTTACGGCCCTCGTTCGTCTTCATAATAGACAGAGAGATGAAAAAGATCAGTTTCCGAGATGATGTGTTGCCGTTGAAGGACAGGCTTTACCGTCTGGCGCTGCGCATCACGCTGAACCCCGCAGAGGCAGAGGATGCAGTTCAGGATTCGCTGATTAGAGTTTGGGAACACCGCGATGAGTGGGAGCAGATAGAGAGCATAGAAGCCTACGCATTGACCATCTGCCGCAACATCTCACTCGATATGGCAGGAAAGGCTGGACGCGGAAACGTACAACTTTCAACTATAAACTTGAGTACTGACTCTCAACTCTCAACTCTCAACTCTCAACTTTTGCCTGACGAAAGTCAGGAGCAAAAAGAGCGAATAGCTCTGGTGAGAAAAATAATGGATACATTGCCCGAGATACAGCGCAGTATCATGGAACTGCGAGATATAGAAGGCAAAACATACCAAGAAATAGGCAACATACTGAAGTTGAGCGAGACACAGGTAAAGGTTTACCTTCACAGGGCCAGGACCAGTATTCGCCAACAAGCAGAAAAAATAGAGAAATATGGATTATAAGTACATAGAACAGCTTTTGGAACGCTATTGGGCGTGCGATACTTCTCTACAGGAGGAGCAGATTCTGCGTACTTTCTTCCAGCAGGAAGAAGTTCCTGCACATCTTATGCCTTACAAAGCTGTCTTTGATGTCCAGCAAGAGCAGGCAGAGCAAACCTTGGGCGAAGATTTTGATGCACGTATTTTGCAAATAACGGAAGGAGAATCCGTTAGGGCTCTTCCCTTACAGGGAGGACTGCGAAGAGGAAATTTCTTGCGTCCCCTTTTCCAGGCAGCAGGCTTGGTTGCGCTGATCCTGACGATAGGAATGGCTGCACAGCGTAGTTTTGATGGGGCTGAAAAAGGCCAGCAGACAATGTATGCGCAGACAGACAGTATTGAGAATCCCGCACAGGAACTTATTCCGTTGCCTGAACAGCAGGCCGCAGAACTGACTGTGGAGAAGGTGGATTCAATGAACTTAACAAGATAACATTTTTATTGCTTTTTCTATATTCAAAAAAACAAGTTAGTGCTTAATAAAACAAACAACACGGTTGCTGTGAAGCATCCTCAAAAAATAAAACATACTAACGACAAAAAGAGCGACCGCGAGGTTGCTCTTTTTGATTATTACAATGCCTTCAAACTCACCTTATGTGCCCTTTGCTTCATTTGGGAATAAAAATAAAAGCTTTTTGTTTTGTATTCCACTTACTTATTTGTACTTTTACACCCAGAACAAAAACTAATGCTGATGAATATGACAAGACGAATGATATTTCTTCTGTTTGCTTTTGCTCTGATGACAAGGGCAGAAGAGTTGACTGGTTTCCTTTTTGGCGACAAGTATGCTCCTGAAGGAACAGAATGGCAGGATCCTGAATTGCTTTCCTTGAACAAGGAACTGCCGCGTGCCTACATGTTTCCTTTTGCCGACAAGGAACAGGCTAAGCAGGTTCTGCCTGGGGGAAGTTCATTCTACCAGAGCCTAGATGGAACATGGAAGTTCCATTGGGTGCCTAGTCCGGAGAAACGACCCGTCTATTTCTATATGCCTATATATGATGTTTCTGCATGGGATGATATCAAGGTTCCCGGCTGCTGGAATGTTCAAGGCTTGCAGAAAGACGGAACCATGAAGTACGGAGTACCCATCTATGTGAACCAACCTGTGATATTCTACCACGAGGTAAAAGAAGGTGATTGGCGCGAGGGCGTGATGCGTAAGCCTAAAGATGAACGTTACACCACCTACAAGTACCCCAACGAAGTGGGCTCGTATCGCAGGACATTCCAGATTCCCAAAGGATGGAAGGGTAGGGAGATATTTATCAACTTTGATGGTGTGGACTCTTTCTTTTATCTGTGGATTAACGGAACGTTCGTTGGCTTCTCTAAGAACAGCAGGAATACGGCGCGGTTCAACATAACACCCTATTTGAATAAATCGGGCGAGAATGTGCTGGCAGTGGAGGTATATCGCAGTAGCGACGGTTCCTTCCTGGAGGCACAGGACATGTTCCGTCTGCCTGGTATCTTTCGCAGTACCTATCTGACGGCTATGCCCAAGGTGCAGATTCGCGACATGGCTGTCAGAACCGTCAAGATAGAAGGGGATGAGGCCACTATTAGCATCGACGGAACTTTTGCTAACAAGAGCGGTAAGAAGCAAAAGGGACTGAAGGTGTATTACAGCATCTATCCCGTAAAACTGTACTCTGATGAATGTGCCGACCCCGTTAAACAAGTAGAGATCCCCATAGCAGACAACTGTCAACAGACAACAGACAACAGACAATTTTCAATTTTCAATTTTCAATTTTCAATTTCAAATCCTCGTCCTTGGAGTGCTGAGGCTCCGTACCGTTATGTGCTCGTGGCAGAACTGAAGGACAAGAAGGGAAAAGTGTTGGATTG
>JAIKYE010000031.1 GCA_024683455.1 Bacteroidaceae bacterium
AGTTCGTTGCACCATCACCTGTATGCCGACGCAAAAAGTATTGAATGTATCTTCATTTACAAAGTTAGGCGGAAGGTCCCGAACTCATATGGACTTCCGCCTAACTCGTTTGTAATCAAGGTTCGTCGATTATTCCTCTACGGCTGCCTGCGCGGCGGCCAAACGTGCGATGGGCACGCGGAAGGGTGAGCAGGATGCGTAGTTCATGCCAACCTTAGCACAGAACTTAACAGAGCTGGGTTCGCCACCATGCTCGCCGCAGATACCGGTTCGCATTCCTGGACGTACCTTGCGACCATTCTCGACAGCCATCTTAATCAGCTGACCAACACCGTTCTGATCCAGAACCTGGAATGGGTCAACCTTTAGAATCTTCTTCTCCAAGTATGCGGGCAAGAAGCTGGCAATATCGTCGCGAGAATATCCGAAGGTCATCTGTGTCAAGTCGTTAGTACCGAATGAGAAGTACTCTGCCTCCTGAGCAATCTTGTCGGCTGTAAGAGCAGCACGTGGAATCTCAATCATTGTACCAATCTCGAAGTCGATGCGTACACCTTCTTCTGCAAATACCTCTTCGGCAACAGCCTTGATAATCTCTTTCTGCTGCTTGAGCTCATATAGAATACCAATTAGGGGAACCATGATTTCGGGGTGAGGATCAAAGCCTTCCTTCTTCAACTGGCATGCTGCACTCAAGATGGCACGTGTCTGCATAGCAGTAATCTCTGGGAAGGTGATGCCTAAACGGCAACCGCGGTGACCCAACATGGGATTGTTCTCTGCCAGTGAGTGAACGCGCTTCTGGATTTCCTCCACGCTTACCCCCATTTCCTTAGCCATTATTTCCTGGCCAGCATTGTCATGGGGAACGAACTCATGCAATGGTGGGTCGAGTAAACGGATGTTTACATGTAAGCCATCCATTGCTTTAAGGATTCCATAGAAGTCAGCTTTCTGATAGGGGAGAAGTTTGGCAAGTGCCTTTTCGCGACCTTCTACAGTATCAGCCAAAATCATTTCACGCATGGCAATAATCTTCTGTCCGTCAAAGAACATGTGCTCGGTACGTGTAAGACCGATACCCTTGGCACCGAAAGCACGTGCAACCTCTGCATCGTGTGGTGTGTCAGCATTGGTACGAACCTCCATCTTTGTGTATTTGTCACAGAGATCCATAAGAGCCTTGAAGTCGCCACTCAACTCTGCAGCCTTTGTGGGAATCTCACCAGCAAACACCTGACCTGTTGTTCCGTTCAGAGAGATGAAGTCGCCCTCTTTGTAAACAACGCCTTCTATTTCAACAGTCTTGTTCTTGTAATTTACATTAATAGCACCGGCGCCAGAGACGCAGCATTTACCCATACCACGTGCTACTACAGCAGCGTGTGATGTCATACCACCGCGAGCGGTAAGAATACCTTCTGCTGCTGACATACCAGCAAGATCCTCGGGTGATGTTTCAATACGTACCATGATAACCTTGTGGCCATCTTCATGCCATGCTTCAGCATCATCAGCATGGAATACAATCTGACCGCAAGCTGCACCTGGAGATGCAGGCAGACCCTGTGTTATTGCTTTTGCTTTCTTCAAAGCATCCTTGCCAAATACGGGGTGCAAGAGTTCATCAAGTTTCTGAGGCTCGCAACGCATGATGGCAGTCTTCTCGTCAATCATGCCTTCGCGTAGCAGATCCATGGCAATTTTAACCATAGCGGTACCTGTACGCTTACCATTACGTGTCTGCAGGAACCATAGTTTACCTTCCTGTACAGTAAACTCCATATCCTGCATGTCACGATAATGCTTCTCCAGTTTGTCCTGAAGCGCATCCAATTCCTTGTATAACTCAGGCATAGCCTCCTCCATAGAAGGATATTTAGCTGCACGCTCTGCCTCAGAGATTCCTGCACGCTCTGCCCAACGCTGAGAACCGATTTTTGTAATCTGCTGAGGTGTACGAATACCTGCAACAACATCTTCACCCTGAGCATTAATAAGGTACTCGCCGTTGAACAGGTTTTCACCGTTACCGGCATCACGGCTAAAGCATACGCCGGTTGCAGAGGTGTCACCCATATTGCCGAATACCATTGCCATTACTGATACTGCAGTACCCCATTCATCGGGGATGCCTTCCATTTTACGGTATAGGATGGCACGCTCGTTCATCCAACTGCGGAAAACAGCGCAGATAGCACCCCATAATTGCTCTTTGGGGTCGGTGGGGAAGTCCTGGCCAGTCTGCTCTTTGATGGCAGCCTTGAACAGTACAACCAACTTCTTCAAGGATTCAACAGAAAGGTCTTTGTCAAGGACAACTCCTTGCTCTTCCTTAACCTTTTCTATAATTGCCTCGAATGGATCAATGTCTTCTTTGTTGACAGGTTTCAAACCTAATACGACATCACCGTACATCTGAACAAAACGACGGTAGCTATCATAAACAAAGTGTGGATTTCCTGTCTTCTTAACCATTCCTTCTGCAACTTCGTCATTCAAACCTAGGTTAAGAATTGTATCCATCATACCAGGCATGGAAGCACGAGCACCAGAACGTACAGAAACCAGAAGTGGATTGTTGGGATCTCCAAACTTACACTTCATAAGATTCTCTGTATGAGCAACAGCTGCGTCAACATCGTCCTGTAGGAGTTCTACAATTTTTTCCTGTCCTATCTTATAGTATTCGTTGCATGTATCTGTTGTAATAGTAAAACCTGGAGGGACGGGGACTCCGATATGATTCATTTCAGCAAGGTTTGCACCCTTGCCGCCCAAAACTTCACGCATTTGGGCATTACCCTCGGCTTGTCCATTGCCGAAGGTGTAGACACGTTTTTGACTCATAATTTTAATCTTGTTTTATCTGTTATTTCATTGTTTTTTGCAAATATAGACCAAATTCCTTATTATTCCAAAGAAAATGGTGTTTTTTGTTGAATTATTATCTAATTTTGCAAAATCATTCACGTATAAAGTATTATGGCAAGAAAAAAGAAGCAGTTACCTATATATCAAGAAGTAGAGATTCAAGATGTAGCGGCAGAGGGTAAGGCGATAGTAAGGATAAATGATTTGGTTGTTTTTGTTCCTTATGTTGTTCCTGGAGATATCGTTGATTTGAAAGTAACACGTAAAAAGCATCATTATGCTGAGGCTATAGCTGTAAAATTTCATAAATATAGTGACAAAAGATCAGTCCCTTTCTGTCAACATTTTGGCATGTGTGGAGGTTGTAAATGGCAGTGCTTACCATATGAAGAACAAATTCGTTACAAACAGAAACAAGTAATGGATAACCTAACCCGCATAGGCAAAGTGGAATTGCCCGAGTGTTCACCTATTCTGGGTAGCAAAAAGACACAAGAATACAGAAACAAGCTGGATTTTGCGTGCAGCAATAAACAATGGCTTACGGAAGAGCAGATGCGTGATGGCGTGCCTTTTGAACCGGGGATAGGCTTCCATATCAGCGGAGCCTTTGATAAGGTCCTACCCATACAGAAATGTTGGTTGATGGACAATCTAAATAATGAAATCAGAAACTGGCTTTTTGATTATGCACGTACCAACAACCATACTTTCTATGACCTAAGAGCACAGCAAGGATTCTTGCGTGGTATTGTCCTAAGAAATTCTCTGTCGGGAGAGTGGATGGCTACGTTGCAGTTTGGTCCATCGTCGCATGTTGAGGCAAGTAAGGATGCGGCGGAAGAAGAAGTGAGGTCTGAAAGCTTGTTTGATAAAGAGGAAGCTTTACGGTTGCTTGAATCTATGCATGTTCGTTTTCCTCAGATTACGAGTCTGCTATATGTGTACAATCCCAAGTGTAATGATACTTTTGGTGATTTGGATGTAAAGTGTTACTATGGTACGGACCATATTTATGAGTTAATGGAGGATCTGCGTTTTAAAGTAGGTCCTAAGAGCTTCTATCAGACGAACACAGAACAGGCTTACATTTTATATAAGGTAGCAAGAGAGTTTGCTGGTCTTACAGGAAATGAGCTGGTATATGATCTCTATACAGGTACAGGGACTATAGCTAATTTTGTTGCCAAACAGGCCAGAAAGGTAATAGGTATAGAGTATGTGCCAGAGGCTATAGAGGATGCCAAGGTGAATTCGGCAATCAATAATATTGATAATACGTTGTTCTATGCAGGAGATATGAAAGATATTCTAAACCGTGACTTCATAGAAGAACATGGACGTCCCGACGTTATTATTACCGATCCTCCACGTGCTGGTATGCATCAGGATGTGATAAATACTATCTTGTTTGCTGAACCTAAGCGTATAGTATATGTGAGTTGTAATCCTGCAACTCAGGCTCGGGATCTTCAACTTCTTGACGATTCATATCGTGTTGTAAGAGTACAACCGGTAGATATGTTCCCTCATACACAGCATGTAGAGAATGTAGTCTTGCTTGAACGCCGATAGATTATTTTTCTTTAATAATACCGTGCTGATAGGCATAAAGCAGTTCGCGTAACTCACGTACTTGACGCTGTAGAATTTCTCCTTTGTCTGTATCCCTTACGCGTACTCTTTTGCCTGTCATCACCTCTATTTGTGTACTGCTTTTGATATCAGTCTCGTTTATGATGGCTTCGCGAGTACTGGTAAAGGGTTCATGTTGAATAAGCAGAAAACCTCTACTATGATAAACCAAGGTATAGCCGGCAATTCCCGTTGTTTTATGATAGGCTTTAGCAAATCCACCGTCAATTACCATTAGACGCCCACCGGCCTTTATCGGATTTTCACCTTGCGAAGCATGAACAGGAACATGTCCATTTATAATATGACGGTTGTTGCCCTTTACTTCGAAGGCGTCAAGGATACTGTCGCAGATTTCCGGTTTCTCTCTCAACTTATAGTAATTACCTTTTTCCTCATGGTATAGTGATTTGTCCACAAGGAAATAACGCTCAAATGTAGTCATCTTGTCCTTGTCAAACAATGGACTGTCTGGTCCACACCATAAGTACCAGAAATAGTCTCTGGCTTTCTGTCGTTCTGCCTTGGGAACATCGTTTTGGAATGCGGTACGTATATACATTCCTATGTGATGTAACAACTCTTTTCCCTTGTATTTTCTTCCGTTAAGTGTCACATCTTTTAAACTGCCATCTTCATTGAGTGGGATGGAAGCGTGGAAGAGTAGATTGCCATTGAAAATGCCATACATACATCCATGGGAAAGAAGGCAACGGATGTGTTTTTGTAACTTTTCTGATATTCGGAACGAGTGATGCAGTTTGTCGACAAGTTCTTCTTCCTCTTGAGTTAATCTGTACGGATCAGACGGATCAACGGTAGGGAAAAGTTTATCTTTCAGCTCATATTCTTTGCCATCAATGACATATATACCTTGTTTGAAGTCGATATGTTCAAGCGTTCCTTGGTTGTTCATCTCCCATTCGGCATATTTAAGTCTCATCTGTGCTTCCAACTTGAATTGGATGATACTGATGGCTTTGTGCATTTGCGAGATTAGACGGGTGGTCTTTTCGTCCAATGGTTTTTCTGTTTGAGGGATAAATTCTTTGCATGGGTCTTGTGCGTAGTACTCCATCGCAAAAGTTGCCAATGGTAGCAGATTGATGCCATAACCCTCTTCGAGCGTGGCCATATTGCCAAATCTTAGGGATAGTCGTAATACCGTTGCAATACAAGGGTCACATCCAGCTGCAGCTCCCATCCAAAGTGCATCATGGTTGCCCCATTGGATGTCGAAGTTTTCGCGTGTCAGCAGATAGTCCATAATGATGTGCGCGCCAGGTCCTCTGTCGAAAATGTCGCCAAGAATGTGTAACTGGTCAATGCTGAGCCTTTGAATCACATTACAGATAACCGTGATAAAGTTCTGTGCCTGCCCTGTCTGTATGATGGTTTCTATGATACGCTGGAAGTAGGCTTCTTTGTCATCATCTATTGGATTCTCATGCAGCAATTCCTCAATGATGTATGCAAACTGACGAGGCAGTGCTTTACGTACTTTGCTTCGAGTATATTTGCTGCTGACTGATTGACATACCTGTATGAGTCGGTATAGTGAAACAGCATAGTATTGGCTTAGGTCCTCGTCGGTTTTCTCATTTATCATCTCCAATTTCTTTTCGGGATAATAGATGAGTGTACAGAGTTCACGTATTTCTCTTTCAGAGAGCGACTCTCCAAAGAGTTCTTTCACTTTACGCTTTATATTACCGCTGGCATTGCGTAGAATGTGCAAGAACGCTTCGTGTTCACCATGTATATCGGCGACAAAATGTTCTGTACCCTTAGGTAGGTTCATTATTGCCTCAAGGTTGATGATTTCTGTGCTTGCGCTACTACTGTTGGGGAATGTCTGAGAGAGAATCTCCAATAATCGCATATCTGCTCCCAATGCTCTTGAGTCCATGCTGTTAATTTGATTTCGATTCATTTTATTACACAAAAGTAATCCTTTTTTGATTTTTGTGCAAAGGATTACATGTAAATTGTGTAACTTTGCGGCTGTTTGAACGAAATAATAGGAAATGAGGTTTATATACGCATTTTTGTTTGTGTTAAGTTTGGTATCAGAAGTCAGGGCTGAAGACGGTCAGCTGAAGTTTAGTGATTTTGATTCCTGGATTACTCGTTCCATTAAAGAAAGTATTTTGGTTGGAGGACATACTCGAACATTGTATGAGTTAGGTCCAACTGGTTCTTTCAATGGTGCCAGAGCTTTTACGAATCAGGGTGGTTGCCCATGGGCAAACAGTAATGTATATGCTAACGTCGGTGGAGTAGTAAAAACAAACGTTAGCGTTTATCCAGACAAACATGGCAGTGGAAAATGTGCTAAACTATATACGCATATCGTTAATTGCAAGGCTATTGGTGTCATAAACATCAGCGTTCTTGCAGGTGGTAGTATATTTACGGGAAATGTAATTGAGCCTATAACAAGTTCAAGTAACCCGATGTCAAAAATTAATGTTGGTGTACCTTTCACCAAACGCCCAAAGGCCATCAAGTTTGACTATAAATATTATAATCCTGGCGGTAATACCAGAATAAAGGAAACAGGCTTTAGCAAGACTAAAATTGTTGAAGGCAAAGATATGGCAGAGTGCGTGTGTCTGCTCCAGAAACGTTGGGAAGATGAAGACGGGAATATTCATGCCTTACGTATAGGAACGATGAGAGTCCGTTTTGATAAGAATACCAATGGATGGATTGAAGGAAAAGAATTCCCGATTCATTATGGTGACATAAGCAAAGAAGGTTATTACAGAGATTGGATGGGAATGGTAAAAGGTGAGCGTACCTATTATGCTGTTAATAGTAGAGGAAAGAATGTTCCTATTCAAGAAGAAGGATGGGCTGATGCCGATGAAACACCATCTCACTTGATTGTTAAGTTTGATAGTAGTTATGGTGGGGCATACACAGGAACAGAAGGAAATACATTTTGGGTAGATAATGTAAGATTTGTATATTGATGAAACCATATTATCTTTTTGAAGAACGACTTCTCAGGCGCAACTTAGAGCTTATAAAACATGTTGCTGATAGTGCTGGTGTTGAGATTATTCTGGCATTTAAAGCTTTTGCTTTATGGAAGACGTTCCCTGTTTTTAGGGAATATATAAAGCATACGACGGCAAGTAGTCTGAATGAGGCGCTGCTTTCATATCGTGAATTTGGAGCTTTGGCTCATACGTACAGTCCAGCATACACCGAGGATGAATTCCCCGCAATCTTGGATTGCAGTGGTCATATTACTTTTAATTCCCTTTCTCAATTAAGGCATTTCCTGCCGATGGTTAAATCGTATCACAAGCATGATGTTAGTGTGGGGATAAGGGTTAACCCAGAGTATAGCGAGATAGAAACGGAACTGTATAATCCGTGTGCTCCAGGCAGCAGATTTGGAGTGTTGGCGGAGCAACTCCCAGAAACGCTTCCGGAAGGAGTGGAGGGTTTCCATTGTCATTGTCACTGTGAGAGCTCTGCCGAAGCATTAGAACATACATTAGTTCATCTGGAGGAAAGGTTTGGCCGTTGGTTTAACCAAATCAAATGGTTGAATTTGGGTGGTGGACATTTGATGACACGAAGTGATTATAATGTTACACACCTTATTAATATATTATTGTCGCTGAAGAAGCGTTATCCGCATCTTGACATAATTTTGGAACCAGGAAGTGCTTTTGCATGGCAAACAGGTCCTTTGGTTTCACAGATTGTGGACATCGTAGAAAATCACGGTATCCGTACAGCCATTCTTAACGTGTCTTTTACATGCCATATGCCGGATTGTTTAGAAATGCCGTACCAGCCTTCGGTTAGAGGAGCAGAAACTCTTCCGTTTGATGCTGTAAAAACAGCTAAACCCGAAGATAATGTTTACCGTTTGGGTGGCAACAGCTGCTTAAGTGGGGACTATATGGGGAGCTGGAAATTTCCCCAACCTTTGGAGGTGGGGCAGGAAATAATCTTTGAGGATATGATACATTATACGACAGTTAAGACATGTCTGTTTAATGGTATTACTCATCCTTCAATTGTATTTGAGCGCTTAAATGGAACAAGAGAAGTACTCAGAGAATACGATTATGTAGATTATCGTGATAGAATGGATTAAAAAAATGCCGAATTATTTGGCGGTTTAACCAAAATGTTGTAATTTTGCACTCGCAATTCAGGGGAATTGACAGGAAAAAAGGATAAACATTGAAATATTGGAGGTTATCTGATTAGGTTCTAATCCTGCGGAAATAGCTCAGTTGGTAGAGCACAACCTTGCCAAGGTTGGGGTCGCGGGTTCGAGTCCCGTTTTTCGCTCTTTGCCCAAATGGCGGAATCGGTAGACGCGTTGGTCTCAAACACCAATGGAGAAATCCGTCCCGGTTCGACCCCGGGTTTGGGTACTCAGAATTGACTCTTCTGGAGTCCAACTCCGCGGAGGTGGTGAAATTGGTAGACACGCTACTTTGAGGGGGTAGTGGCCGTTCGGCTGTGTGAGTTCGAGTCTCATCCTCCGTACTTCGATCCGCTAGCTCAGTCGGTAGAGCACAACACTTTTAATGTTGGGGT
>JAIKYE010000072.1 GCA_024683455.1 Bacteroidaceae bacterium
GCATTCGTAAACGCAAGAGAATGGATTAAGAAGAATGCTTGATCTCTTTAGGACATTCTTTCAGATAGGACTTTTCACCTTCGGCGGCGGCTATGCCATGATACCGCTGATAGAGCAGAAGGTAGTAGATGAAAAGCATTGGGTCGGCCACGATGAGTTGGTCGACCTGATAGCTGTTGCCCAAAGCTGCCCTGGCATCTTTGCGGTAAACATCAGCATCTTCATCGGCTACAAGCGGAAAGGCGTAAGGGGAGCCTTCGTAAGCACATTAGGTGCCTGCCTACCCTCCTTCATCATCATTCTGCTCATAGCCTTTGCCTTCCTGCAGTTTAGGGATAACCCCTGGGTGGAGAAGTTCTTCAAAGGCCTGCGTTCTGCAGTAGTGGCTCTAATAGCTGCTCCTGTGTTCCGCATGGCCAAGAGTGCCCGCATCAACCGATACAACGTATGGATTCCCATATTGGCCACCTTTGCTATTTGGCTGTTGGGTGTCAGCCCCGTGTACATTATATTAATTGCAGGACTGGGCGGCTACGCCTATGGGCAGTATTTGAGGGATTAGTTTAGAGTTTAGAGATTAGAGATTAGCGAAAGAAACAGTAAACAGTAAACAGTAAACGGTAAACAATAAACGGTAAACAAAAAAAAATCATGGTAATACTGTTATTAAGATTATTCTGGACATTTTTCCTCATCGGACTTTTCGGGTTCGGTGGCGGCTATGCCATGATATCCATGATTCAGACCGAAGTGGTGACACACCAACACTGGATGACAATGGGACAGTTTACCGATATTGTAGCTATCAGCCAAAGCACACCCGGTCCTATCGGTATCAACAGCGCAACATACGTTGGCTATACAGCAATGGTAAATGCCGGATACGATCCTGCCTGGGGTATTCTGGGTAGCTTCATCGCCACTTTTGCCGTTGTATTTCCCAGTTTTGTACTTATGCTTATCATCAGCAAGTTCCTGATGAAGTACAAAAACCACAGTGCAGTAGAGAGCACCTTCCAAGGTCTGCGTCCAGCCGTAGTCGGCTTGCTGGCTGCTGCCGCCCTACTGCTCATGAACGAGGAGAACTTTGGCAGCAGATCAGAGACGCCATGGCAATTCTGGATAAGCGTAGGCCTGTTCCTTTTTGCCATGATTGCTCACCGCATATACAAGACCACCCCCATCCTTATCATCTTGCTATGCGGAATAACAGGAATGCTCCTGTTCTAAGAAACAGAAGCATTCACCCATTATATATTCCTATAAGTTTTATCTTATAACTTCAACTTGCGCGAGCGAGTGTGTCCGTTTACCGTCCACTTGACAAGGTAAACGCCACTAGGCAACATAGAAGCATCAACAGCCCTGGACACACTGCCAGAAGCCAGCATACGTCCATTCAGATCATAAACGGCAATCGTTCCGTTTACATTCCCCACGCCATTGGGAATTCTGATATGAATTTGCTTGCTGCTATCCATAGTAATGCGATAGTCAAAGTCTTCCTTCCACATAGAAGCTATATCTACCGTCACGTTTTCATCAGCTTTCTCTATGTACCATTGGCGCGTAGGCTTTTTCGCATTGTCAGAATTGTTAGTCCAACTGATAACGGGATTTCCGTCTGTACTTCCTGAGTTGTGATTGTTCCAGGCAAGACCGGTTTTCTTATTTTCCAAGGCCCAGTTATCGCCTGCCTTTACAAAACGCCATAGCTGACGTTCCTCCTCTTCGTCGATGGGCAACACCTGCAACTGCGTACCTGTCACATACTGCCCAGAGGAGCCATCGGCCATATCCGTGATGGCTAGATTACTCTCACGGCTTACCAATCGGTAATAGTCGGCAGTAATTGGCTGTATCTCCCATTGCTGGGTCATATATCTGTCTGCATCCATGCTCCAGGTACCCACGCTGTTTGTACCGTCGCAAATATCCACAGGATGATCCACACCCACATTATATATATAATAGTAAAAGTCCTTGTCTATCCCCATGGGATTGGTAGCCTTAGGTTTGGGAGGCTGGATACCATCCGGATTGGGAAATACGGAAGAAAGATAGGTGGCATGATCCACCAAGAAACTCTTGAGGTAGTCAATACCCTCCTGATACGTACTGAAGAGTTGCAACTCATCCCATGTACGCTGATTAATAGGCCAAATCTGGAAATTAAGCTGCTGACTCTCATCTATCACAGCAGCCAGACTATCCACAAAGGCAAGTGTTTTATCCACAAGATTTTCCTGCAAAACAGCCTTATGCCAACGACGCCCTATCAGGTTACGGAACCAAGGATCGCTATTCATCCTGTTGAACCATTGCCTTTCTGTACTGCTGTATCCGTATTCCAGCATCAGCTTATTGGTCATCTCGCCTAAGCGATTACAGTTATTGAATCCTATATCAAAATCCCAAATAGGGCCCATATACAAATGGTCATCAGCCTGATCCTTGTAACAATAGATACTGTACAAGCCATCGCAGTTGGCCGTATATTCTACCGTCAGATACCATGATGCAAGAGCGAGACTATCAAAGAGTGCACGATAACCATTTACAGGGTCTTGGTAATCAGCCGAGAAAATATGAGACTCTACATTGTTCATATAATCTCTGATATAATCAATCTGTGAATTCTGTATCACATCCTCGTCTGGCGATTTTACGCCAACCTTCACACCTTTATTTGTGGAGAAGTGTATTTCCTGACTGCTGGCAGGAGCACCTATCTCCATGAAGTAGCCGCCGGAGATATCAGAATCTTCTGTGGGGATTTCTTCCTGCTCCACGATATTGATACGATGCTTACGAATATCTATATGGTCACTTATCTGGTAATTGCCGATGAAGTTGCCGTTCAGGGTCACATCTACGAACTGGGCAGCTGGAACGTACACTTGTCCCAGTTGCTTGCCGATGAAACTGGCAACAGCATTGCGGATAAGCGTCTTATCCACACAGTTGGCCATCAGCGTCCAGTTACGTGCATTAGCATACCCCTTACCCAGGAACTTCTCCTTATCCTTGAACTTTATACGATAAGGCTTCTTAGGAACATTCCAAGTGCTGTTACCACGACCACGAATCTGCAAAGAGTCAAAAAGTTCTGACTGTCCATCCTGAACTCGCCACATCTTGGCATATTTGTAATCGTACTTACTGTCGATAGAAGATCCGTCCAAGGTATTGATGTAAAGGGCAGGCAGATTGGTAAGCTGTACCATGTAGTTGGGCATCCCGCCATTCCTCAGATTCTCCAGTTCTGCACAGAACTCATCATAAGCTTTCTGTAATCCAAATACGTCGGCATTGCTTATCCCATCGTCTGACATTTTTTCGCCTGCATCTATAAGCTTCTTCAAACGCGTAGCATAGAAGCCCATTTCACCTATATACGAGGGACCATAAACAGTTACGTGTGTAGGATAAAATTCGGCAAAGTGCCCGAATATACTTCCATTTGTATTAGCCAAAATAGTAAAACGCAACGTCTGATATGTTTTATCACCTAAGGAGACGGGATCCGAGAAATATTCCTGGCCAGAACTGGCATTTCCCAGTTGGATTTCACCCAGATCATCCCACTGCACGTCATCGTTACTACCCAGAACGCCCATCCGCGTCACGTGATTGCCATCTGTGTAACGTCGTACCACATAAAGACCAATATCGCCCCCCACGGGATCATCAAAATCTACTTGAATATAGTGTGTTTCATGTACCTGACCATGCCAGTCGCTATGCCAGAAGGTATAGGGATCTCCATCCACCAGATACTCTATGTTCTGACCCTCCTGCCAGTCACTGGCATTACTACTCAGTTGATCTCCCGTAATGGGGATAACCTCTGATTCCTTTCCTACTGCTTGCAAATAAATCGCCTTGGATTTAGCAAGCAATTCATGGTATTGCTCTGCTACCGTTTGTGCTCCCAAAGAAAGGGAGCACAAACATAGCAGCGCTGCATAAAGCAGTCGCATTTTTATGCAAGTTTTGTTTATTCTTCTGTTTTTTCTGCTTTAGGCTCTTCAAAATCGGTAACACCGTTCTCTATCAGGATATTGTACCACTGAGCCAATTTCTTCATATCTGCAGGATATACACGGTCGCGATCGTAGTTAGGAAGGGCCTCTGCCATGAATGCTGCCAATTCATCCTTACTTGCCTTCTTATAGTCAAGGGCGATCTTCTTACCGCTTTCCTTATCGAAGATATTCTTGAAGACACGACGCAAGGGAACCTCCTCATCATCCGTGTACATAGCTATATCACCCAATGAGATGACCTTGTCAGTACCAAATATTGGCATACGCTTTTTCTGGGCATCCAAAGTTTCTACGATAAGGCTATTGTTACCACGAGACACCAACTTATACAAACCGGGCTTACCGGATATCGCCAAAATAGTTTCTAACATATTTCTTTAATCTATTGTTTTGTTAATATATACGTTTATAATCATTCTGCCTATTGGGCAGTAATCTTTTTCAATATCTTTTGCAGATCTTCCAATAAGACCTCTTTCTCAACGTTCCCGTTGTCTATTATGTAGTCAGCTTTCTCGAAATGTTCAGCAGTGTGCTGCATATTTATACGCGCCTCAACTTGCTGGCGAGTACTGCCATCACGCTGCATAGCACGCTGTATGCGTAACTCTGCAGGAGCATTCACGAAAAGTACCTTGTCAACAACGGAATCAAAACCGCTCTCATAAAGTATAGCACTTTCTACAGCTACAACAGGAGTTTGCTGTTGCTGAACCCATCGGTCAATATCCTTCCTGACGGCTGGATGTACAATAGCATTTACCTCTTGGGCATGTTGCTGACTGGCAAAAAGGTAATCAGCCAACACATTTTTCTGCAGTTTACCGTCCTGATATACATGCGCCCCTACCAACAACGTGAGTTTGTGTCTGATATCAGCATCTTCACAGATAAGGCGTTTGGCTTCTGTATCGCAATCATAGACCGGTACATTCATTTGCTCCTTCAGTATAGAAGAGATGTAACTCTTCCCGCTTCCTATCCCGCCTGTGATTCCCAATACAATCATATTGCTATTACTGGTTTTCACCGTCAACCTCAGACAACTCTATCAGGTAATCTACCTCGAGTGGAGATATGCGGGCATTGGTAACACCATCAGGAAGTGACTTCAGATGCAATCGGTACTTATCCGAAGGATTCTGCAATAACTCTTCGTAAGTGATGGCCAGCACAAAATTGTCCGCTGTTATTCTCTGATACTGGCCAGACTCCACACGGAATGTGACCTTTGCTTTTGACGGGAATGTTCGCAGTTCCTTATCACCCGGGAAATTCAGTCCTATGATGGGAACCTCAACGGTCTTTTCAGCATAATAACCTACATGTGCAGTCATCTGTACCTTATTAGGAACATACTCCACTCCCTTCATACGACGGAATACGATGTTCTGGGTAATATTCTCTTTCAAGTCCGACAGGTTAAGCGCTTGCGTATAAGCATATTGCATGGTGTCAAGCACACTGTTAGGAGCATATACCATTACACTGTCCTCCGAGAGGCTCATTGTCTGGATGTAATTCTGAGGAGAAGCAGTTACACTACCGCATATCTTGACAGGAAGTTTCTTGGCAACACCCCTGTTGTAGTAATACTCCAGTGTATCGGGACGTAAGGCAATAATATGACTAGAGACCCCTAATTGCCCCTGAATCAATCGTTGAACATCTGATACAGGAACCAAAACACGTGCATTGGTAAGCCCTACATCATATTTCTCGAAATCCACCTCTATAGCATTCTGTACCGTATAACGGAAGAAACGCAATAGTGTAGTTCCTTTGTCTTTGATAGTAACGTGAAGTTGCGAGGGCAACGCCGTTGTGATATGGACATTCTCTGGAACATTCTTTAGTTCCAAGGGAACGGAGATTTCTTTCTCGAACGTTTCGTTTAGCGTCTGCAACAACCAGAATCCAAAAGAGACTACAAAAAAGAAGAGGAAGACAAAAACATCATGGCCTTTTCTGCCAAAGAAGATGTTTCTTATCCTCACCCATCCTTTTACGAGTCCGTATCCCATAGTGCAGACCTATGCTAAGAAAGAATAGTTGTCCTATTACTTACTGGGCAGGCTGAGCCTGGGCATATACTGAGTTGCGATCTACCTTGATGCGAACACCATTGGCAATCTCTATCATCAGTGTATTGTCGTCCTCATTGATCTGCTTTACTACACCATAGATACCGCCAGCTGTTACAATTGCCTGACCTACGGTAATACTGTTACGGAAGTTTTGAATTTCCTTCTGCTTCTTCTGCTGAGGACGAATCATAAAGAAATACATGATGGCAAAAAGAGCCACAATCATCAAAAGTCCACTGTATTGCTGCATTTTGTTTAGATTTATAATGTTTTTACTATATGTCTTATTCCGTCGCCTCTCCATTTGTTTTCCCCTCTCCTACGGGAAAGGGGCTAGGGGTGAGGCCTTTAATTGTTCTTTATCAGTTTATTTTCTTCTATCAATCGCTTTGCGATATTATCCAATGTGGCATTGATATATTTACCACTCTTGGTAGTACTATACATCTTAGCAATCTCCACATACTCGTTGATGCTCACATTAACAGGAATGCCAGGGAATGAGATAATCTCAGCCAAAGCCAACTGCAATATGATACGGTCCATCAAGGCCACACGTTTGATATCCCATTTTCGAGTGGTAGAAGCAATCAAGTCATAGTAATAATCCTTGTTGGCTATTGCCTTCTGTAACAATCGGATAGCAAATTCCTGATCAGAATCATCCTTGTATTCTGGCATCAAGGGCTGATCATCAGAACTGTCTGGTGTGAATCTGTTTATGGTCTTCAGTACAAAGGTATCTACAATAACCTTGTCGTCGTTCCAATATAGATCCATCTCCTCAAGGACACCATCTAACTCTTCGTTGTTACAAATAAGGTGGCGATAAATAAGACGCCATACCTCCCTATCCTCATCATACGAATCTTTGCCTGATGCCATATAAGCCTTGTAAAACTCACTCTCTTCAATCTTGCTGTACAGAGAACGCACATACTCTTCTTGGTCGGCCCAATCGAAGCGCTGTCTGTCTCTGTATTCCTGCAACTGCTTGTTGGATTCCAACTGAAGCATGAAACGGTTATCAACAAACTTTGTGCTTAAACTGTTTTCGTCACCAAGACGTTTTGCTCTACTTTGGCGCATTTCCAGCATACGCAATGCCATACGGTTCAGCTCAACCATCAGCAAAAGCATACTGTTATACAAATCATAGGCTCTGGACAGGCTCAGAAGCAACTCCTTCTCTGCCGCTGCAGGGTTCATGCTTCCATTCTGATAATAAGAATAGGTAATTTGAACAAGTTTCAGTCGAATTAATTCGCGATTTATCATACTATTACACTTAAAATGAGGGTACAAAATTACTCATTTTGCCCCATATTGGCAATTTTTCGGCATTTTTTTTGGAAGATAACGAAAATATGAAGAATTTTGAACCCGCTTTTATATATTTGCAAACATGGAATCAAACAAAAAAACGCAAACTGAGGCCGAAAGCAACATCCTGTTTTCCAAAGCTGTCAAGGCCGGCCAACGCATCTACTATGTAGATGTTAAGATGAACAAAAAAGACGAAATGTACCTCAGCATTACCGAGAGCAAGAAACTTATTTCTGGCACCACGGAATTGCCACAGTATAATTACGAGAAGCATAAAATTTTTCTCTTCAAGGAAGACTTTCAAAAGTTTCAGGAGAGTCTGACAGAGGCTATCAACTACATCAATAGCCAACAGGGTTCTACAGAACAGAGAGCACAGGAAGAGGGAGAAATCAACATAGATTTAGACTTCTGATTTCATCATCAAGATAAAAAAAAGCAAGGCTGCATAAAATAATTCACTATTCTTAATGGGTAATTCACATTTTTTTTATACCTTTGCACCCGCTTTTGAAGCCGTGTGATGGCGAATTAAGCAATATTAAACTTAATTTAGAGTAACACAAAAACAAAAAAAACAATGAAAAGTATTGACGTAAAAGGTACTGCCCGCCCTAATACAGGCAAGAAGGCAAGTCGTGAGATCCGTAAGGCTGGTGCTGTTCCCTGCAACCTCTATGGTGAGGCAAAAGGCGAGAACGGTCTGCCCGTAGCACTCAGTTTCACCGCTACTCAGGAAGAGTTGCGCAAGCTCGTTTACACTCCCGATATCTATAGTGTAAACCTGAACATCGACGGTAAGGAGTGCAAGGCTGTTATGAAGGAGCTTCAGTTCCACCCCGTAACAGATGCTTTGCTGCACGTTGACTTCTATGAAATCACAGAGACCAAGCCCATCGTTATGGAAGTTCCCATCAAGTTGAACGGTTTGGCTGAAGGTGTTAGAGCCGGTGGTAAGTTGGCTGCCAGCGTACGTAAGCTTAAGGTAAAGGCTCCTTATACAGCTATTCCCGAGAAGTTGAATATCGACGTTACGAACCTTGGCCTGGGTAAGACCATCAAGGTAGGTGAGTTGAACTTCGAAGGTTTGGAACTTGTTACCAGCCCCAGCGTTGTAGTATGTCAGGTTAAGATGACACGTAGCGCTATGAGTGCTGCTGCCAAGGCTCAGGAATAAGCCCTTACCATTACAACATAAAGGCGGCACCAATTATGCCGCCTTTTATTTTTCAAAACAATGAAATTTATTAAAGACTTTCTCTCCCTTTTGTTTCCCTCTAAGAACAGAAAAGAGACAGAAGAAGAGAACGATGTTATGAAATATCTGATTGTAGGACTGGGCAATATAGGTCCCGAATATGTTGGAACACGCCACAACATAGGTTTTCGTATTGTTGATGCACTGGCTCAGTCGGCCAATGCCCAGTGGGAAGACAAACGTTATGGCTTTGTAGCCCGCATGCGTGTCAAGAATGCGCAGCTTATCCTTCTCAAGCCCAGCACATATATGAATCTTTCCGGCAATGCTGTTCGCTACTGGATGCAGCAAGAGAAAATTGAACTGCAAAACATCCTTGTTGTAGTTGATGACCTCAGCCTGCCCGTTGGAACAATCCGAATGAAGCAGAACGGAAGTGCAGGGGGCCACAATGGGCTCAAGCACATAGCTCAAATGCTAGGAACGGAGGGGTACAATCGTCTGAAATTTGGTATTGGCAACGAGTTTCCCAAGGGTGCCCAGGTAGATTTCGTACTGGGTAAGTTCAGCCCTGAAGACGAAAGCATCATAGAAAAGAAGGCTCTGGTTTGTGCAGATGCCATCAAAGCCTTTGCCCTTAGTGGAATGCAGTTTGCCATGTGTAACTACAACAACAAATGAGTAACGAAGCACGCATAGACAAATGGCTCTGGGCAGCTCGCATCTTTAAGACACGAACCATAGCTGCGGCTGCTTGCAAAAAAGGACAGGTAAGCCTAAAAGGAAGCCCAATAAAAGCCAGTCGTATGATTAAGGAAGGAGATGTCATAGATGTGCGAAAGCCGCCCATCACCTATTCCTTCCGAGTGCTGCAAGCCATAGAGAGGCGTGTGGGTGCCAAACTCATCCCTGAGATTCTGGAGAACATCACAGCTCCCGAACAATATGAAATCTTAGAGATGAACAAGATTAGCGGATTTGTAAACCGCGCCAAAGGAACAGGACGTCCCACCAAGAAGGATCGTCGCTCGCTGGATGAATTCCAGAATGAAGTTCCTGAGTTCTTTGCTGATTTTGATTTTGACCTTGACGAATAACAATTTTTATACACCATGAAACATTTCTGGTTACTGGTATTCTTTACCACCACAATGGTTTGTCGGGCCACCGACTACACCATAGAGACAAATCAACCACGTCAGACTATCCGTCACTTTGGTGCTTCTGACGCATGGTCCATGCAGTTTATAGGACTTTGGGATAATGAGAAAGAGCAAGAGAAGATTGCAGACTGGCTCTTTTCTATGGAGAACGATGCACAAGGAAAGCCCAAGGGCATCGGTCTCTCGGTCTGGCGTTTCAACTTAGGAGCCGGCAGCGCCGAACAAGGCGAATCTTCTCAGATTAAACCTGGCACACGTACCGAATGCTTCCTAACACAGGATGGCACTTACGATTGGACTAAACAACCTGGCCAGCGTAAGTTCCTCCGCCTTGCTAAGCAGCGTGGCGTACCCCATTTCCTGGCATTCCTCAACTCTGCTCCCGTCTATTTTACCCAAAATGGTCTTGCTACCAATACAGGAAGAGGCGGAACCATCAACCTAAAGGATGACTGTTACGATGACTTTGCCCGTTTCATGGCAACTTCTCTCAAAGGGTTAGAGGAGCATGAGGGCATTCACTTCGACTACCTTTCTCCTGTAAACGAGCCAGATGGCAGTTGGAACTGGTTGGGTCCCAAGCAAGAAGGATCGCCAGCTACACATCGTGAGATAGCACGATTGGCACGTGAGACAAGTAAAGCCCTTACCGAGCAGGGGCTTAATACACAGATTCTTATGGATGAGTCCAGTGACCTACGTTGTCTGTTGGGCATTCATAATACCGACTGGCAACGTGGCAATGCCATCAGCACCTTCTTCTCGCCAGACAGCACACAGACCTACGTAGGCAACCTTCCCAACGTACCTCATCTGATGGCTGCTCACAGCTATTGGACAAATACGCCCGTACCATATATGAAAAAGGTACGCGAACAACTACGGGACAGCATCGCCAAATACGGTCTGAAATTCTGGCAGACGGAAATATGCGTTATGAGCAACGATAAGGAGATTGGTGGAGGACAGGGATATGATTTCACAATGAAGACAGCCCTTTATGTAGCCCGTGTCATTCATCACGACCTTACCTATGCCGATGCAGAAAGCTGGTCGTGGTGGCGTGCTTGCGGTGCCGATTACAAGGACGGGCTTATCCGTGTATATAACGAAGAGCAACGTGCCCGCGATTCCAAACTACTCTGGGCACTGGGCAACTACAGTCGCTTCATTCGTCCAGGTGCCGTCAGATACGAGATAAGCAGTCAAAAGCAGGAAGACCCTTACGGATTGATGGTCTCTGCCTATAAGAACCAAGACGGCAAGTGGGTATGCGTCTGCATCAATTATAGTGATCAACCGCAAGACTTCCAACTCAACTTCTCCGACAAGAAAAGACATAGTTTTAAGATTTATCGTACCAGCGATGCAGAAGGAGAGAATCTAAAACCTGTAGGGAAAAGCAAAGGAGAAGCGCAACTTTCTGCCCGTAGCATTTCAACGTTTGTTGAAAAATAAATACCTTTACACCATAAAACTCTTAAACTAATGATAAAAATGAAGAAAATTCTCTCCATTCTAACCTTGTTTGCATTGATATCTGCAACAGTTTTGGCTAATAACAAACCAGGCACTTTTACCACTGGCGATAAGACATTCTTGCTCAATGGTCAACCCTTTGTAGTAAAGGCTGCCGAGGTACACTATCCACGTATTCCCCGCCCCTACTGGGAGCATCGAATTCAGATGTGCAAAGCCTTGGGCATGAACGCCGTGTGCATCTATATCTTCTGGAATATTCACGAGCAGCAAGAGGGACTGTTCAATTTTACCGACAACAACGACGTGGCTGAGTTCTGCCGTATTGCACAAAAGAATGGCATGTATGTAATTGTGCGTCCAGGTCCATACGTTTGTGCTGAATGGGAAATGGGCGGTCTGCCATGGTGGCTGCTGAAGAAGAAAGACATCAAACTTCGCGAGCGCGACCCCTACTTCATGGAACGCGTAAAGATATTTGAGGAGAAAGTAGGTGAACAACTGACCCCCCTCACTATCCAGAATGGCGGCCCTATCATCATGATGCAGGTAGAGAACGAATACGGAAGCTATGGGGAAGATAAACCCTACGTTTCTGAAATCAGAGATTGTTTACGAGAAATTTATGGAAAGGAGCTGACGCTCTTTCAATGCGACTGGAGTTCGAACTTCGAGAAAAATGGTCTTGATGACCTCACATGGACCATGAACTTTGGAACAGGCGCCAATATCGACAATCAGTTCCGACGCCTTGGTGAACTGCGTCCCAATGCTCCCAAGATGTGTTCCGAGTTCTGGAGCGGATGGTTTGACAAGTGGGGAGCCCGCCACGAAACTCGTCCTGCCAAGGATATGGTGGACGGCATGGACGAGATGCTTTCGAAAGGCATTAGTTTCTCGCTCTATATGACCCACGGAGGAACCTCTTTCGGTCATTGGGCTGGAGCCAACTCTCCAGGCTTTGCTCCTGATGTCACAAGCTACGATTATGATGCGCCCATCAACGAATGGGGCCTCCCCACCCCTAAGTTCTGGGAACTCCGCAAGATGATGGAGAAGTATAATGATGGGAAAAAGATGCCTGCTGTTCCCAAGGCTCCTATGCCCATTATCACCGTTCCCAAATTCGAGTTAACGGAGTTCGTACCATTGATGGTAGCTATGGGAAAGCAAGAAACCGGCACATTGAAAACATTTGAAGAGATGGACTTAGGATGGGGTATTATGTCTTACTCGACCCGTCTGCCTGAGATTACATCGCCAAGTGTACTTACGGCTGATTTCCACGACTTTGCCCAAATATTCGTCGGTGACAAATACATCGGAAAAATTGACCGCGTAAAAAACGAGAAGAGTATCACACTGCCACCCGTAAAGAAAGGCGAGGAACTTGTGATTTATGTGGAAGGTATGGGAAGAATAAACTTCGGACGCGCCATCAAGGATTATAAGGGCATCGTTAGCGACGTAACCATCAGTGCAGAAATTGACGACACCGAGGTAACATGGAAACCAAAGATGTGGACAAATGAAGCATTCCCTGACGACTATGAAGCAGCCAAGAAAGCACTTGACATGGTGAAGAATCTCAAGAATGCAGAGATAAAGGGTTGTTTCCTAGGTCAGATTTTCATGCAAGGTTACGAGGGCTCACAAACACTTTCACCCTTCTTGAAGGCTGGTTATCATCGTGGCTACTTCAACCTGAAGAAGGTAGGCGACACATTCCTTAACTTCGAGACCTGGGGCAAAGGACAAGTTTGGGTGAACGGTCACGCTATGGGCCGCATATGGTCTATAGGCCCGCAGCAGACACTCTATGTACCTGGCTGCTGGCTCAAGAAGGGGAAGAACGAGGTCATCGTCCTCGACATCGTTGGTCCAAGTGAACGCGTAGTTTGGGGTCAAGCAGAACCAGAACTAAACAAATTGCAGTTAGAGAAGTCCAACAAACACAATAACATCGGCGACAAGCCCGACCTAAACAGCCAACAGCCAATAGCCAAAGACCAAATGAAGGCAGGCAACGGTTGGCAGACCATTAAATTCGGCGGACTGAAGAAAGGACGCTATCTTGCTATAGAATGCCTATCAACCCAAAAGGATGGTGATGTGGTGGCCATTGCCGAGATTTATCTGCAAGATGCTAAAGGTAATCGCATCAGTCGTGAATCTTGGACAACAAAATATGCAAACTCCGAAGACGAGAACGGCAACCGCTTGGGCGATAAGGTGTTCGACCTTCAGGAAAGCACCTATTGGCAAACAGAAAAGGGAGCCGTAGCTCCCCATCTATTAGTTATTGATTTAGGTTCTGTCCAGACTATCACCGCCCTTGAGTATCTTCCTCGTGCTGAGCAAGGCGCTCCAGGCAGCATCAAGGATTTCAAGATTTACCTATATTAATAATGGTATTATAATTGTATTAGAGCTCGTCCACAAAATGTGAGCGAGCTCTAATTTTATTCACTAGTACGCAAACTTCTTGCCATTCTTGATGTAGATAGTTCCCGGCTTCATCTTGGTAACCTGAATACCTTGCAGATTATAAACGGGACCGTCTTCCATAATGGTCTTAGTATTAACCTTTGGAGCAACGACAGAGGTAATAATCTCGCAGTCCTCTAAGTCACCAACAATAGTACCATATTCAGCCCAACCAGACTTCTGGTATTTAGCCAAGTCTTGTGAATAGACATGGATAATTGGCTCACTTGAGAAGAGGTAGGAAGGAACAGATGGAGGCGTATGAGGCTTTACATAAGCATGCTTTACGTTTGAGCTATAGAACACGCCCTGCTCCAATGTCTTTACCTTCTCACCTATAAGAACAGAATTGAGGTTGTCGCAATAAGCAAAGGCATCACCACCAATAGTGGTCACCTTATCGGGAATCACAACGGTATTGAGACCAGACTTAGAGAAAGCATTTGAGCCAATACTGGTCAATGTTGCGGGGAACTTTATGGAGACGAGTTTCTTTACATCCTTGAAAGCATTGCCAGCTATGCTGGTGGCTCTGCTCTGTTCCAAGTCGATGGACTGAAGATTCTCGTTGTTAACAAGTTGCTTCATATAATTGATGTCCGTAGAATTTATCGGGCCACTGACAACCAACTTAATAGCCTGTTTGTTCTCCAAATTAACCTTGAGAGTTCCTGCAGAAAGAAGCTTAATGTACACTGTACCTTCGCCTGCCTTTGGCACTTCACGCAGAACGCCACCCTCATCATATGAATAGATAGTCCAGTCCGTTCCTACACTGGTGGGGATACAGAAATTCTTGGAATTTGCAGCATACTTCATGTTGCCTTCTGCATCCAACATCAAGAAGCCCAGACCACCTTCACCTTTGAGAGCATAAAGAGAGTCAGACTGCAGATAGGTATATTCTGATGGCTTGCTGGCACCAGCCAGGAAAGAACTATACTGACCTACATCACCACACTGACCGACCTGGTCAGAACCATTGCGATTCTTTCCTGCAGTCTTAGCAAGGAAATTGGTTGTGAGCAATGGTTCGACACGATCCTCAATGAAAAGGATCTCGCGATTCTTCTTGGGGTATTTTGCTATAGTAGCCTTTGTACTATTGATGTTAGCCTGTGTAACAGCAATATTGTGTTTGCCATAATCTTCAATAGTTGTAGGCTTAATCGGCTCAAAGAAACCATAAGCAGTAAAGAAGTCTGTCAAGTCTTCCTGAGCAATCTCGCAGACCTTACGTACAAACTTCAAACCACCATTGTTGTTGTTTGTTGAATTATACAGTTTCAGAGGATCCTCGCGCAAGGCCTTGAAGAGTCTGGGATAGAACGATGTATCCTTCTGTGCCATGTGGTAGTACAGATAGAGCTGCCAGTACATACGCATTTGGTTACCACCAGGTCTGAAATAGTAGGGGGTATGACGTGCGAAGTCTGTCATGACAGTAGAAAGAGGAGCTCCTGTGGGAGTATTCAGACCATCATGGAAAATCATATAGAAAGCAAAAAGGCTGTTTGACACCTCGGTACCACCTTCCAAATTGATAGCTCCCTGATTATTGTGACCACACTCATGAGCGGCACAGTTGTCGTCCATATCAGTTTTGTTGGCATCCATACAGTTTTTGATACAATTCAAACTATTGTATGAAGTTCTGTAATTGGTAGAGTTTGCATAACCGTCATCTTCTTCCTCACCTTCAATCGCAAAGTTGGGGTTGTTGTAGTAAATGGGGAAGATGGCATCACCACCAGTCAAGTAGAAAGGAGCGCCTGCACGCTTACCTGTAGCGACACTCTCACAGAATCCCATTAGCTCCTTCTGCCATACAGCAACGCTGTCAAACCAGCAGATACTCTTATCGATGGTCTTAGGGAAGACGCTCTTGTAAGAAGCCCTCTTGAAGTTGAACAATGACTGTCCACCTTTCACAGTAAAGCGGTTATGCGTGGCAGCCTTCAGGATTGCCTGATATTCAGTATCGCTGTGGCGTGATACGTCATAGTAACCGTTTACCACACCGCCCTCTATGTGAATCTTTATCTCGGGCCACTGATCCAGAGTCTTCTTCATCGACTTGGTGTCGGCTGTGTACAGGATATAGTAAAGTGCATCTTTTGTACCGTCTATGATGTTAAGTCCCTTGGACAGTTTACGACCGGTCTTGGCAGAATAGATAAGCTGATTCTCGACACAACCGGCAATGTACAAGGTAGCATCACTGGGTATATCGCTGTCAACAAATACATAAATCTCATCGCCATCTTCCTTGGCATAGATACCTGTAGGGTTACCCATGTAAGAGCCGCCTGTACTCATCAGCTTGTCGTTCCAGTAGCTGGCATCGCTATAAGCCTTATAGCTGTGAATACGGAAATCCTGCTCAAACTTGGCCCAAGAGTCGTTTTTCACCTTCAGAGCTGTAGAAATCATCATTTCCGGCATACCTGCCTCAGTCAGAGCAGCAGTCAAGTCTTCATCAGTCATAGCCTGATATGCATCCTTCAACTGGGTGCAGGCAGCATCCTCGAAGAAATCAGCAGCCTTGGTCTTGGCATTAGTATTGGGATCCTCTTCCATGGGATAAGTATTCTCCAGTTTACCCACAAGAGTGCCACAGTTCTTCCATTCAGAATCCTTATAGTCCTCCAAAGATATTGTATAGACACAGATTCTGGGAGAAGAGGTGAACATATAAGAATAAATTTCTGGGGGATATACAGCCTTAACATATACGTTCTTTACATTTGAGCCGTAGAACGCGCCCTGCTCCATACTTTTCACCCTATTACCAATAACTACAGTTGCCAGATTCTCGCAATAGGCAAAGGCATCAAAACCTGTATAAGTTACGCTGTTAGGAATATCAATCTTGGTGATTCCTGAGCTAGAGAATGCCAAACTGTTAATGCTTTTGATGTTAGTGGGGAGAACAATGGTTTTCAGATTCTTGCAGTCCTGAAACATACTCTCGCCAATCACATTGTCTTTTGTCTTAAAAATCTGATAGTAAGCAACGCCACCGCTAACAATGTTTACGCCAGAGAGGTCAAGAGAGTTTACCTTGCCATTTGTAATCAGTTCGCGCAAATATTTTACGTCGGTTCCGTTGATGGAACCCGTCAACTTGAGCGAAGTCTCAGTTTCTGTCAGCAATGTAGAGAGGGTTCCAGCAGTCTCCACATTAACTTCGGTATCTGCCCACGCCCAGTTGGCCGTAAAACAGATGAAAAGTGACAGCATCAGTTTGCTGAACTTTAAACAACCTTTTCCTTTCATAAATTTGTATTTCTTTTATTTATAGTTTGATTTAAGATTATTGTTTTTATTAATTTCCTGAGGCTACCAATGTCTGGCAGCCTCAGGTACATCTAAGCTATCTTAGGCATTTATGCTGAGCACAAAGCGTGTACCCTTTGTGAACTCAGGATCAATGCTCAGGTCGCCATTCATCTTGATGGCCATCTGTTGGCAAATAGGCAGGCCAAGACCGTCACCGACAGTAAGGTCGCGTACCTCCAGGAAAGGCTTAAATACATCCTCGCGCTTCTCCTCAGGAATCACAGAACCTGTATTGGAAACCAAGAACTGACACTTATGTACGCTACGTTTCTTGAAATCCAGATGTATATGACCACCTTCTGGTGTATATTTGACAGCATTGTTCAGCAGATGCAGCAAGATATGGCTGACATACTCCTTGTTGAATGTAGCGCTCATCTTGGGAGCATCTACAGCCAAGACTACATCCCTCTTTTCCTTGCCACGCACCTGATTCATCAAGTCCTCACAGAATGCAGGCAGGCTTACCTCCTCTGTTTCTACAGTCTCACCTATGGTACTCTCCAGCTGTGAGAGCGTCTGTATATGGTTAGAGAAATCCAGCAGAGCCTTTACTTCGGGCTGCATACCGTTCAGTTTCTGCAAGGTCGGGGTCAGCTGGGCTGATATATTGCTGGTAAACTTTGCCTTTAGGGCTATGTTCTCACCCAGTTGGCGGATGGTCTTCTTCTGCTTATGGGTAAGAGCAAACAGACGCATTATGAGCAAGGCTCCTATTACCAGCACGGCAGCCAATATGACAGAGAGAACGCACAGGCCGATGATGATACCCTGACGGGTAGCCAACTTGCTATCCTTCTCGGCGATTTCTTTCTCGCCAGCCTGAATCTGCTCCTTCAAGGCACCAGACACGTCAGCCAACTTAAGTGCTGCAGCAGAATCCTTCCATGCGATGTAACCGCTATAAGCCTGAGCTACCATATTGGCACTACCCGACTTCTTGCCACCCTCTATCAGCAACTTATAGGCAGCATCCACTTTGTCATATTCCTTAGAGGCAGTCAGCTTAGCTGCCATCTCCTTGAAGACCTCATTTCCCTTGGAAGTCTGGCCAAAGGTGTAATAGTAGATAGCCTTGTTATAGAGAAGGTCGTTCTTTACCTTTTCGTCACCCGATGCATTGGCAAACTTCTCCATCTTATCCAGATGTTCCTCTGCGTTTGCACTTCTGTGCATCTTCATATACATCGTCATTCTGATGAGTGATGTCTTGTAACGGGCAGCAGCTTTACCCTGAGCATCCAGATTGGCGTTGTTCTGAATAGCCTGCTCTATTGTGTGCAAGCGTTCAAATGCCTCCTTGTAACGATTGGCAGCAACATCACCTTCAACGCGTTGCCACATCTCATTTGTCTGTGCACTTGCAAAAGAGCAAACAGCCAATATATTCGCTATTAAAATAAGTTTCTTGCAATTCATAATTCCACGTTCAAAATATAATAAAAACGGTACAAAATTATACAATTCTTAGACGTGTACCAAATAAATTAACTTTTTTTCTGCTAAGCAGAAGCACAATAGACTATGAAGAGGCTTCTGAAAAAATTTGGTACTTCAAACACTTCTCTTTATCTTTGTCCAAAATATTTTGCAATCAAGGGTATTTGCTTTTGCCTTTTAAGGGTCTTATAGATAAACAATAGACATACACACAAAGATGAACTACAGCAAACAAGAGTTTGAACGCCTGTTCAAGGATAATTATCCGCACATGTATCGGATGGCATTCTCGCTGGTAGAGAATGCCGACGATGCCAAGGATGCCGTACATCAGGTGTTCGCACAAATCTGGAGAGGCAAACCTCAGATTAGCGAGGACAGCATCAGAGGCTATCTGCTGGCAGCCACTCGCAACCAATGCTTGCACATGCTGCGCTCCAAACAGTTACAACGCAAGATGGAGGAGGAACTGCAGCGCGAGACAGAAGAAGCCCTAAGTGAGGAACGTGAAGAGTTGCTGCAAGCCCTACAGCAAGTGATTGAAGAGAACCTGACGGAGCAGGACAAACGTGTGCTTCAACTGCATTACCAAGAGGAGATGACCTACGCAGAAACAGCATCAGTACTAGGCATCAGTTCAGCAGCCGTAAACAAGCACATTACCCGCTCGCTGTTCAAAATCCGTAAAACCCTAAAAATAGCAAAGTAAGATGAAGACCGAAGATATTGATAAAAGAATAGGCATGCCCGACGTGGAAGCGGAATGGGCACGCTTCGAGCGAGAAGTCATTGGCAAGGAGCCAAAGGGAAACAGACGCTCCATATATTCATGGATTGGTGGTTTGGGAATTGCTGCCTGCATCCTGCTTTTCTTCCTTATTAACATGGGGGATGAACCAAAGCCAGCAGCACCTGTCGTTGCTGAGCAAGCAGAACCACTGCCCATTCAGCAACCAGCAACAGAAGAGGTTAAGGAAGAACCCATCATCGTTCACATCGTTAATACGCGCCAACCCAAGAAGGCTCCACGCAAAGAGTTAGCTTTAGCGAATGCTGATGCTCCAGCTACTACAGGGCTTACCACTTCTTGCGGTGAATATACAGGTGAAGTTCAGAAGTTTAATATGGACGACGTAAAAGATCTCGCCTTCGAGTCTGTCGACCAAGCTCTGCAAGAACAGATCGCCGGACTAGCCATTGTGCCGAACCCCAGTTACTTTGATTCAGACACTACCATGCGTTTACGTGGTAAAACAGATAACAATAAAAGGAGACAGCCTCTGATTGTATTGAACGGCAAGATTCTGGAGATTCCCGATAGTGCAAAATTCGAGAACTACGATACGGAAGAGCAGTTTGCGTCCCTTTTGGGCATTAAATCAGAAGACATCAAAAGCATCTATGTATTGAAAGACGACAAAGCAACTGCAAAATGGGGAGAAAAAGGTGCAGCCGGTGTAATAGCAATTAGCACAAAACAACATCAGCTTGCTGACAGCGTAAAGAGAAACATAAATGAGGAAGCCAAGCGACGTTATCTCGAGTGGTTTGACATGGCGAATAAAAATGATACACTTAGCGACAACTATATGAACCAGCACGAGGAACTGAAGGCAAGCCGTTACCGAATCTCTGGTATTGTTCTTAATGAAGACAAAGAGCCGCTGCCACATACGATGATTGACGTAGTGAAAGAAGGAAATAAGATTTGGGGCAGAGAAACAGCAGACTCCACGGGACATTTCGCCTTTTGGGCTCCACGTAAGGGTGTCAAGATTCGCTTCTCGTACGTGGGCTTTTATAAAGTTGTCGAAATTAAGCCAACGGACAAACCCCTCACTATACGTATGAAACCAACCAAAGGCCTAAAGAAGTTAAAGAAATTATCGTTTGAATAACAAGTCCATTATGAAAAATACAATGAAAAGGAAGATTATCACCTTAGTGATGCTGATGACGATAGTCATTGGAGCACAGGCCCAGAGCAGGCTGGAACCCATGACACAAATTGATCAGAAGCTGTGGGGAGAAAAGTATTTCGAGACTTGGCTGTCCGAGAAGGCAAGCCAACAGATGCTTAAGTTCCCTACCCCCATGGAAGACTTCCCCTCCGCCCTGTATGTGTATTGCGGTCATAAAAAAATCAAGCGGTTGCAGGTAAAGTGGTGTGTGGTGAACGAGGAAGCAGGGCCAGATGAATCAGCCCTGAAGTTGGAGTCTATAGAAATGAAGACAGACAAGGAAACGGCATTGGCGTTTTCCAACTTAATTAAACATGCAGTGGGCACATGTATGTTTATTGACGATCGTTTGGGATTCGACGGAACCACTTACTTCTTTGGGGATTATCGTCGTGTTGCCACTATATGGTCGCCTGATCGTGGAAGCAACTGCCGGAGACTGACGGATGTGTTGGAAAAAGCAATGACAGCCGTCAAGAACCAAAACGAGGAGGAGCTGAAAAAATTGCTGCCCGAGGTTAAGTCCCTGACAAAGGCATTCGAAGAACTTTATCCAAAAGACATATATAGGGAATGAGAAAAAAACGACAACGTTTTGCCCCCAAAACTAGACTATAGGCGTTAGGCCTACAATCTATTTAGTTGAAAGACCACCTTCCATCAGTTATAAACTTTTTACTGCCACACGTGGCAGTTTTTTTTTCTACGTGTGGCAGTATTATTTTCTACGTGTACCAGTAAATTTTTCTACGTGTACTAGTAAAAAAGGGAAGGTAGGGCATCCATAACAATTACTGAGCAATCACTTTCTTCCCATTCTTCACGTATATCCCCTTTTTGCTTGGTTTGCAATTCTGCTTCATGCCGTCAAGAGCGTACCAACCATTATCAACATTCTTGTCTGTTACGCCTGTTGTCGTTGGTCCCGTCAGAGAGTCTGTCATAGATCCTGATTTCCATATCTTAAATGCGCCACAGAGGTGGAGCATTGACAGATAATGCACTAACCCATCGTAGTAACGGTACTGACCTGTTAGCGGTTTCACATTCCATGCCATCTCAAGGTTTCTCTTGACGGCATCTTTGTAATCCGGGTTGTTCAGCAGGCAGTAGCAAGCCACGGCGTTGGCACCTGTCTCGCCAACTGTGTAGCTCTCAGAAGGGCTGCTACCGTCCCAGTTGAAGCGTGCGTGCTTATAGTCATCTTCCTCAAAGAAGTCGATAAGCCTCTTTGCCATTACTTCCTGGCGTTCGGCATCTGCACCGAAAAGGTAGTAGTCCATGCCGAAGTTCATGGCACATCGCATGGCATCATACATGTACTTGTGGGAATTAGTATTATAGGATGTACTCTTTGGCTGACCATTGAATTCACTGTAGTCTGCAAACAGTCCAGTTCTTGAGTGCGATGACTTATAGAGGTGGTTGCGAGTAGCATAGGTAGCCATCATCCACTTGTCTTGATTGGTGTATGACCAACGTGAGAACAAATCAACGAATGCTGGCAGGTCGTAGGATGGGTCGGTGAAGTCTGAGCAGTTGTATGGCTGGAAGCAGATGATTTTATGAGATTCACTGAACAGCGAACCGTTGCCGTTTTTCCAGCATTTCTCCAAGATATATTGAGCATCGTCCATGTAACGATAGTCGTGCCAGCGGTTGGCAGCAAAGAGCAATGACATCATGAAATACATCTCGGCATCGGGTGCACAATTTTGGTCTCTCATGTATCCATCGGTTCCGCACAGCCATGCGAAGTAGCCGTCCCATTGCCCGCTCTTATGCCACATGTGATTCTTGGCGAATGCCCATAGTTTGTCGAACTCCGTTTTATGGTTGGTCTGCACGGCAATCATCATGCCATAGCTCATGCCCTCAGAGCGCACATCATTATTACCTGTATCAAGAATATATGCTTCATACCCTCTGTCGAAATACACCTTCGCGTTGCTGGCACCCTTGAAGTAATGATCCCACAACTGGTCGAGCTTTGCCTGAATCTCCTCGTCTGTCTTGCCAAGGCAGGTTTTGAACGGGCTGGTATAGTCACCTGTATAGTAGGCACCGCCGAAATCTTGGAACTCCTCTGGGCCATAGTAGCCACCATTCTCATCGTAGAAATCTTTGGCACTTGCGGCTATTGTCGCAAGTGCAAGTATCATCGTAAGGATTTTCTTTCTCAATTTTATCAATCTTTTTACCTATTGTCATTTTGTTTTTGATTCGTAACCATACTCCCCTTATCACTTCTCCGCCGTAATACGACAGATATTGATGACGGTCTGCATAGCTTTCTCCATATTCTGGATGGGGACAAACTCATGACGACCATGGAAGTTAAGGCCTCCAGCAAAGATATTGGGGCAAGGCAAGCCCTTGAAGGAGAGCTGTGCGCCATCTGTTCCACCACGAATAGGGATAATCTTACAGAAGCCACAGGCTTCCTCTATAGCCTGACGGGCGATGTCTGTGATGTGCGGCTTATCACTTAACTGCGAGAGCATATTATAGTACTGGTCGGCAAGTTCCAACAGAACAGTTCCTGCGCCATAACGCTGATTGAAACGCTCTACCATATCCATAAGAACTTTCTTGCGCATCTCGAACATCTGACGATTATGGTCGCGAATGATATAGGACAGCTTGGCCTCCTCGACCGTTCCCTGCAAACCAGTAAGATGATAGAAACCCTCATAGCCAGAGGTAAGTTGAGGCACCTCGTTCTGAGGCATCTCCTGTGCAAACTCGCTGGCAATCAGGACAGCATTTACCATCTTGTCCTTAGCATAGCCTGGATGAACATTACAGCCCTTGATGGTGACCTTGGCACCAGCTGCATTGAAGTTCTCGTACTCCAGTTCACCTACCTCGCCACCATCCATCGTGTAGGCCCATTGGCAACCGAACTTCTCTACATCAAAGAGGTGTGCACCTGCCCCTATCTCCTCATCGGGATTAAAGCCTACACGAATCTTTCCGTGCTTAATCTCTGGGTGTTCCTGCAAATAAACAATAGCCGTCACAATCTCTGCAATACCAGCCTTATCGTCTGCTCCCAAGAGGGTATGACCGTCTGTAACGATAAGGTCTTCGCCGATATGATCCTTCAACTCAGGGAAAGCCGACACACGGGTAACGATATTTTGGGCAGCATCCAACACAACGTCTTTTCCGTCGTAATTACGAATGATGCGTGGTTTGATATCAGCTCCGCTACAGTCGGGCGATGTGTCCATGTGTGCGATAAAGCCTATGGTAGGCACAGGCTTATCCGTATTAGCAGGGAGGGTAGCATAAACATACGCATTTTCATCCATGCAAACATCCTCGAGGCCTAATGCTGTGAGTTCATCGCGCAGGTATTCTGCCAAAGCAAACTGTTTGCGAGTGCTGGGGCAGGAAGCAGACTCCTCGCTTGACTGTGTGTCAAAGGATACATATTTAAGAAAGCGATCTACCAATTGAGTATTCATAATACAATAGTTTTTACGGTTTGACTTGCAAACTTACACTTTTTTTCTGACAACACGGCTCTTTCTCGTAAATTTTATCTAAATTTGCACATAAAACAAAAAAGGAATGATAGACAGACTTACGGTAGATAAGATACTGGACGCAGCAAACATCGTAGATGTGGTGTCTGACTTCGTGACACTGAAACGTGCTGGCGCCAACCTAAAAGGATTATGCCCTTTTCATGATGACACCACGCCGTCCTTCATGGTATCTCCTGCCAAGAATCTGTGTAAATGCTTTGCATGCGGCGAAGGAGGAAGTCCCGTTCACTTCATCATGAAGCACGAACAACTCTCCTACCCCGATGCACTGCGCTATCTGGCCAAGAAATACGGAATAGAAATTCAGGAAAAAGAACTGACCAAGGAGGAGCTGGAATCGCGAAATGACCGTGACAGTATGTTCATTGTCAACGAGTGGGCTCGCGACTGGTTCCAGAACGAACTGAACAACACACCCGACGGGAAAGCCATAGGACTGGCCTACTTCCGCGGCAGAGGATTCCGTGACGACATCCTGAAGAAGTTTCAGGTGGGCTATAGCCCCAACAGCAAGGAGCATACGCTGGCAGCAGATGCGCTGAAAGCGGGCTATCAGGAGAAGTTCCTCACAAACACCCCCAACGAGAAAGATACCAAGCTGAGTATTGGGACAGGACTCTGTCTAAAGAACGAGCAAGACGGGAAGTTGCGAGACAGATTCCGTGGCAGAGTGATGTGGCCCATCTTTACCATGAGCGGCAGAGTTGCTGGATTTGGCGGTCGTGTACTGGATGCAGCCACCAAAGGTGTGAACGTGAAATACATGAACTCGCCAGAAAGTCTTGTTTATAGCAAAAGGCGCGAGCTCTTTGGTCTATTCCAAGCTAAAGAAGCTATCCGCAAGCAAGACCTCTGTTATCTGGTGGAAGGCTATACGGATGTAATGGCTATGCACCAACAAGGAGTAGAAAATGTGGTTGCATCAAGTGGCACAGCGCTGACCAACGAACAAATACGTCTGATTCACCGCATGACTAACAACATAACGGTTATCTTTGACGGTGATGAGGCGGGCATCCATGCCAGTGAACGAGGCATAGACATGCTGTTGGCTGAGGGAATGAACGTAAAGTTGCTTCTGTTGCCAGACGGTGATGACCCAGACAGCTTTGCACGCAAACATAATGCTACAGAATATCAGCAATACCTGAAGGAGAATCAGGTGGACTTTGTGGACTACAAGACAAGCCATCTGATGGAGAGCGCCAAGGACGACCCTAATAAGCTCGGGCAACTGATTCATAACGTTTCTGAAAGCATCGCTGTAATACCCGATGAGATTACACGTGTGCTATACATACGCCAGGCTGCCCAGAAACTTCACATGGAAGAACGCCTGATTACAGATGCCGTACAGAAACAGATGCAGCGACTCAGGGAAGAGAAGCGTAAGGAGCAGGAGCGGGAGGCAAGAAGAAATGTTCCCGTGAACCCTGATGCCGGTCCCGAGAAAACAGATCCGACACAACAAGATGTTCCATACAAAACAGAGGTTAATGCCCCTACCATTGCCAAAGGTAATCCCCGTGAGCTTACATTGATGCAAATGCTAATCAGACACGGAGAAAAATACATGGGACAGATGGAAGACGAAGAGGGCAACGACATTCCGCTAACCGTAATTGAATATATTCATTACAGCTTAGCTGACGACGGAATAAAACTCTCCAATCCCATATATGAACGCATTCTGGACGAAGGCTACAAGCATATAAAGGAAGAAGGGTTCAGAGCTGAACATTTCTATGTAAATCATCCTGATGCAGACATCAACAAGTTGGCTGCCAACCTCTGTCTGGACAATGTCCCACTGAGCAAGTTGCACGGAGAACTGCCCACAGATGAGCGGTTGGACGAGATAGTGCCCAACCTAATGGCCAGCCTTAAGCTGAGTATCGTTCAGAAAGAACTAAAAGAGATAATAGAAAAGACAAAGAAGCCAGACATCAGAAACAACAAAGATACCTTGCGTGAGCTGATGACTAAATTTAACGAAAAATCTAAACTGGCTAAAAATTTGGCCAAAGAATGCGGCGAACGTGTTATCTTGAAATAAGCTGCAAGAACTCCTCTCTAGTCTTTGCCTGATTAAAAGCTCCACAGAAATCACTGGTAGTAGTAATGCTGCCTTGCTTTTCTACACCACGCATCTGCATACACATATGCTGAGCCTCTATTACCACCATAACACCTAACGGATTCAACGCCTCTTGGATACACTCACGTATCTGCTTGGTCATGCGTTCCTGAATCTGTAAGCGATGAGAGAAACAATCTACCACACGAGCAATCTTACTAAGACCTGTCACCTGACCATTGGGGATATAAGCGACATGCACTTTTCCATAGAAGGGAAGCATGTGATGTTCGCAAAGAGAATAGAAATTGATGTCACGGACTATAACCATCTGACGATAGTCCTCACTGAACTTGGCTGAGTTAAGAATAGCTATGGGATCCTCTGCATAACCACGGGTTAATGTCCGCATAGCCTTGGCCACACGGTGTGGTGTCTTGTGCAAACCCTCACGATTTGCATCCTCGCCCATCAACTCAAGGATGCGATGTATATGTTCCTCTAATTCTTTTTCTACGTCTGTCATAGTTATTCACTAATATTCGCGAACATTAATTTTACTCTTTACAATAACGGCCTCATCAAAACGTCCTGTCTCACGCATCTTATGTAAATATTCATTAGCCTCCTCAACAGTACGGAAGTCACCAGCGCGACAAATCCAATGGGGAGACTGAAAACCTGCATAGACGGACAACTCGGGGAAGAAACCTTTTACACGTTCCTTCATTGCCTGTGCTTCTCCCTTACCTCTACGTGTATTGCCTCCAAGATATACCTGAATACGATAACCGTTCATACGCACACGCACTCCCAATTGCTGTCTGGTAGTATCCATAAGAAGCGAATCCGTCACCTGTGGCGTCTTTGCAACAGAGGGCGTAACCTTCTTCTCCATCTTGACAGCAACAGGTGCCGACTTAGGAGCAACACCATTTACCAAGTCAGTAATGGCTTTACTCTGATGTAGCACAACCTTACCCTGACCAGGAGTCACAGTCTGAATCTCCTCGGTATATTTTACCTGTGCATGAATCACCGCACAGGAAAAGGACAGAGCTAATGTAAGGAGAACATTCTTCATACAGGAACGTTATAGAAAATCAGGCTCGCAAACCTTATGGTCTGCGAAACCTGAATATAATTATTTGATTACTTCCAAGCGTCAATGATACCCTTGAAATCAGGAGCCTTCAGAGAAGCACCGCCAATCAAGCCACCGTCAATATCGGGCTTAGCGAACAGCTCGGGAGCATTGCTTGCCTTGCAAGAACCACCATAGAGAATGCTGGTCTCATCAGCAACCTGAGCGCCATAAACCTCAGCAACACAGCTACGGATGTAAGCGTGAATCTCCTCTGCCTGCTCAGCTGTAGCAGTCTTGCCAGTACCAATAGCCCAGATGGGTTCGTAAGCGAGAACAACATTCTTCCACTGCTCTGCTGTCAGGTGGAATACGCTACCAGCCAACTCAGCCTTGCAAACAGCCTCCTGCTTGTTAGCCTCACGCTCAGCCAGACTCTCACCAATACAGAAGATAACCTTCAGACCATTAGCCAAAGCCAAATCAACCTTCTCCTTCAGAATCTCTGGAGTCTCGTTGTAGTACTCACGACGCTCGCTGTGACCCAAGATAACATACTCAGCACCTGTGCTCTTAACCATAGCAGCAGAAACCTCACCAGTGTAAGCACCGCTCTCTTTGTTGGCACAGTTCTCTGCACTTACAGCAATTACGCTGTCCTTCAGCAACTCGCTAACAGTTGCCAGGTGAATGAAAGGAGTACCGATAATAACATCACAATTGGGCTTCTCAGCAGCCAAGATATCCTTCAACTCTGTAGCCAAAGCCACACCTTCCTGCAGGGTCTTGTTCATTTTCCAATTGCCTGCAACAATCTTTTTTCTCATTTGTAATTTGTTTTTTAATGGTTTAATATTATGTAAGTTTCTCAATTTCCACATCACCCATAAGTTATCTGCCAAGGCAAAGAATATCAGCGGCAAGACGTACCAGAGGAATATCTTGAATGCCTTCTGGCGTAAGCTGCTCTCAGCAGGATGGAAAGCTGGAAGCTGCTCCACAGGTGCTGTAAGTTCCTCCTCACCCGGAATGGTGGTCTGAGGCCATTTATTCTCTATAACACCATTATGCAGTAGCATCAAGCCCGGATTGGAACGTACCATTGTCTTCAGCACCTCTGCATCTGTATAACAGAACGGATATTCAGCTCCTGTGAGTTCAATCCACTTAGCAATACCCTCTTTTCCGCTTGAAGTAAGACAGAGAAACTGATACCCGTTCTCAGTACAGTAGTCATAAAGACTTATCAAGCGCTCCATCATGCTGTCATCTGCCTTCTCAAGATAAGGAGACACAAGCAGGAACACATAACCAGAATCCATAACCACCTGCGGCGTAATATCCTCTCCTGTCTCAGCCGATATGATTTGCAAAGATTCTGTACCAGAATCCTTACTTTCCTCTCCTATTGTGACTGTCTTGCTGTCTATGAATGTCCAAGTGCTATCTGGATAATCTTCTAGCGTGAACTCCTTCTGTACACCATCCTTCTCCAGAATGAATGTTGTTTCATATTGCACATCAGACGTCAGGGCTTTCTTAAGATCTGCTCCTATATGATAGGGACGGAAGTCCACTACAGGCAGGTAAAACAGATTGTAAGAAGCAAAGACTATAGCAAAGGTCCATGAATAGATTGAAACCGTCCATTGATGCCTCTTTGTCATGGCCCTTCTCATCAGTCTGTAATAACGTAAGACCAACACTGCTGCAGCCAGCAAAACGACATTCTTTCCAAACGTCTGCCAATTAGTGAGTTTAATGGCATCGCCAAAACAGCCACAGTCAGCTATTGGGTTGGCTACAGCAAGGTAAAACGTGAGTGGCGTCATAACAGCCAAGAACAATATCATGGTTGTTGACGTTAAGCGGCGTTTAATGCCAAAGAGCATGTAGATTCCCATTACAAACTCCAAGGCAGAGAAGAGAACGGCAAGCAACAAAGGAATAGAGGCAAACAGCGTGTCAGAAAAACCAAATGCCGCAAGATAATCCTCTATCTTATATTCGGTACCCTTGGGGTCTATCAACTTAACCGTTCCGGATAAAATGAATGTAAGAGACAGCAGGCAGCGTGAGACAACGACAGCTGTCCAAACAATTTTATTCCTGATTTTCCTCTTCACCAAACGTCAGTTTTATCAAGCCGAAAACAGCATAATTCATCATGTCCATATAGTTCGCGTCGATGCCCTCTGACACCAACGTGTCTCCTCCAAGAGACTCTATCTGCTTTGTACGGAATATCTTCATGAGTATGAGGTCGGTATAGCTACTGATACGCATTCCGCGCCAAGCCTCATCATAATCATGATTCTTACGGAGCATCAGTGCCAGTGTCTTCTGAGCATGTTTGTCATAAGCCGCAAGTGCCTCCTGCTCTGTCATATCATCCGGTGTCTCAGAATACCCCAACTCTAACTGTATCAGACCTATGATGGCATAATTAACAATACCAATAAACTCTGAAGCAATACCTTCGCCCACCAAGTTTACGCCTGAGGTCTCTATACTACGGATTCTGTTAGCTTTTATGTATATCTGGTCTGTGAGCGAGGTAGGACGCATAATACGCCATGCAGCACCATAATCATGCAATTTTTTGGCGAAGAGTGAACGGCACTCCGCCATTACCTGCTCAAACTGTTCCTTAGTCTCCATGTACATTATATATTATTGTGCAAAGGTACGCCAACTTTCTCTATTCTCCAAATTTCGAGGATAAAAAGAAGGCACCCATGGATATTTCCATAAGTGCCCATATTTTTTAAACTTATCTCTGCTATCAGCTATGCTTAAGAATCTGACCAACACTGAGCGTTGATGTCTGCTTGATTCCATTAAGACGACACAATTCCTTAACAGAGGTCTTGTACTTCTTAGCAATAGAAGAAAGTGTTTCGCCAGACTTTACCTTATGGATAGCGGTACGTGGCTTAGCCTTCTGCGTAGCAATCATCTGCTGCTGGAAGTTTCTACTTTCTTCTGCCTTATCCTCAGCAGCATTCTCTTCGTTCTCATTAGCAGCCAAAACACCATTTGCATTCATTAGAGAGCCGCTACCGTTTGAACGATATACATAATAATCGGCTTTCACATCCTGCATTTCGAAGTTAAACAATCGCTCTGGGTCAATAAATTTACCCAAGAATCGAGTTTCAAAGTGCAAATGAGAACCTGTTGTACGACCAGTAACACCACCCAAGCCAATAGGTTCACCAGCCTTTACTACTTGATCTTCCTTTACCAACTGTTTACTCAAATGACCATACAAGGTTTCCAATCCATTGGCATGACGTATGATAACATAACGACCGTAACCTTTACCCTCAAAGGCTACCACACGAATCTTGCCTGTAAAAGCAGCACGGATGGTATCACCAATGTAAACCTTAATATCCGTTCCATAATGATTGCGATGGAATGCTTTACGATAGCCATAATGGCTGGTCACCAAACGAGTATCTGTAGGCATATGGAAGCCACGCAAATCAATCTTGTATTCTTCAGGCATCTGCACACCATAATGAGTGGTATAAACATTGTTCCATTCGGGATACAATGCAGATGCAGGTGGCTGTGCAGCCTCTTCGTGCTGAAGCAAACGCACAATAGACAGACTATCGATTGCACGCATCTTCTTATCTACTGGGGCCATGCTGGCCAATTTATCTTGCGCGACACCAGAAGTGGCTACGCAAGCCATAAACATTGTAAAAATGAACTTCTTTACTATCATTGTTTTCATTTTTTTTGCATTAGTTTGCTTCATCTACTGCATATAGGCGATCCATATTCAAATTACCCAAATCAAAGATTTCTTCGGGCTTAAAGAATCGATTCAACTCTATCGCAGCAGCCTCTGGCGAGTCAGAAGCATGAACAATATTCTGCTGGTTACTCATACAATAATCACCACGGATAGTTCCAGCATCTGCCTTACGACCATTGGTATAACCTGTAATGTAACGAACCACTGCGATTGCATCAACACCTTCAAGACACATGGCAATGACAGGAGTTTTCATCATTGAAGCCTTAAGAGAAGGGAAAAATGGCTTTTTCACCAAATGAGCATAATGTTCCTCAAGGATAGCATCGTCTAACTGCAACATCTTCATTCCAGCAATACGAAGACCTTTCTTCTCAAAACGATTAATAATTTCTCCTATCAGAGCTCTCTGTATCGTGCTTGGTTTCAACAAAACCAGGGTTCTTTCCAGCATGAGAATTTATTTAAATTTCTATTTTTCCAAATGGACTATTTCCACTTTTCGGGTGCAAAGGTATAAAGAAAAAATAAAACGGCAAAGATTTTTAACTCTTTTTTCGATTCGCAATCGTTAGCTTATAGATAGTTTTTCCCCGAGAACCAATAACGATTTGGTCCCCCACGACAACAGGGGAAGACTCAAAATTGGAGCCTACATGCAAACAACAAAGCTCCTTTCCATCCTTACCATCAAAGAGATAAACAAAGCCATAAGTATCAGCCGTCAGAACATAACACTCGTCTTTTTCGTTAAGGAACAACACAGGGGAAGACCAAGCATAATTGCACATCTTCACGCGATAAAGAATCTCCCCCGTATGTTTGCTAATGGCCATAAAATATCCAGGACGTTGTGTTCCTATGCTATTTTCCACGAAATTAACAAAAATTACATCTTTACAGTTTCCCTGCCCCAACAGAGGAGTTGCGTAATATCCACCATCAAAGTGTTTCTCTCCAACTTCCGCCTTATATGCCAGCGTTTTCAGACACCACACTTCACTCCCATCCAGAACATTTAGCTTGACTAGGCGTGCCGTACCCTCCAATCCTTGGCGATCAACTTCACATCCCACATACACATACGGCGTATCCGCCTCCATCTCAATAACAGGGGAGGCATCTATGTCATCACCAAGACTGTAATACCAAACAGGTTGCATAGTGTTAAGGTCAACACACACTACGCTGCCATGATTATCCCCGACTATCCCATAATTGGCTACCACAGCAATAGAACTTTCTATACCACCAGCAACAAACGTATTTTTTTTACGAAATCGAAAAGTAGAATGAAGCGAAAGATTTCCGTTCTCCTCAATTAAAAACTTGTATAGTGTACCATTCTCACTGGGACGAATAAGGAAATGGCCCAATCTGACGGGGGACGAATCATAAGCATGCCATCCGCGCCACGCTTTAAAATCCTTGCCATAAAAGTGCGTTATTCTGTGTTGAAAAAGATTGACACACATAGCACCTATATATTCAACAGCAGGAACCCCTTGACCTATATAAAGATTTCCATTCATGGTTGGGTCTAAAGATACCGTCCCCTTAATAGGATTCGTTACATCTATTGACGGGCGACTCTGCTTACCTGTCTCAAAATCTAGGAAATAGGCTTTAGAACAAAGGGAACCGAATATAATTTCTTGTTTGGATAGTTTATATCCATCAGAAGGCAGTTCTTTATGAAAACGCCGCAACACACTATCTGGCCAACACACATAGAGGGGTTGTCCCGTCCAACCAGTTCCGCCACCCCATGTCCCGACAGACGTTTCTCTGTTGTCCATTTCAGTATCAAAAGTCCAGTTGACAATAAGTGTATCTGGGCAGCCTGTCACTCTTCCGCAAAAATCGGCATTACGTTTAAGATTTCCGCGAAAAGTAAACACGCCGGGGGCTCCCATGTACAAATCCTCAAGGTCATCAATAGTGCCACTATGGAGGGTATCAAACACATCCACTTTGTAATCCAAAGCTTCGACGGAGGTAAACTGAGTGGCGGGATAAGGCTTTGTTTTAGATTCCAACTTCATTTCCGCGACAAGAGAATCCTCATCCGTATTACCTTTGGACGTTCGAGCACTTCTTCCACAAGCATAAAAAGCAATAACAATAGCAGTAAGCAAGAAAACTTTTTGACCTCTACGATATCCTACTCCAATCTTCATCTTTCTGGTTCAATTCGTTCAGGCGATTCCATAGCATCTGGTTTTCTGGCAGATTTTGCTGGGGATCGGCATCAAGGACAGCTGTAGCCGTATCGCGAGCCAACTGCACCAGCTGACCGTCACGTGCCAAGTTTGCCAATTTCAAATCAAATGCCACACCACTCTGCTGCGTACCTTCCAAATCACCGGGGCCGCGAAGTTTCAAATCTTCCTCAGCAATTTCAAACCCATCATTTGTCTCTGTCATAATTTGGATACGTCTTCTGGTATCTCTTGCCAACTCGTACCCTGTAACCAATATACAATAAGACTGCTTAGCTCCACGACCAACTCTTCCTCTAAGTTGATGAAGCTGAGACAGTCCGAATCGTTCTGCATTTTGGATAACAATCACAGAAGCATTAGGTACATTTACACCCACCTCTATTACTGTAGTGGCAACAAGAATCTGCGTCTCACCGCTGACAAACTTCTGCATCTCCGCATCCTTATCGGTTGGCTTCATTTGTCCATGTACCATACTGAGTCGGTAATTAGGGAACACCTGCTGTAGATGCACATACTCTTCCTCAACATTCTTCAATGCCAACTTCTCACTTTCTTTAACCAAAGGAAAAACAAAATAAACCTGATGCCCAGCTTCTATCTCTCGCTGTATTCCCTGATAAAGAACTTCAGGCTTATTGTCATAGGCATGAATCGTTTTTATGGGTTTTCTGCCAGGAGGAAGTTCATCTATTACGGATACATCCAAATCTCCATATAACGTCATGGCTAAGGTACGCGGAATGGGAGTGGCAGTCATCACCAACACATGAGGCGGAACCTGACTTTTCTTCCAGAGACGGGCTCTCTGCGCTACGCCAAAACGATGTTGCTCATCAATTACAGCAAACCCCAATCGCTGGAACTCCACATTATCCTCTATTATGGCATGGGTTCCCACCAAGATATTCACCGTTCCGTCCTTAAGGCCATCTAATATTGCCTGGCGACGCTTCCCCTTAATTGTTCCTGTAAGCAATTCTACACGAACGGGCATATCACCAAGGAAAGAGCGGAATGTTTCCAAATGCTGTTCGGCAAGAATTTCGGTAGGTGCCATGATACAAGACTGGAACCCGTTGTCTAACGCCAACAACATGGTCATTAACGCCACCAAAGTCTTACCACTTCCTACATCACCTTGCAGCAATCTGTTCATCTGCCGGCCGCTATTCATATCCACTCGCATCTCTTTTATGACACGCTTTTGCGCTCCCGTCAGTTGGAATGGAAGATGGTGATAATAGAAATTATTAAACGTATCGCCAACCTTCTCGAAACAATAACCATGTCTCTTTGCCTGACGTTCACGAGAATACCTGAGGATAGAAAGTTGTATATAGAAGAGTTCTTCAAACTTTAACCGCATAGTGGCACTGGAAAGTTCCATTGCCGTAGAAGGATAGTGAGCCAAACGCAAGGCTTTATCCAACGACATCAGGTGCAGTTTTTCTATTATATATTCAGGAAGTGTTTCTGGGAATGGCTCCTGAAGCTTTGTAAACAACGTACTGGTAAAATGTTCCAACGAGCGCGAATTAAGACCCGCCTTCTTCATTTTCTCCGTGGTGTTGTAATATGGCTGCATGCTCATCTTACTAAGGACAAGCGTATTCGCAGGATCTATATCGGGATGCGTAATATTGATACGTCCGTTAAAAGCATTTGGCCTGCCAAAGACAATATAATCCGTTCGCACCTTATATGCTTTCTTAATATAACTGATGCCGTTAAACCACACCAAATCCATCAGCATGAAGCCATCCGTAAAATGCGCTATCAGATGTTTCTTTCTACCAGCGCCAGCTTCTTCAAAACTTAAGATTTGCCCTTTCACCTGAACAAAAGGCATATCTGTAGTAAGCTCACTTATCTTATAAAGCCTGCTGCGGTCAATATGCTTATATGGGAAATAATAGAGAAGGTCATGCCATGAGTTGATATTCAACTCTTGACTAAGCATCTTGGCCCTGCTAGGCCCTATGCCCGGCAAATAGGTTAGCTCTATTTTTCTCAGATCTTGCATTACTCAAAGCAATCCATTGACAAAGCAAATATCAGCAGGTGTCGTTATCTTTATATTCTCACGATTACCTTCAACAAGGAACACAGGTTTACCCATCCTCTCCACCACAGAGGCATCATCCGTAAAAAAAGAGGTATATGGCTGGCGATAAGCCTCTTTCAACAATGATATATGGAATGTTTGCGGTGTCTGCACCAATTTATATTCATCGCGCGGAACAGTAACACTTGACCCGTCCTTACGGATATGTCGCACTGTTTCTACAACTGGGATAACAGGCACAACAGCCCCCATCTTAATAGCCTCATCATAACAACGTCGAATAGTCTCGACCGTCACAAATGGCCTCACCCCATCATGAATACCAACAATACCCGCGGCATCATCTGGTATCAACTTTAGACCGTTGCTTACTGAATGAAAACGCGTTTCACCACCATTGGCTATCTGCACAGGGACATCAAAAGTGTACTCGCAGCAAAGCTGCTGCCAGTATTCCTGCTGAGCAACGGGCAAAACAAGAATAATTTTGATATCAGGATAAGCCTCCCGAAAGACCTCTATGGTACGCATCAGCACCGGTTTTCCGCCAATAGGCAAAAACTGTTTAGGAATCTCTCCGCCCATACGAAGGCCCTTCCCTCCGGCCACAAGAATGGCATAGCGTTCCATATCAGCCAACGAGCTCCTGATATATCATACCCTGACGCAAGGCATCGCTCGCACCATAACCCTTAAAATAATCCACTATTGTATAACCAAACTCAAAAGCTGCTGCAGGGCCTTTACCTGTAATGATATTACCATCCTGCTCTACGATAGCAGCCGTATAGATAGCACCTTTGAGCTCGCCCTCCACACCAGGATAACAAGTCGCCCTCTTACCCTGAAGAATACCTAAATGACCAAAGACCAGAGGCGCTGCACAGATTGCGGCAATGGGTTTACCCGCTGCATAATGAGTTGCAATAGCCTTGGTAAGAGGAGTACAAGCATCCAGGTTTGTACTGCCAGGCAAACCACCAGGCAATACAATCATATCAGCTTTACCAAAGTCTACCTCTGCCAACAGTCTATCTGCCTTAATGCCCACCGCATGGGCACTCTCTACAATTTCTGCACCAGTAATGGAAACTGTTTCTACTGGCAGACCAGCTCTGCGCATAATATCAACAGGGGCCAATGCCTCTATATCCTCGAATCCTGTAGCTAAAAATACGTAAATCATTCCTTACTTTATATTATTAGGTAATCTTTTCGTGCAAAGTTAGGAAAATTTATTATCTTTGCCAGACAAAAAGGAAGAAAAATGGAGAAAACCCTAAGATTTGCCCTCTTTGGCAATATCTATCAGCACAAGAAAGCAAATTCTGTCCAGAAATTGCTAACGGAACTGGAGATGCACAAGGCAACTATCCTCATAGATGCCCAATTCTACGAGTTCCTCACCAAAGAGTTGCTTATCAACGTTCCCCACTCACAACTCATTAATGGAGATGACTTTCAGGCAGACGTTGCTATTAGCATGGGTGGAGACGGAACGTTCCTGGAAGTTGCCAGACGAGTAGGAAACAAAGAGATTCCTATTCTTGGCATCAACACGGGCAGACTTGGCTTCCTTGCCGATTTTTCTCCAGAGGACATCCCTTATGCCATACAACAGATTTATAGCAAAGGACTGCGCACAGAGGAACGCAGTGTTCTGCAACTTTCCTACTCTCAAGGTGAGCTTGCAGAATATCCTTTTGCATTAAATGAGGTTGCCGTTCTGAAACGTGACAACTCATCCATGATTAGTATCCGTGTGGAAATCAATGGTGAGTATTTAACGACATACCAAGCCGACGGCCTTATCATCAATACTCCTACCGGTAGTACAGGTTACGCCTTAAGCGTAGGAGGGCCTGTTATGCATCCCGACTGCAAAATCATAGGTTTGGTTCCAGTTGCCCCACATAGCCTAAACGTACGCCCCTTCACTTTATCAGACGACAAAGAGATATCCCTGACCGTAGAGAGCCGTAACCATAACTTCCTAGTGGCTATTGACGGACGAAGTGAAAAATGTCAGGAAGGAATCAAACTTTCCGTCCGCAAGGCTCCCTATGTGATAAAAGTTCTAAAACGAAGTAATGGTTCTTATTTCCACACCCTACGAGAGAAAATGATGTGGGGAACCGACGTACGCATATAATTTTCTCATACTATGAGTACCAACATCATAAGATGGTTCTGGAACACTTCACGTGGCCTGCGATTGCAGTCGTGCATCAATGCAATATTGGGTATCATTCACGTAGGATTGGATTTTGCTTTCATTGCCTCCACAAAGTTGGCCATTGACATTGCTACTGGACGCAGCAACAGTTCTCTTAACGTTGCTGCAGCTTTACTCATAGGTATTATGCTGTCACAGATATTTATGGGATTTACCCGCAAATGGGTAGCCGCGATTTTGGGAGTTCGTAGCCAGAACATGCTCCAGTTGCGCCTCTTCAGCCATCTTATGCAAAGCGAATGGAGTGGAATTGAGAGACATCATAGCGGAGATGTCTTGAACAGGTTGGAACACGACGTAAAAGATATCACCAATGTTATTACAGAAACACTCCCTTCTGTTTTAGGACTCTCGGTTCGCTTTGTCGGTGCTTTCTTTTTTCTATATAGCATGGACAAAACGCTGGCATGCCTTTTGGTTTTTGTCGCACCCGTCTTTATCCTGTTAAGTAAGCTTTACGTCAAAAAAATGCGTGTACTTACCCGTGAGATAAGGAACACCGACAGTAACATCCAGAGTATTCTACAAGAAAGCATTCAGCACCGCATCATACTTAAAACATTGGAACGCTGCCAGACAATGGTGGAGCGCTTAGGCATCAGCCAAGCATTATTACGCAATCAAATACGTAGGCGTACCCTTTTCAGCAGTTTCTCGGCAACCATGCTGAGTGCTGGATTCGGAGGTGGATATCTTATTACTTTCCTATGGGGAGTTAACCGTCTGCACGAAGGGGCTATTACATACGGTATGATGATAGCCTTTATCCAACTAGTAGGACAGATACAAGGCCCTTTTCGCGAGCTGACCCGCTATATCCCCATCATTGTCAACAGCATAACAGCTTGCGACAGATTAATGGAATTGCAGGATACACCAACAGAATCTGACGGAGACCCCATCCGACTCAGAGAAGGAGGAATACGAATCAACGATGTAACATACGCCTATGACGAGCATCGGGTTATATTAAATCATCTACGATTTGACTTCCCCATTGGCAGCATAACAGCCATTCAAGGAGAAACGGGAGCTGGAAAGACTACACTCATCCGACTTATCCTTGCCCTGATGAAGCCACAAAATGGTAGCATAGAGATCTATGATGCCACAGGGAATCATTATGTCGTAAGTCCGCAAACGCGTTGCAATCTAGTATATGTACCACAAGGCAATACCATTTTCAGTGGTACCATACGCGATAACTTATTATTGGGTAATCCAAACGCCACGGAGGAACAAATGTTGGATGCGTTAAGAATAGCATGCGCCGAATTTGCCATAGAGCGAGGTCTTGATGCCGCCTGCGGCGAACTGGGAGCAGGTTTCAGCGAAGGGCAGGCACAACGCATCAGCATTGCACGAGCACTTTTACGAAAAGGGAGCATTCTTCTATTAGACGAAGCAACCAGTGCCTTGGATACAGAAACAGAACAGGAACTCCTGCACAGATTGCACCAATGGTCAGACGGGAAAAAGACCATCATCTTCATTACACACCGTCAGGCCGTTTTGGACTACTGCACACAGTTCCTTACCCTTAAAGAAGAATGTTAAAAGAAGTCTTCGTCTCGTTTCCAAAGTACTATGTCACCTGTCTTTAACGAAGCGGGGACATCTATGAGTCGTTGGTTGCTACTACCTCGGAACAGCAGTTCCTCATCACGCAAGGCCAGAACAAAGGGACCATCTACCAAGACATCCAAATACTTTAGCAGATTATAATACGCAGGAACTTTTAGCAGATTCTCAAAAAGAAAACCCGTATAACACCAAATAGTCTTGTCGGTCTCATTCTTAATTCGGGCTGCCAGTTCCGCAAACCCTTCTGCTTGATAAAAAGGATCTCCCCCCGAGAAGGTGACATGAGCTATTGGGTCTGCTATAATCTCTTGCATCAGGGAATCTATAGTTCTATCCTCGCCTACCCCAAAATCCCACGACTGTGGATTATGACATCCTTCACAATGATGTTTACAACCACTACAGTAGATGGAGGTTCTAAAACCCGGTCCATCCACTGTAGTATCATTAAGAATGCTTAAAACGTTGATTGTCATTCTTTAAGCTAAAAGACTTTAATCATGTACCACACGATCGTTGAGCTCAGCCAGCTTAGCCCTGTTCCAACGGTCGGTAGTACCTACCAAGTAACCTGTAATACGTTGCAAACGGTCAACATTCTTACTGCCGCATTTAGGGCATGTCTCCATGTGCTTCTCTGCATTCTCATAACCACAATCCATGCAACGGTTACGTGTATGGTTCACACTGCCATAACCAATGTTATATTTATCCATGAGGTCAACAATATTCATTACCACCTCAGGATTGTGTGTTGCATCACCATCAATTTCAACATAGAAGATATGACCTCCACGCGTCAAATCATGGTAAGGAGCCTCTATCTGAGCCTTGTGTAAAGCAGAGCAGTGATAATATACAGGCACATGGTTAGAGTTCGTGTAATACTCTCTGTCTGTAATACCTGGCAAGACACCATACTTCTTGCGATCGAATTTGGTAAATCTACCGCTTAAGCCTTCGGCAGGAGTTGCCAACACACTGTAGTTGTGCTGATATTTCTCGCTGAACTCGTTTACGCGATCACGCATGTAAGTAACAATTCTGAGACCAAGTTGCTGTGCTTCTTCACTCTCACCATGATGCTTTCCAACCAAAGCAACCAAACATTCAGCCAATCCAATGAAGCCGATGCCCAAAGTTCCCTGATTGATAACAGGTGCAATGGTATCATTGGGACTTAGCTTCTCGCTGTCTATCCAGAGCCCCCTCATCAGCAATGGGAACTGCTTAACAAAGGCAGTCTTCTGGAATTCAAAACGTTCATGCAACTGCCTTGCTGTTATATCGAGCACATTGTCCAGTTTTGCAAAGAAAGCATTGATACGATCCTCCTCATTCTTAATATCCATACACTCAATTGCCAAACGAACAATGTTGATGGTAGAGAAACTCAAGTTACCACGACCAATACTGGTCTTGGGACCGAATCTGTTTTCGAATACACGGGTACGGCAACCCATCGTAGCACACTCCCACTTATAACGCTCCGGATCATCCTCACGCCAATTCTCATTATAGTTATAGGTGGCGTCCAGATTAATAAAGTTGGGGAAGAAACGACGTGCAGTTACCTTACATGCATACTTATAAAGGTCATAATTCCTGTCGGTAGGAAGATAACTCAATCCCTTCTTCTTCTTCCAAATCTGAATAGGGAAGATGGCAGTTTCACCATTTCCGACACCTTCATAGGTACTACGCAGAAGCTCACGGATAATGCAACGTCCCTCAGCGCTAGTATCCGTACCATAGTTAATACTACTGAACACTACCTGATTACCACCACGTGAGTGTATTGTATTCATATTGTGTATGAAAGCTTCCATTGCCTGATGAACTCTACCTACAGTCTTATTGATAGCATGCTGCTTGATACGGTCTCTCCCCTCTAGACCTGTAAGAGGAACATTCAGGAAGTCGTCAATAGGTGCATTATAAAGTTCGCTATAGTCTTCGGCATTCAGATCCTCCAACACTTTTACCTCTTCTATATATGAGCTACGTACAAATGGAGCCAGATAATAATCAAAAGCAGGAATAGCCTGACCACCATGCATCTCGTTCTGCACAGTTTCCATGCTGATACAGCCCAAAATACTGGCTGTCTCAATGCGCTTAGCAGGACGACTTTCTCCGTGACCAGCCTGGAAACCATGCTTCAGAATCTTGTCCAAGGGATGCTGAACACACGTAAGTGATTTGGTAGGATAGTAATCCTTATCGTGAATATGCAGATAGTTGTTCTGAACAGCCTCGCGTACATCTTCACTCAACAGATAATCATCAACAAAAGGTTTGGTGGTCTCGCTTGAGAATTTCATCATCATACCGGCGGGGGTGTCGGCATTCATATTAGCATTCTCGCGCGTTACATCATTATTCTTAATATTGATAATCTCAAGGAAGATATCACGTGTTTTTGCCTTACGTGCAATATTACGGGCATTACGGTATTTAATATAAGCCTTTGCAACTTCTTTGCGCGAAGACTTCATCAACTCATTTTCTACTAAATCCTGAATCTCTTCAACCGTCATCTGTTCTTTTCCCTTCATGGAAATACGGTCAGAGATAGAGGTTATCAGTGCTTCATCTTCACCCTCGTCGGTGGTTAACATGGCCTTTCGTATAGCGGCAGAAATTTTCTGCTCGTTGAAGCCTACTATACGGCCGTCTCTTTTTACTACGGTCTGTATCATTTTTATTTTATATTTGTTAGTTTTTTGGTTTCTGAATATTGCTTTGCAAAAATACATAAAACGAATAACTCGTGCAAGAAAAAATAGAAAAAAGTTTTCATTTTTATAGAAGTTTTTTTTATATGACAAGAAAAAGTTTTCCAAAACTTTTTGTAACTATTTGATTTTCAGGCACACATTTCGCAGTGTTGAAGAAAAAGTTTTCCAAAACGTTATTTTCCTAAACAAAAAGAACACAAATTCAGCACATTACAACACAACTATAGCTAATAAAACATAACTTCTAGAACACAAAAAAGCAAAGGTCTAATTAACAACCAAAGTTAGAACACAAAAATAGCTTTTTGGGTTATTCTCGTTCTCGTTCATTGATTACAAATCCCACATTCTGCTCAATAAAATCATTTATTCTGCCCTCACTTAATCGATTTTTTCGTACCTTTGCCATAAATATAGACTATATACATTATTAAATATAAGAAAAAATGAACAAAAAACTTATAGCAACCATTGTGGTAGTGGCAACCATCGCAATAGGCACCATTGGTTATTTAATTTACACCATGCAGAAGCAAAAAACTGAAAGTGCACAAATGTTGGAACTTGCCGAGATGGATAAACGCGAGATGGAAAACGAGTATGAACAGTTTGCTATGCAATACAACGAGATGAGAATGCAAATCAACAACGACTCACTTGTTGCCCAATTAGAAAAAGAACAGCAACGCACAGAAGAACTGCTGGAAGAACTGAGACGCGTTAAAAGCAGCGATGCAGCAGAAATTATGCGACTGAAAAAGGAATTAGCAACCCTAAGAAAGGTTCTGCAAGACTTTGTACATCAGATAGACTCTTTAAACCGTTTGAACCAAGAACTGACACAAGAAAATACCAATCTTAAGACACAGAACCTGCAAGCCCAAGAACACATCAGCAATCTGAGCAGCCAGAATGAGTCACTTTCCTCCAAAGTCGAAATTGCTAGCCAACTGGATGCAACTGGCATCTATGCCGAGGGACGCAATAAGAAAGGGAAGGCAGCAAAAAAAATCAAAGATGTCAAGAAGTTTGTCATTGGTTTCAAAATAGCACGTAATGTCACAACCTCCACAGGTATAAGAAGTATCTACGTACGCATCAACACACCTACGGGTGATGTACTCACAAAGGGTGGTACCTTCCATTACGAAAACAGGAATCTGGAATACAGCATTCGCAAAGACATCGAATACACTGGAGAAGAACAGAGCGTAACGGTTTACTGGGACGTTGCAGAAGCCTTGAGTGCCGGAACATACCGTGTTGATATCTTTGCCGACGGGCATAACATAGGAACCTCTTCCTTCTCATTTGAGCAATAAATATGGGAAAAGGCAAATTAGCTAAGTTTGCTGAAATGGCAGCAAACCCGTTAGTCGTGGAATGTCCTACGGCAGCCATCATGCAAGACGAGTTTCCATTAAAAGGACATTGGGGAGACAGATTCTTTCATAACGAGAACCCTATAGTTTTGGAACTTGGCTGCGGTAGAGGCGAATATACCGTTGGACTGGGAAATTTGTACCCCGACAAAAACTTTATAGGCGTAGATATTAAGGGAGCTCGTATGTGGACAGGGGCCAAAGAAGCTTTCACCTCTGACATGAAAAACGTAGGGTTTCTGCGCACAAACATAGAATTCATTCATAAATTCTTTGCAGCCGGCGAAATTAGCGAGATATGGCTCACCTTCTCTGATCCTCAGATGAAAAAAGGAACCAAACGCCTATCCAGTACATTCTTTCTTGAGCGCTATCGGCAATTCATGCAAAACGGAGGCCTCATTCACCTAAAAACAGACTCTAATTTTCTCTTCACCTATACCGAAGAGATGCTCAAAGCTAACCATATTTCAGCTGAAGTATATACAAGGAGCCTGTATCAGGAGAACGGCGAGGACACCAAAGAGGCCCGTTCTTTCCAAACCTACTACGAGAGCATGTGGCGTGCACGCGGCATAGACATTAAATATCTACGTTTCCGCCTTCCCTTAGAGGGGCAATTGATAGAACCAGACGTAGAAATACCGCTGGACGAGTATCGCAGCTACAGCCGCGAAAAGCGTTCCAGCCTAGAGGTAAGCAAATAATCCAGACCGGCCATAATGCCCATTGATTCTATCAGCAGAAAAATCATAAACGACAACATAAACGACAATGGAATTATATCCCAAACTTATTTTAGACGCACTTGCAACAGTCCGTTACCCAGGAACGGGCAAGAATATTATAGAAATGAACATGGTGGAAGACGACATGCGCATTTCCGGCCTTCATGTCAGTTTCAGCCTTATCTTTGACAAACCTACAGACCCATTTGCAAAATCGGTAGCAAAAGCATGCGAAGCTGCTATCCACGCATATGCCTGCAAAGATGCTGAGGTTGAGATAAAGACAAAGAGCCTACAGGCTCCACGTCCAGACCTACCCGACCTCTTGCCTGGTGTCAAAAACATCATTGCCGTCAGTAGCGGGAAAGGTGGCGTAGGAAAGAGTACTGTTGCCACAAATCTGGCTGTTGCTTTAGCACGGCTAGGTCATAGTGTAGGCTTATTAGACTGCGACATATCAGGCCCCAGCGCTCCCAAGATGTTTCAAATTGAAGATGCACGTCCATACAGTGAAAACATAAATGGCCGTGATCTTATCAAGCCCATTGAGAAATACGGAGTTAAGATTCTCAGTATAGGATTTTTTGTCGATCCCGACCAGCCTACCCTATGGCGAGGCGGAATGGCTTGCAATGCGCTGAAACAGCTCATTGGCGATGCCAACTGGGGCAACCTAGACTACTTTATCCTTGATACCCCTCCAGGAACCAGTGACATACATCTTACCCTTGTTCAGACACTTCCTATCACAGGTGCAGTGATCGTAAGCACACCCCAACAGGTGGCACTGGCAGATGTGCGCAAAGGCATAAACATGTACCAGAACGAAAAGGTCGACGTGCCCGTTTTGGGACTAGTAGAGAACATGGCATGGTTTACTCCAGCCCAGCATACTGAAGAAAAATATTACCTATTTGGCAAGGAAGGTGTAAAGGAACTGGCAGAAAAAATGGGAGTACCCTTACTAGGACAGATTCCCATTGTTCAAGACATTTGTGAGTCGGGCGACAATGGCACACCTGCCGCCCTTGACCCCTCATCTATTACAGGGCAAGCTTTTCTGCAGTTGGCAGCAAAAGTTGTAACACAAACAGACAAGCGCAACCAAGAACAACCTCCCACAACCATCGTAAACACAAAAAAAGAGTAAGAAAAACTTACTCTTTTTTTTATTATCATTATTTATTATTACTCAATCACAACGCGTGTCCAACCGTGTACATCCGGTTCAATACCATACTGGATATTACGCAGTTTATTATAGAGTTTGGTACTGATAGGACCCGGTTCGCCATTCTTGCTAATGATATAGCTTTTCTTGTTTTCCAGATCGTCAATACGCTCAATGGGACTGATAACAGCAGCCGTACCGCAAGCACCAGCCTCTTCAAAGGTAGACAGTTCCTCCTCAGGAATCTGACGACGTTCTACCTTCAGCCCAAGATCCATAGCCAATTGCATCAAACTCTTGTTGGTAATACTAGGAAGAATACTGGTACTCTTAGGGGTAACGTATGTATTATCCTTAATACCAAAGAAGTTGGCTGCGCCACACTCATCAATGTATTTTTTCTCCTTAGCATCCAGGTAGAACTCACAACTATAACCCAAATCATGCGCCATCTTATTAGCACGAAGACTTGCGGCGTAGTTACCACCTACTTTATAAATACCAGTTCCAAGTGGAGCACTACGGTCGTACTCGCGAATAATCACATAAGGATTAGTAGCAAAGCCACCTTTGAAGTAGGGCCCAACGGGAGTAACAAAGATCAAGAACAGGTACTCATCAGCAGGATGAACACCAACCTGAGCGCTAGTACCAATCAACAGGGGACGTATATATAAAGTAGCGCCACTCTCATAAGGAGGAATAAAACGTTCATTCAGGCGAACCACTTTTTCTACCATCTCTATGAACTTCTCCGTGGGGAGTTCGGGCATCAGAATGCCACGGCATGTACTCTGCAGGCGGGCTGCATTCTCGTCGGCACGGAACACGCGCACCTTGCCATCGGGACAACGGTATGCCTTCAGGCCCTCGAAAGCTTCCTGCCCGTAATGCAGGCAAGTTGCGGCCATATGCAAGGGTATTGTCTCCTCACTGCAGGTCTCAATCTCACCCCAAGCACCATTGCGATAATAGCAACGTACATTATAATCAGTCTTCATGTAGCCAAATGAAAGGCTACTCCAGTCAATTTCGTTCATATGTTACTGTTTTATGCGAATTTGAGTGCAAAGTTACAAATAAGAGAGCGAATAGAGAAAAGAAAATGAATTTTTCTTTCCCTTTCCAATCGAAAGTAAGTCTAGCGAAAGCCAATGTTACGAGTTTTCATCCATCTGGAGTAATGAATTGCAGTTTTTCTCCGACTCATATAGACGTTCCTTACAAAACTTCATCAAGGTCTGAGCTTTCTGTAGTTCCTTTGCCATTTCGTCTATGCCAATTTCATTGCGCTCCATTTTAGAGGCCAGAGCCTCCAGTTGATCCATTGCCTGTTCGTACGTCAATTCTTCTTGCATAATATAACTTTTGAATGTATTTCGCCTTCTTGCAGGCTTGTTGTTATTACTTCACCTTCAAACACGTCAGACGATGACCGAACAATCTTTCCACCGCAAGTTGTAATACTATAACCACGCTTTAGCAATGCTTTTGGGTCTAACAATGTTAAACGTTGCTGCAGAAGCATTTGCCTATGACGTTCCTGCTCCATCGTTCGTAGCACAGTTGTTTGAAATCTGCGTAGCAACAGTTGCAATTGAGCATCTTGCTTTTCCCTGAAGTTCAAAAACAAGATTGGCAACATCTTTTGTAAATGCTCCATACGTTGACGTGCTTTCTGAATAGACAATTCTGCATTTTTGACAATTCTACGGTACATATCATCCAACAAAGCAGCCTCTTGGGCTTGATAATCTATGATGAAAGCTGCAGCTGCCGTAGGAGTCTTTACGCGGGTGTGAGCAACATAATCCAATACAGTCTCATCACGTTCATGTCCTATCCCCACTACCACAGGTAAAGGACATTGTGCTATACAGGCCGCCAAAGGATAAGAGTCAAAGTCGCACAAATCTCCGGTAGCACCTCCACCTCTGATAATAACCACTAAGTCAAACGATTCCTCTACCTGCAGGATATTCTCTATAGCACTGACAACGCTCTCTGACACATGCTGTCCTTGCATTACGGCAGGAAAAAGCTGGATGCAGAAGTGAAGACCATACTCGTTATGCTGGAGTTGATTCACGAAATCACCATACCCTGCTGCTGTAGCACTACTCACAACTGCAATTCGATGTAAAAGTCTTGGCAGTGGAAGTGCCTTGTTATCGTTGATAATGCCATCCTGTTGTAGCTGGTTCAGGATCTCCCTACGGCGCTTGGCCATATCACCCAACGTAAAGGAACTATCGACATCAAGAATATTCAGGGCATAGCCATATTGTTCGTGGAAGGTGACCCTTACCAATAGCTTAACTTGGAGACCGCGACGAAGGGTCTCGCCCGTATCTTTCTGGAAGCGCAGACTTATTATATTATAATTACGAGCCCAGCAGGTAACACGGGCACGAGCTACAATATTTTTACCCTGCTCGTCCTTCTGAACCATCTCACCATAGAAATGTCCGCCGAAGCCTACAGAGGCATCGGCGAGCTCTCCTTCTACCCAGTACTCCTCATCTAAGGAGGATTCCAGTACTGAGCGTACAATATGATTTAACTCAAAAAGTGTCAATAACTTACTTCACAAGCACTTTACGTGTTGTACCGTCGCTCATACGCACAACATTAATGCCACGCTGAAGCTTAGATGACTGCTGACCACCAAGACCGTAAACCTGCTGAACCTTTCCAGCGCCCTTTAGTGATTCGATTGCAGTTTCAGAATCCTTCTGCGGTGATACCAAATTCTCGCCTATTACCATGATTGCGGCAAACTGATTCCAAGGTGCGACCTCTCCATATTTTTCAACAGAGTTCTCTGGAACATAGAGAGTAACCTGCTCTATAGGAGTAGAATCAAACGCATCCGCAGCAACAGAAATGTTTACTTTCGAATTATCCGCTTCAACATTACAATAGAAAGTTTCTAAAGCAGTACAGTTCTTAAATGCACCATCATAGATATTCTTCACTGTTTTAGGCAGGGTGACAGAAGTCAAGCTCTTACAGTCTGCGAAACAATCAGAATCAATAGTGGCAACACCCTCGGGAATAACAACGGAAGTCAAATCACTGCCTTGGAAAGAAGAAACACCAATACTGCTAACACTTTCAGGAATAATCAAATTGGCGAGACCTGTACAGTTCATAAAAGCATAAGAAGCGATTTCATCTACACCCTCAGGAATAATAGAACTCTTACATCCCAAAATCAACCTATAAGCTTTCTTCTCTGTTTTGGCGTCAACAATATATGTTTCAACAACAGCATTACAATTGTTACGTGAATCATATACTGTATTACCGTCAGCAACAATAATAGAACCAAGATTTGTACAGCCAACAAAAGAAGAAAAAGAAATTGATTTTATACTACTGGGGAAATACAATGAAGTTAGCCCTGTACAACCTTCGAAGGTATAACGACCAATCTGAGCTACACCTTCTGGGAAAGCTATTGATGTCAATCCACAATTACGGAAAGCATAGTCACCGATATTCTTTACACCAGCAGGAATATTAACAGACTTCAGACCCGAACAGCCTTCAAAAGTATGACTTTCAATCACTGTCAAAGTCTCAGGGAGAACAACATTTGACAAGGCAACACAACCAGCAAAAGCAGAACCACCAATCTTGCTGATACCGCCAAGGTTAATAGAAGTCAGACGCTTACAGCCAAAGAATGTGTATGGCTCAACGGTTGTCACACCTGCTGGAAGATTAATAGTTGTCAGACCGCTACAGCCAAAGAAAGCTGAGTATGCAATAGATGTTACGCCTGCAGGGATTGTCAGCGACGTAAGACCTGAACAGTTTCTAAATGCAGACATACCAATCTTTGTAACACTCTCAGGAAGAGCAATAGAGGTCATACCTGTACAATAGTAAAAGGCTGCACTATCTATGGCAACAACGTTGTACACCTCTGACTCATACTGAACAGTTGCAGGAATTGTTATACTTCCCTCATAACGGTTTACGCCAAAAGCAACAGATACGGAGTCAGTTCCCGTAATGTTGTAGTAGATGCCACCTACTTCAAAGTCATAAGCCTGCATGTTCAGGCAGCCCAACAAGGCGAATAAAATACAAACAATGTAGTTTCGTTTCATTTTAGTTTAATATTTTTAGTTTATTATTTTCAATCTATATAGTGCCTATTACGGCACAAAAATAGGAAAATATTCTGTTCAAACAAAGAAAAAATCACTTTCTTTTTGTAATTCTTCTGCTAAAATGAAATTTTAGGATAGCTGATGGGAAGATGAAAGAAAGAATAAAGGAAGGTCGCGTACAAAAAAAGACAAAATTGCGTAACAAACTCGATAAAAAGAACAGAATTTCATTTCCTACTTGCCTACGCACAACTTTTTTCCATTAACAACATAAATTCCTTTGGATAATTTTGAATTGACACTCCGGCCTTGGAGGTCATATACTTCGTTTGATTGTGTATTAACAACATCCTCCTTTGGGGAGAATATGGGTGTTGTATAGCGATCCAGTCTTATTTCAACCAGGACAGGGCGGTGGTCTGAAGCATCAGGCTCGTTCAGAACCTGACGCTTACGTATAGACTTTATGACTCGTCCGTAGCTAGCTATGTAGTCAATAATCTTTTTAGGTGTACCCGCAGGAAAGGTGTAGTTGGCGCTACTGTTTGTGATATTGTTTAAGAATACAAAACTCTTCTTCATATTCACAATTAACGTAGAAGACGGTTCATCATTCCAATCTCCGCAGAGAAAGAAGGGTTTTTCCCAGCGGGCTGCTTCCTCCAAAATAATCTCTAACGATGTTAAACGATTCTCCTCCTCAAGAGCAAGATGTGTAGTAGCAAACACATACTCCTCAAACTCACATACTAAAAGAGTCCTTTTTTCTTTTCCCGGCAAAGGAATATTGCGGTGAGACATAGGCTTTTCCTTACTGAGAATCGCTACACCGTACTTTCCACCAGTAAGAGGAATGGCAGGTCCAAAGGTACAATACATTCCAAGGGACTTAGCCATAACGGATGCCTGATGAACTTTATTGGATCGTTTGACACAACTATCTACCTCTTGTAGACCTATCACATCAGGGCTTGCGTTTCCTATCACATTTGCTTGACGTTCAAGATCTATCACATCATCCTTCCCTGCCCCATGTTGAATATTATAGGTCATCAGACGCAAGGTCATCACATCATCTTGCGCTTGAATTGTTAGGCAACAAAACAGGAATGCTATAAGCAATTTTCCGTTTTTCATTCTAAAATATAATCCCTCTCCGAAGAGAGGGAATTTAAAGTCTGACATCTAAAGCCTATAAAACAGACATCTTCTTCAGATAGTATGCCCTAAGGTCTGCCCACTTATAGTAGGGACCTGTGACAGGTGTGCCAGGAAGAGTAACCTCACGCTCATTGAGCAGAGCCTTAACCAAGACATCACCATCTTTACCTTTCTTGGGACGATAGAAGATAAGCTGTACATTACTTGCCATAGGGAAGATACGATAGTTGGCCCATGAGTAATCCAGACGGTCGAGGTCGGACACCTCGATACCCGCATCGCCCAACTCCATGAGGGTTGCCATAGGAAGAACATATACTTCGTGACCAAAGCGCAAAGTTGCGCCAACAAAGCTCTTGTTGTTAACAATGGTATCGGCTGTCTCGATGAAGTTCTTCAGCAAACCGCTAACACGCAGGGGAGCCCTTTTATCACTTGTGAGACAAGCACCGTAACCTGTGTACCAATCTATATTATGCGCACGCCAGATGTCGTAGCACTCCTCCTCAGTAAAGTAATGATACATATCGATGCCGTTGTCGTGGCTCTGCATGTTGCTAGCAACATTAAAGACATGGCGCATAAAGGGAATCTGCTCTACGCTATCGCGAACATAAACCTGATCGTTAAAGATAGAGTTGATAAAGCGCTCGGGGTGGATAAATTTCTTGCGATACTTATCGATTACATTGCCACGCTTCTTGATAGCCTTCTTAATCTCGTCAGGCGCAGCAGGTGCCAGATAGTACTGGAAGCAGTCGCCCACATCGTTGTGAATCCTAAGTTTGGGATTGAAAGCAGTAAGCTCTTCACACTCGGCCATCATAGACATGATGCAACGCTTGACAACGGTACTGCGGGCATCCACCTGGCTGTTCTTGGAGCCAAAGATGGTGGGAAAATGTTCTGTCATACGCTTGCCAATGCGGTGATGCTGCCGCTCGCCAACAGTGGTGAGGTCGCCTGCACGCTTATCGCAACAGAGATAGAACTTCTCAACATCAGCCAACATCTGCTCACCTGTAGCTGTCAGTTTGCCCAAATCATGAGCCTTGCGCAAGGGTACCAGCACATCCTGATACTCGCCATCGCCACACAGCCAACGGCTACCATGACGGCCATAATGCGACATATAGAAGGGCTCATAACCTTTGGGAGTGGGAGTAAGCACATCAGCCTCTGTAGGGTCAACGTATGCCAGAAGGTTGCTGGCAGAGAGACGGATGTTGTCGTGAATTTCCTGACGCGCTTTGCTCCAGTCCTGTTGAGCAAAAAGCATACTGGCAGTCGTAGAGGCTACCAGCATGAATATAAAGAGTTTTTTCTTCATTTTTCGTTGTGTATTTTCATAATTATCGCCATATCGGCATAACCAATATTACTTCATAACATTGCTAACCTAAGAAACTAAGCAAAATACCAGCTGCAACGGCAGAGCCTATCACACCGGCCACATTGGGTCCCATAGCGTGCATGAGTAGGAAGTTGCGTTTATCAGCTTCCTGACCTACAGTCTGACTAACTCGAGCTGCCATTGGAACAGCACTCACACCTGCAGAACCAATAAGGGGATTTATCTTCTCCTTGAGGAAAAGATTCATAATCTTAGCCATGAGCACGCCACCGGCAGAACCAATACCGAAAGCCACAATACCCACGCAAAGGATACCCAACGTCTGCCAATTCATAAATGAAGTAGCTGTTGCTGTTGCACCAACAGTAAGACCTAAGCATATGACAACGATGTTATTTAACTCGTTTTGCGCAGCTTTGCTCAGACGATCAACCACACCACTTTCCTTCATAAGATTACCCAGCATCAGGCAGCCGATAAGCGTACCTGCTGAGGGGACAACCAAAGAAACAACGATAGCTACGACAATGGGAAAGAATATCTTTTCCTTCTTGCTGACCTCTCGCAACTGAGACATACGAATCTTACGTTCTTTTTCAGTTGTAAGAAGCTTCATGATGGGCGGCTGAATAACAGGAACCAAAGCCATATAACTATAAGCAGCAACAGCAATGGGACCCAGCAATTCGGGAGCCAACTTACTAGTAAGGAAAATAGCCGTAGGGCCGTCAGCCCCGCCAATAATGCCAATAGAAGCAGCCTGCGCAGCAGTAAAGCCAAAGACAGGCAAATCCGTCTGTGTTACCAGAAAGGTAGCAAAGATGCCTATCTGAGCAGCAGCACCCAACAAGAGACTCTTGGGATTAGCAATCAATGGGCCAAAGTCGGTCATTGCTCCCACTCCCAGGAAAATCAGACATGGATAGATACCCGCCTTCACTCCTATATATAGTATATCCAGCAATCCACCATGTGCCATTATATAGCCATACGAATGGTAGCCTTCGGCACCTTCCTTCAGGAAATGTTCGTTCCATAAATTTGAATCAAACATTCCGGCACCAGGCAGGTTTGTAAGAATCATACCAAAGGCAATGGGAAGCAATAACAGAGGTTCATATTCCTTTTTTATGGCAAGGTAGAGCAGGAAGCAGCCGATGAAAATCATTACGGCATTCTTCCAGCCCTCGCCAAAGAAGAAGGACACAAAACCCATCTCCTCAAAAAACTTACTTATACCCTCTTCTGCATTAAAGCCAGCAGCCATAACAGGCGCACATACTAAAAGCATCAGAGCCAATATGCTAAGAATCTTAATCTGTTTCATGGCAATACTTAGTTTAATTTACTATCTGCTTATCATTGTACTGCCTTATGCCAGTTCCACAAGAGCCTGACCACCATCCACTTGGTCGCCAACGTTTACGAGAACGGCTTTAACGGTACCAGCTGCCTCAGCTGTAATGCTATTTTCCATCTTCATAGCCTCAAGCATTACTACCGTATCACCGGCAGCAACTTGATCACCAGCCTTTACCAATACCTGAGTAATCTTACCATTCAGAGGAGCTGTTACCACATTACTACCAGCAGGAGCAGCTGCGGGTTTAGCAGCAGGAGCGGCTGCAGGAGCGGCTGCAGCTACAACAGGCTTTACTACGGGCTTTTCTGCAGGTTTGCGCTCGGGCAAAGTTACGGTGTAGATCTTGCCATCTACGGTTACCTCAAGGGTATCCTCATGCTCCACGACATGGGCAGAATGTTCTTTACCACCTATATTAAATTTGAACTCTTTCATCTTTTTATGCTATTATAATCTTGGGTTTAATACTGCGTGCCAGTTTGAAGGCTGAGTGTTTTTGATAGTGATTACACCACTCTCCTCATCATGGACACTGTTAAGATATAGATATAGAGCTGTGGCAACCACAACAAGGTCGTCACCATCAGCAGCATCAGCATGCTTTCCTGGAGCTAAAGCGAATGTCTTAAGTCCTGTCTGCTGCTTATTAGCACGCTTGGCAACAAGACTAAAGACGCCCAGCACAAGCACCAACACAAGCAGTATGGCAAAGACCACACCTACGCAGATACCTGCGGTGCCCCACGCTGATGAAGTTACTGTTAATAATGTCATAACTATAAACTTTTATTTGCTTACAAAGGAATGTTACCATGCTTTTTGGCAGGGTTGGTCAATCTCTTGTTCTTCAACTGCTCCAAAGCGCGAATAATACGGAAACGAGTATTACGAGGCTCGATGACATCGTCGATATAACCATACTTGGCTGCCTGATAGGGATTAGAGAACAAGTTCTCGTACTCAGCAATCTTGTCGGCCATAAACTGCTTAGCCTCTTCTTCCTTACCCTCAGCCTTCAACTCCTTTGCCTCCTTGGCATAAAGAACACTGGCAGCACCACTGGCACCCATAACGGCAATCTCTGCACTGGGCCATGCATAGTTAGCATCACCACGCAGCTGCTTACAGCTCATTACGATGTGGCTACCACCATAACTCTTACGCAAGGTAACGGTAATCTTGGGCACGGTAGCTTCTCCGTAAGCATAAAGCAACTTGGCTCCGTGCAGGATAACAGCATTGTACTCCTGACCTGTACCGGGAAGGAACCCAGGAACATCAACAAGGGTTACAATGGGAATATTAAACGCATCGCAGAAACGAACGAAGCGGGCACCCTTGCGGCTGGCATTACAGTCGAGCACGCCAGCCAACTGGTTGGGCTGGTTAGCAACAATACCAACACTCTGACCATTGAAGCGAGCGAAACCGATAATGATATTCTTGGCAAACTTGGGTTGAATCTCAAGGAACTCGCCATTATCAACAATACCAGCAATCACCTCGTACATATTGTAAGGGTGGTTGGGATTGTCAGGCAGAATCTCGTTCAGGAAGTCCTCCTTACGATCGATGGGATCTGTACATTCTACAACAGGAGTCTTCTCCATATTGTTCTGAGGAATGTAGCTGAGGAGCTTCTTGATAAGAGCAATACCTTCTTCTTCGGTGCTGGCTGTAAAATGTGTTACACCACTCTTTGTAGAATGAACACTTGCACCACCCAGTTGCTCCTGAGTAACAACCTCACCCAAGACAGCCTTAACTGGACCAGGACCCGTAAGGAACATATAGCTGGTATTCTCAATCATAACGGTGAAGTCTGTCAGCGCAGGACTGTAAACAGCACCACCGGCGCAGGGACCCATGATTGCACTAATCTGAGGGATAACACCGCTGGCCATGATGTTACGCTGGAAAATCTCGGCATAACCGGCAAGGGCGTTGATACCCTCCTGCAAACGGGCACCACCAGAATCGTTCAGACCAATAACAGGAGCACCTACCTTCATGGCGATATCCATAATCTTGCATATCTTGCTAGCCAGCATCTCAGAAAGAGAACCGGCGCTGATGGTGAAGTCTTGAGCAAAAACGTAAACCAGACGACCATCGATAGTACCACAACCGGTTACCACGCCATCACCCAGATAATGCTTCTTTTCCATACCGAAGTTTGTACAACGATGCTGTACAAACATATCCATTTCTTCGAAACTACCTTCGTCAAGCAACATAGCAATACGCTCACGGGCTGTATATTTGCCTTTCTCATGCTGCTTCTCAATAGCTTTTTCGCCACCACCCACACGGGCTTTGGTACGGAGTTCAACCAACTCCTTAATCTTTTCTACTTGAGTACTCATTTCCTTATAAATAATGTTGTTTTCTTCTTATAATAATGTCTCATTTTTCAAGTTTCGACTGCAAAGTTAAGAAAAAAAGAAATACAATGTCTATGAAACAGCTTTTTTTTGAAAAGAAACACCTGCCTTTGAGATTTTGCCTCGAAAGTATTTTCGCTCACTTAATCGTACCTTTGAATTATTTTCGAAAGTACTTTCGTTCGGGAACAAAAAGAAAAATAAACTTTTCTTTTGTATTCCGCTCACTTAATCGTACCTTTGCAGCCGCAAAAGTTTTCAGGGATGAAGAACAAACAACAATACGTACCAACAGAATTGGGAGAAAAGAAGATTGGAGTGCTGCTTTGGCAATACGCCACACCTGCCATTATAGCCATGGTAGCCAGCAGCCTTTACAACATAGCCGACAGCATCTTTGTAGGCTGGGGAGTAGGCGACATTGCCATCAGCGGAATGGCTGTAGCCAGTCCCTTCATGAACCTGTCTGCTGCCTTCGGCGCTATGGTAGGCGTAGGAGCCAGTACAACCATCAGTGTCAGATTAGGACAGGGAAAATACGACACAGCCCAACACATTCTGGGTAACACCATATCACTTAACCTGCTGTTGGGAACACTTTTCGCAGCCGTATGCATCTACTTCCTGAATGACATTCTAATGCTGTTCGGGGCCAGCAGTGCCACCCTACCCTATGCCTACGAATATATGTTCATCATCCTGTTGGGCAACGTGGTGACACATCTCTATTTCGGACTAAACGCCATTCTGCGAAGTGCAGGACATCCTACCATAGCCATGAACTGTACCTTCCTGACCATCATCATCAATACCATCTTGGATCCGCTATTCATCTTTGTTTTCCATTGGGGAATAGCAGGAGCTGCCTGGGCAACAGTTATCAGTCAAGGCGTTTCTCTGTGTGTCCAGTTGAAGTTGTTCAGCAGACCGACAGAGTTGCTACACCTGCGCAGAGGCATCTACAAACCCGACCTAAATATCATACGCCAGTGTATCGTCATAGGCCTGAGCCCTTTCTTGGTAAACTCATGCGCCTGCATAGTAGTGCTTTTTATCAACAACAGACTAAGGGATTATGGAGGCGACATGGCTATCGGTGCCCACGGCGTCGTAAACAGAATTGTCATGCTGTTCGTAACCATGGTTATAGGTCTGGTGCAAGGCATGCAGCCCATAGCTGGATATAACTGGGGAGCACGCAAGAACGACCGTGTTTGGCGTGTACTGCGATACACCATTGGTGTCGCTACTTGCATCACCTGTTTTGCCACACTAGTGGGAGAGCTAATCCCCGAATACATTATCAGCATCTTCGGAACAGGTGAGGAATTGACTGGCATTGCCACTTACTCCTATCGTATCATAGTGGCGATGTTCCCACTGGTAGGTGCACAGATAGTGATAGGAAATTTCTTCCAAAGCATAGGCCATGCTGGCAAGAGTATCTTCCTGAGCATGACACGCCAAATGCTGATACTGGTACCCCTGATATACTTCCTGCCACCAATTTGGGGACAGGACGGTATCTGGTACAGCATGCCCATCTCAGATGCCATTAGTTTCTTCCTAGCAGCAGGCATTCTAGCCTATATGATACCCAAGATAAAGAAACATGAAACGGATTGGACTGCTTAGCGATACTCACGCCTATTGGGACGAACGCTATGCCAAGTACTTCGGCGAATGCGACGAGATTTGGCATGCAGGAGATATTGGTAGCATGGAATTGGTGGAACGCTTGCAAGAGATTGCTCCCCTACGAGCAGTCCACGGCAATATTGACGGAGGAGATGTAAGACGCATGTTTCCTGAGAGACTGCGTTGGACTTGTGAGGAGGCAGACATCCTCATGACACATATCGGCGGCTACCCAGGTAAATACGACCCTCGCATACGCCAGCAACTATACGCAAGACCTCCCAAACTCTTTATCAGCGGACACAGCCACATATTGAAGGTACAATTCGATCCTCAACTAAAACTATTGCACATCAATCCAGGAGCAGCCGGACTACAAGGCTGGCAAACGGTTCGCACCCTTGTTCGCTTCTCTGTGGACAAGGGAGAATTCAAAGACTTGGAAGTTATTGAAATTTAGCCACCTTCACGCTTCCATCCTCGTAGATTACCTTACGGATTTTTATTCCATTGAACATTGAAGATTGAACATTGAAGATTCTTTGTCCTTGAAGGTTGTAATACTCAACACTACGTATCTTGGAATTTGATGCAATAGTAGGTTTAATCTCATCTATAACATCCTGACTGCCAAAGAACAACGTGTAGGGCTCTTGCACTGTTCCCAATTGAGTTTGCGACTGGAATACAGCAGAATTTGTTGATCCATAACTCTCACCTTGAGCATCCAGCAAACGGAACGAAAGACAATCTGCCCCCTCTCCATGAATATTCATAAAGAGCAAGTCCCCATCTAAAACACCCACGCCCCTGCATTCATCTCTACAAAATGCGCCCACATAATAACGGCCGTCGAGAGAAACATCATCATCGGTTTGCACACTGGCAACCAACGTCATGACGTCAGGATAAGCATGTATGTTGGTTTCCCATGCTCCGTCTTCTGTCTGAACGGTGGGAGCATAATGTCTTTTGTTCGTCCTAAGCGGGCTCAAGCTCTGCCAACAGAACTCCTGTTCCTGAGTTGTATATAGAAGGTATGACTGACCTGGCTGCAATGTCGTAAGCGAGCCATACCACTGACCGTTCTCATAAGTAGCAAAGGCATCAAGCCCAACCACCTTGTCACCCTCTTGGGGGATATAATTTGCAAGAGCCGCCTCCAAGTTTGTGGCATTAAAGAGAGGACAACCTATCCAGTTCCATCCTTGTTGAAGGGCAACAGGTTTGTTGACATCATAAATAGCACCACGCAGTGTAACATCTGCAGCATTCTTCATCTGCACTTTATATCCTTGGGCAGCTTCTAAGGCTTGTAAGGTTCCCTGCCATCCAGATTCTTCATTATATCGGAAAATGGCATCCTGTCCCTGCAGACATAAAGCATTGGTGACAAATCGGCTCTTGTCCACCTTTTCTGCCATATTGTGCGATGTCCAGTTCCACCCTTCTGCCAAAGCAAGTGTAATCGTTTTTTCTTGCCCCAACCATTCGTCGGCTGTGATGGCATTATAGTCCATCATCCCTATTTTGTTGCTCTTCTCTATGGTAGGTTGATTCAGGATAGTAGCCATGTTACAGCCATCAGGATATCTGCCGTACGTCTGCCACTTTCCTTGTTCCAAGTATTCAAGACAATCGGCCCAAGAGCCATCTACCGCCTGAATGCTAACGCAAGCGCCATCGGCATTATCCAATTTAAAAGGAGCATGCAACTGCTCAAAGGTATCCTTTCCGTCACACCAGATAATACAGGTTCCATGTGCTGGCACCACACCCTGCTTTAGCTGATACTTCTGTGGTTTGTTTCTATTGTCACTCAAATAAAAACCCTCAAGGCTAATATCTTTATCTGAAGTATTGTACAGTTCCAACCAATCAGACTTCTTTCCATAATCGCTGACATATATATCATTGCCTGCACTTACCTCGTTGATACGCAAGGGAGAAGCGCCTACTTCCAACCTTTGCTGCTCATCGGAAATGGGTTCAAACATAGCGCTCAATATGAAGCTACTATTACTGTCAAAAATACTATGTAAATCTATAGATTCTTCTACAGCAACCATTTCTGCATCATTGCTTGAGAGCGTAAGCCAACCGTCAAACCACATATCCGAACTACCTGCCGATGCATTCTTTATCTCAACGGCAATCTGATTATTTCCTTTAACCAGATATTCATGTGGAATGACGAGACTGCCCGAATAAGGTTGTTCCGATTCATAGTGACCACCTGTAGTATAGTCCTTGTACTTAGACCCGCTGGTAACATAATATCCTCCCACTTCATGACCATTTACATATAGCATCATACCATCATCTACCTGATAATTAAACGTGAGAACGTCTTCGTCAGAAAGTGTAGTGTTCAGATTAAAAGTATTGCGAAAATAATAGGTAGGACGCTTTTGACTGCTATTTGAACCATAATCCAATTTTGTGGCTGCGTTTTCCTGCATATAGTATCCATCTCTGGCATAGCCAAAGGGAGCCAATCCTGTACGCCAACCTTTCTGCGACTCAGGAAAAGAGATTGACTTCCAATCATAATTATCCATACTTCCTTGGTCGTAATACATCCAATTAGAACGTTCTGGTATTAAGGCCTTTATTGATGCCGTATTACTTCTGGACTGCCATCCCACAAACTTATATCCAGCAGGTGCTTTTGCCGAAATCTGTATAGGAAGGTCTTTGTAAGAAAACAAATAACCAGAGAATTTCCCTGTAGGAATTTCTTGACCGTTTAATGCGAGGCGTGCCTCAGGAATGTTAGCAGAGAGATCAGCATAGAGAGAATAAGTGAGACGGAAATAATCCTGCATATTAAAGATACGAGATCCATTATATGCAGACCATACGTTGCTAATCAGATTTGTATTTGAGTGACCTCCCTCAAATGATAATGCAGGATTGATGTTATTGTATATATCCCTTACTATCTGCTCGCATCTGGATGGTTCCAACACACTTCCATTTACAATGCAAAATGCATCCATAAACTGTCGGCGGAAGGGATCGTACTTCATAAGGTTACGGAATAAGTCATCCACATTTGCTCCCCCGCTTGTATTCAGCACTTCAGTAAGCATTTTTGATGTTCCAAACGCCGAGTCGGCATCAAAAAGCACGAAATGAAATTTTCCATCCGAACGACTGCGGAATCCCTTGATATTATTGGTATTAGTAATCCAGTCCGAAGGTCCCAGATAGCATTCCAATGCCATGTAGTTAATGTATTCATCCATGTCCAAAAGGTCGCAAATCTGGCTATAGGTCTCCTCCGACTTTGTCTGTGCCAGATTCTGGGCTAACTTCTGCAACTGCAGCCATGCTTTGTTGTCTCCCACCTTTTGGTTATACTGCGCATTGCTCAAGTCAAACTGGTCCATGTCATCAAAGTCGATTCCATAGTTACTATAAGCATAATGCTTATTGTTGCTCTCTCTGATATTGAGCATACCGTAATAATCCCCGTTCAAGAAAACATGGGCAGGTTGGTAATCCTGACAGTCAACATAGAATCCGCTCTTCAACACCATCATTTGGACACCAGGATCTTTGATACGCGCATCTGTATCATTGCCGCCATTACGAACTTGCCAGCAACGGTACTTGTTATGAATTTTCGAAGGAAAGACTGGATAGTCTATTACATTAACACCCTCATACCTCTTATCTGTTTTTATGCGGAAAGAGCTACGCGTCTCCCAATACTTACCATCTACATATCCCCCTCCATAAGCTCGTGTGTATCCACCGCAAATCTCCACGTCTGCTTCTTGGTTTAGCACAACAGAATACTGGACATCACCGTTTTCATCTTTCTCCGGAACCATATACTCCATATTTATGGGTCGTTCCCAATCCATATTCCAGTTGCAGGCTGTACTCTGTCCGTTTCCGCTCATGCCATTGGTTCCTTTTACAAAGATACCCACTTTGCTGTCAAAGAAATTCTTTGGCTCAGAACATACAGAGAGAATAGGTAAATAGTAGTCGTGATTTTGGAAGATATAACTACGCGTTACTACGGGACTTTGCAGATAGCCATCCCCTATAAAACAAAGACGTAAGATTGTTGTCTTGTCAATAGTAAACATTCCATCATCACTTGTCGCCCCGTTAATGGCGGTAGGCGTACTACCGTCGGTAGTATATCTCAGAGTTGCACCAGACGGGATGTTCACCTTCACAGAAAAAGATTTTGTAAACACTCTACTGTCCGTATCAACAACGGGAGCCTCCATACGCATTTCTGCAAAACGGCTATTAGCATTCGTTGCCCCAGGAGTAGGTTCACCCGTGGTTCCCCACTCTTCTCCGCCATCCCTAGTACGCGCCCATGAACATCGTGGAACAGCTGGCGGGTATGCCACAGATGCCACCACAGACTTATCCAAGTTTAGTATGCTGATAGTTCCACCTTCGACATCCAACTTAAAAGGAATCTGCAGTCTTGAACTGGAGCCGTAAGTACCCTCGGAATAATGATGGTCAAACCATAGAGTCTTGAATCCCTTGGCAGGAACAGAACCGTGAGAACTCAGAAAGCGCATTTCATTTACGCCGTCTGAAAGATAATAACTCCTCAGAGTGATGGCTGTAGAGGATGGATTATAAAGTTCAATCCATCCGCCATAACAATTGGCATTATCAAGATACTGATCCAGATTGGCCACCTGCACCTCATTGATGACAAGAGTGGTATCCGTTGTTTCCTGTGCCAACACACTGATTGGCAATAATAGCATTAGCAGGTTTGTTATATAGAATTTCATCTATTCTCTTTGTTAAAACGGTCAACAAAGATATACATTTAATTTTACAAGCCGAACAAATGATATACGTTTATAGTTAAATTTAACCATATTTACCATCATAACATATATTATTTTAGCCAATATCAAGTATTTCTTTACATTTTTTGAAGTTTTTTATCATACTTTGTTGCATTTAACAAAAAATATCTATCTTTGTGTACATCGTTGACCAGAAAAATCAAAGAAAAAACATAATTAATTTATTCACTAACTTAAACTAAAACTGTATGAGAAAGTTTTTCTTATCAATGCTCGTGATGCTGACGACTATCAGCACATCAGCACTAGCACTCGAAAAGATTGACGGCGTGTACCAGATTGGGTCTGCTGAAGACTTTGCCGAGTTTGCTACACTTGTGAATGGTGGTCAAAGAAATGCCAATGCCGTACTGACGGCTGACATTGATTTGGGCGCCACTACTGTTCAAATCGCTATTGGAGGAGATTACGCTGGAGTCTTCAACGGTGCTGGTCATACCATTACCGTTAACCT
>JAIKYE010000099.1 GCA_024683455.1 Bacteroidaceae bacterium
TACGCTGCATCTCAGGATGGAAATACAGCTCTATCTCATCAAAAATCACGTTGATATGTTTATACTCTATCTGCTCCTTCTCGTTGTCTTTCGTATGCCAGAAGTCTTTGGCAGAATCCAGACATATCATATAGTAGAACAAAGAACATAGTATATAGGTTATCTGTTTCTCACCCGAGCTGAGTGTGCTGAACTTTATTCTGTGCCGTTTCTTAGTGTCATCCATGTCATACAGATGGAAGTCCACGTTAAAGATGGGTGGCGGCAGCATCTCATTGGTGTTTCTTGGAGGATAATTCAGCAACTGTACAGGCTGACCTTCCGGGTAACTGTCAATGATGGCGCTAATACTATCTGCCAGCTGGCCCGTTTGGAACGATGTTCGTTTGTCTATGTGATCATACCTAAGATAGTTCAGCGTCCGCCACATCTTGATAGTGATATGACTATGGTCTTGCCAGAGTTCATTCAAGTCCTTTCTTAGTCCGGTTTTATCAGATTCGCGCAATTTCAGCCGTTTGTGTACCAAGAAAAGTCTTGTACTCTCATATCGGGGATAGGTCATAATAATCTTGATGGTCTTTGCCACAAGATAATTGATGGCTGCCTCTTTGTGATATCGGTCATACTTCGATAGGTGGAATACCTCTTCATACTCATCTCTGATAAAATCCCGCAGGTCTACATAGTCTTCTATTGTATACTCTGGCAGGTCTGGATGGTTTTCAGGGGCCTCCTTATATTTGTTTATCCGCTCTGTGTTCGCTGATAGTGAGAAACCTTCTATTCTCAGTTTGTCATTAATCTCACTGAACGGGAAGCGTTTGCCATCTTTCTTCTCTTTTTTGTTCTCCACGAAAAGAAGCGAAAGCAGTCGTTCTTTCGATAGGTCATTCTCGTTGTTTATGTCTATCATCCCATAGTCTCTCTTAGGCGAGATGACTATCGGTGTCTGAAATCCGTCGTTCTTATGAAACACACCACTTAGCCACGAATAGCTTTCAGAGAAATGTTTATCCAACAGCTTTTTATCCAACTTTCTCACATTTCCTCTCTTGTCAAACATGAACTTGGGTCTGTAGAATCCATCATCAAATCCCTTATTCCTTATGCTTATCTCTTTTGCTGCAGCGGTGTCTTCATCTCTATAGGCAACAGAATTATAACTATGTACTGAATAGTTCAGTACCGTATTATAACATAGTCCTGCCAGCATATCAAGATATTCCGAGTGTGGCTTGCACACGTCTCCTTTTACCAAGACCGCAGAAAATACATTAGGGCTTTGTCTTGCGTATCTGCGTTCTTTCTTGTTCAGACTGAATTCTATAGTCTCTATGGCATTATCAAAACAGCGAATACAGTATATTTTCTTATCTATCTCAATATATACCTCCGCAAATACGCCTGAAATAAAATGCAGATGCTCTGCTTTGGGGTACAAGAACTCCTCTCCGAATACAAAAGCCGCCAAGTTGTTGATCACACGGATGTAAATATCCACCAGCGTGCTCTTACCGGCACCGTTTTCTCCAACAATTGCACATATATCAACATTGAATTCTGCCTCCGTTTCGCCTATGGCATACCTCTTGGGATAATACAAGCCATCAGGCACCGTCCTATCCCTCAGATAGATATAATCATTCGTTATGTCATATCCATCGTAGAGGTAATAGAATTCCTCCTCCTTCAATCCTTTCAACACCGACCATTTGTCTATATTGTTTGGATCTCTCTTCAAAGGTCTTATACAAATTATGCGCATTGTAAGATTATCATTTACAATTCTTTTTCTTCCATCCCCCCAAACCTATATATCTTCGCATTATAATCCAGCTCTCTTATCACATCCATGATCTCATTCGAATTCCACTGCTTTTTGTAGAGCAATTGGCAATACAGATTACAATACTCATTATATATGTTGGTAGCAAAAATACCCACGTCATCCGTACCCAGCACTATTGGCGGTATCGGCTTCCCCGCTTTCTTCCACGAAAGCCAATTCAACAGATGATACGTACCAAAGTCATGGTGATTACCGATTACGACATTACTCGTTGGCAGGGTTTCAATCACGATTTCCCTGTCATGCAGCTCTTTCAGCAGCAATTGCTGCATCCGCACCAAGTTCTCCCTGTCGAATATATCGTATGTCGCTACCTCAATAATCTTGTTATACCTTTCATCGGTATCTTTCTGGTGATACTTCAGAAACAGTCTTTCCGTGTCATCGGGATTCGTCTTTTGAGCTATCGCTTCTGGATCTTCACCTCGCATCTGCCAGGCCTTAATATGGGCAAGTACTGGCAGATAAGTCTGATAGATGCTATAGCTCATATCATCTATCTTCATACCAATCCTTGGCAATAGCTTTTTTAATTCCTCATCATCTCCCTTACTAATCAAGTAGAACGAGAAAATCAAATCATCGAGATACTCCCCCTGTCTTATCAGCAAACGGTCACCGATATTATCTCTCCACACTTCAGGCGATACACCGCTCGCCGTTCCATGTCCTATTCTGTCCCCACGCTGCAGATTTAAATACACTACGGCTTCATACATCGCACGGAGTCCACTAAGGATATGAAAGAAATCCTCACCTGCATGATAGGTAAAATGCTGATAGCCTCGCTCCCTCAGAAAACAGTAACTCGGTGCGAACACCTCTGGTGGCGTATCAAATTCACTGGCGGCAGCATCTATGCCCACAACCTTCTTACTTTCTTCGCTCTTGCTGTCACGCAGTTCAGCCAAAGCCTTCGATTTCTGACTAAGCGAACTTCTTAACGCCTTAAAACGCACGAACTCATCTCGCCTTTTTTCCGGTTGCTTTATAAAGTGGGCTATTAGCTTTAGGTCTGAGACAGGGTTATTGCATGCCGTTTGCAATTTCCCAAGTTCTTCCCATCCTCTATATATTTTGTTAATCAGTTCCTGATCTTTCATCATACTGTCTTTCGGCGAGAAACGTCCTTCAAGCATCCGAGTGTTATTCAATTCATTTCCAGCCATCTGGTAGAATCGACGCAAATACACCTCTTCACTATACTCCCTAAAGCCGTTCATGGTGTACTTTTGGAATTCTTCAAATCCAAAGCACTGAGGTTGCTGTACCAACATCCGATTGGTAAGTCCTAAAATAAGCAGGTAGTAGTGAAACAGCATTATCAGTGTGTCGTCACTATCATGCCCTGAAATATAATCAAGCACCTTGATATAGAAATAACATTCCAATTGCATGATAGGAATCTTTTCTCCTATTATTCTCGTCAATGGGTGCTTACGTCCCTCGTATGTTTGTGCCTGGATACCAATAGCATCAAGCATTTGCGAAAATGATGCAGGTTTTCCTTTATTCCAAACATATTTCCCGAAATAAACCACATTGAATATTTGCTCCCTGATAGCGAACGCAATCTTTATCAATTCCTTGAATGACTGCGGTTCCGCATATGGTGTCAACGACAGATATTGCTCTTTTACCTTTTCTTTCTTCATGGCATCTTTCATATCCTTATACACTTTGTCGGGATATTGAAGAAAATCCTGCCAGGTTATATCCGTTTCCAATGCACCGTTAAGATGAAGATGCAAGTCATTCAGTCCATTCTGCTCGTGCAACAGCAGTTCCATCTGGGGAATATATGGACGGGGAAGGGCTGTATAGGTAATATTGGGTGCTATGTAATCATGTATGTATTTGATAGCATCAGTCGTTGCTACACTTGCCAAGCCCCATATCTTCACTGCTTGTAATATTAGCGGAGGCATATATGGCAGCAGCAACTGCCAGTCGTTCTGCAACTCTGCTTTCACATATATCCTCTTTTCCCGATTCTCCAAATACACGTTTGCCAATCTGAATAGTCCCACCGTAAACAGTTCACCAAGCGAGTTAAGTTTGGCAAAACTATTCTCTTGCCCCAGTCTGTAATAATGGTCGGGGATAAACACGTTGTTCTGACGCTCTATAAGCATCAGACTACGTTTAATGTCATTGAGTGTGACCGACTTCCTCTCCAAATAATACGAATGAAGAGAATGGTCGTCACTAAAAAGATAACGCAAATACGATTGAGTAAGCATCTTGAGAATTAAGATTCTGCAGCAGTTTCAGCCTCCTCTGCAAATGGTGCCATATGGGCTTTTTTAAGTTTTGTCAAGAAGCCCTCAACACTATTCTTAGTTACATAAGCAGAGAAATAATCTTTCAATTCATCAATAAGATCCTGACTAACCTCTGCAACATCCAGTTTCTGTATATCGTAGCCATTCGCTAGCAGGAAGGTATATGTTCCCATATAGGTATCACGTGCATAAAGGAATGGGATACGACTTTCTTTGGTCACAACCTGCTGTAGCACTTCATAAGTTCCGAACTTCGAATCATAGCAGTCCTTTAATTTGCTCCATCCAGCCGTATCCACAAGTTCTTTCTTCAGATAGGGCCAAATCAAGGGCGATTCTGCAATCCATCCAGTCAACACAAGCGTATCCTCATATTCGCTTGTAACATACGAGAGATTGTCAACAAAAACTTTGTCGCTGGTCACCGCATTGTTAAAATTCAGCTTTGTCAAGCTGGCATCTTCATGCCTGCTCAGCAAATACTCCTTGCATTCTTCTATCAAGCAGGCATTGATAAAAGCCACCACTATCCTGTGCATATAATCGCCAAGATTATCAGCCTCTATTTTCATGGCTGTCTGATGGAAACGGGTCAATATTCGGCCTATGACGTATGCAGGAATCGCCTTCTCAAGTGCATAATAAGCATTTATCCACGTCCTTATCTTCTCTACAAATTCTGTAAATTCGTCATCATCTGTTATGAACACTTCTGTGCTCGTTTCTGTTTCGTCTTGGGGGGTCGCGCTACCACTATCCTTGCTCGGTACGGCATAGCAGCGCAATTGGGCCATATCTTTAAGTACGCCCTTTATAGCTTCTTGTATATTCCTTTTCTCTTTTTCATCTTCCTTTAAGTTCGCACTCTCTGGCACTGTTCTGAGCAGGACTCCAATGCACCCAAGCAACAGGTAGAACGAGTAATACAGTTGACTCTCATTCTTAGTCTCATATTGTAGAGCACATAGTGGCACATAGCCCATCACCTTTTGAGCCGATTTTTGTCCTTCTAGAACATCATCAATCTTGTCCATCCCCTTTTTCTTGGCTCTTCCGTTCAAACCATATATGGCCTTATGTATCTTCATCCCATCCCCTTTAGGATCGTCTTTCAGTTTATAGGCCATCGACGTACCTACAATGTTCTTCAAAGATACATCGTGTTTGAAACTTCCAAACTCAATCAATCCCTCATACCCATCTCTACTCTTGCAACTCAGAATCAGGTTACGTAAATAACCAACTCTAATCATATAGTCAAATAGCAGTCCTGGATATGTTGAGGTTTGCGAGGCGAATATAGTTGACAATCCTGCAAGACATGCATTATCCTCTGGTTTGTCTGTCGAAGGCATCAGCAGGTAAGTATCTCGCAACGAGTTGTCTTTTTCCTTAGTCAGATAATTCAAAACGATGGTATTAAGCAGATTCGGGTTCGCGTATGCCAGCTGTACTTCAATTCCTGCAGCATACATTCGCGAAAGAAATGCCTCTATACTCGATATACTGAAGTTATTCCCGTTTGTATCCCAGTTTATTTTCAAATAATTGATTTGTGAACGTATAGATAGCCCCATCAAATAATCTGCGAACACTTTCTGACTTGCAGCACTGCATACTCCGTAATTATTAAGAACTTGCCTATAAGCCTCATCAATTTTCGTTTCTTTCTGCACAGCCCCCTTTACCCGATATTCCATATTATGCAGTCGTATAGAATATAACAAAGGATACAGGTGAAGTCGATTTTCTGCCTTAAACACCTTCAGCATGTATTGGTTCTCCAGTTGGTTCACTAAGGTGTGATAATCCCGTCTCTCTTTACTCAACAAACGAGTACCAAATTGTTCCCACTGCTGTCCTCTCACATTCAGGTTATAAAGATACATATTACCACTCAGCAGGCTTATAATCTTAGGGGTTGTAAGATACTTCCTGATGGTTTCCAGCACTCTCCAGCCCTTCTCCATGTTAATGTCTATATCGTCAAAGGCAATAACGAATGCTTTCTTTCCGAGTATCTTAAGAGCCATATCCACCATATTGTGAAAGTTCTCCTCCAACTGGTAGGCCGCCATAATATCGTCAAGCCCTTTTTGCATGATAAACTCGTCATCTTGCCAACTCGTGTTATTATAGTCATTTCCCACCTTATCCAGCGATGGTAGTCCCTTAGCCAGTTTCTTCACGCAGGCGTTCCAATCCATTCTCTGTTTGTAAGCCTCTCCACCTGGTTCGCATGTACCCTCCTCTATGATTTTCTCAACCCTATCATTAATCAACGATATGATTAAAAGGAAAATATGAGCCTTTTCCTCCATGAGTGTAGGATCTATCAGTCCAAGTATCACAACCTCTTCATCGCCTTTGCACCTTTTCTCTATCTCATCAAAAAGTGATCTGATAAACGATGTCTTTCCTGTACCTCTATCTCCGAAAACAGAAATAGTATTATGCACACGGTCAAGCATTCCCTTTTTGTAGTCCTTTTGCTCCGGTATCCTATTAATTTGGTTTACAACAAGATTCACGGCAGCATCAAACTCCACTTGATGAATTCTATTTTGCTCCTCAAAACTATGTGCATAGGTACTGTCTGATAAATCTATAAGCACCTTGTTCCTTTTGTCATCTTTTGCCATATCTATTGCTTAGGTTTTTATTATTTTAAATTCATTGTTCCGATTATATCGTGTTCTCCCCCATCTATGCACAAAAAAAAGGACTTAGCAAACTGCCACATTTCTTTCTACAATCTCCTTTATCCGACCATAAATTCCCAGACTCCAAAGCCCGGAGAATTCGTTTTGGGGTTGTTGTTGCAATCGAACCTTTCCTGCTGATGTTTGGAATAACGAAGTGATGTGATAAGGGGTTTGGATTTGGCGTAAGAGCTTGTTCTTACAGACAAAGACATAACACTTAGCACAAAGACACTGTAAGAGGCTCAAACATCAAGCTTTCTTTTCGTGGTTTTTGTTGTTTTTGTTGTTTTCAGAATACTAGTGTTGCGTTAATTTTAAAATTATTGTTATAATTTGTTTATATTTAATATCTTAAGAGCGTTCTTTGGTTTTTTGATTTGAAAAAGAGTAGGTAATTTTGCAGTCTCAAAAACTGCAAGATTTATGAATACCGGC
>JAIKYE010000003.1 GCA_024683455.1 Bacteroidaceae bacterium
GCGCTCCGGCGACTGACTGACGTACCTCAGCACCGTGTTCCATCGCTCCTCGTTCTCCACAGGTTCGCTTACAAACCTCGCTCGGTATATCGCACCGTCGCGGTCGTATTTATCATTAAAGTAGTGTGCATAGGCCGCTGCAATGCGCCCCATCGTCACGCTCACCGTGTCCGCCTCCTCTTTCAGCATCAGGTGGAAGTGGTCCGGCAGCAAACAATACGCATACACCGTAAAGTAGCGCTCCTCACCATCCTTCGACTTTTGCAACCTCTCCAGTATCTCCACAAACGTCCGGTAGTCCTCATCATCTATGTAGATATCACGGTGCCTCACACCCTGCATCAACACATGATACACCCCCGAACGTGCCCTCACTCTCGGTTTCCTAGCCATAAAAAATCCTCAAAAAAATATCTTAAGCCTATTGGTATTATTAATCTTTCTTAAGTAAATATGAAAAAATGACGTATACACTCAAAAGGGCACCTTTGGGGCACCAAATCGGGTTTTCTTCGGCAAGCGAAGCGACAACCCCAACTGGCCCGAAAGACGCATATCGACATGCTCAACAAGGTGCAGATATCATATCTCCCTCTTGCAAAGGCTCAGATTTTCCAATCTTCATTTACGAAACAGGAACCTGTCCCGGTGTTTAACTTCAGTGTCGGATCATAATAATCATTCAGATTATCCAGTCCCACAATTGTTTCAATGCTCATCTTTTAAAAGGCTGCGTTTGAGCGAGAGGAGAGCGAAGTTTGTTTCGACTCTTCCAAGTGTGAGCAGGCTCGAGCTTCGCTCAACAAGCGCAATACAAGGTTCGAGCCAATAAATCCAGCACTTCCCGTAACTAATATGGACTTCATCATTTAGTCTCTCTTGAAAATATCGCGAGTATAAACCTTTTCCTGAACATCATCCAATGCCTCATCGTAGCGATTGGCAATAATGGCATCACTCTGCTTCTTAAACTCTTCCAAGTTATTCACAACACGAGACCCGAAGAACGTTTCGCCATCCTTTAGCGTAGGCTCGTAGATGATGATATTAGCACCCTTGGCCTTCACACGCTTCATAATGCCCTGGATAGCACTCTGACGGAAGTTATCACTGTTACTCTTCATCGTCAGACGGAACACACCGATGGTCACTTCCTTCTCGGCACTCTCACTCCAGTCACTGTTGGCTGTATAGTAACCAGCCTTACGTAGCACCTCATCAGCGATAAAGTCCTTACGTGTACGGTTACTTTCTACTATAGCCGTCATCATACTCTGTGGCACGTCTGCATAGTTAGCCAGCAACTGTTTGGTATCCTTAGGCAGACAATAACCGCCATAACCAAACGAAGGGTTATTGTAATGTGTACCGATACGAGGATCCAGACCTACCCCCGAAATGATGGCCTGACTATCCAGCCCCTTCACCTCAGCATAGGTGTCCAACTCATTGAAATAGCTCACGCGTAAAGCAAGATAGGTATTGGCAAACAGCTTTACAGCTTCTGCCTCCGTCATACCCATAAACAAGGTATCGATATTCTCCTTAATAGCGCCCTCCTGCAGCAGACCAGCAAAAGTCTTAGCCTTCTGCTCTGACTCAGGATTCCCGATAGCGGTGATGGCCCCATTCTCCTCATCCCACTTCCTGTTCCTGTCAGCAGGCAGGATCTTCGGATAGCCAACAATGATACGAGAGGGATAAAGGTTATCATACAGCGCCTTGCTCTCACGAAGGAACTCCGGCGAGAACAGCAAGTTAAACTTCTTCCCCTTCAACGCCGGGTCAGTCAGAAACTTCAGTGCATACTTCACATATAGCGAACGACAATAACCCACAGGAATGGTACTCTTAATCACCATCACTGCATCTGGATTCACACTAATTACCAGGTCAATCACGTCCTCAATATGATGCGTATCGAAGAAATTCTTCTGCGGGTCATAGTTCGTCGGAGCCGCAATCACCACAAAGTCGGCATCCTTATAGGCTGCCTTACCATCCAGAGTTGCCGTCAAGTCAAGCTCCTTCTCAGCCAGATACTTCTCTATATACTCATCCTGAATAGGCGAAATTCTTTTGTTTATCTTCTCAACCTTATCAGGTATCACGTCAACAGCTGTTACGTGATTATGCTGTGCCAACAATGTGGCGATACTCATACCGACATAGCCGGTTCCAGCTACTGCTATTTTCATATTCTTACATTTTTTACATTATTTACTTTAATGCGCCAGCCGATAAAAACTCATCGCGAATCCCGTTAGGGACGAAAGCCTGAGAGCGATACCAAAACCCTGACGCAGGTTGGTCTCTGACCGAAGTCAGTTGCATCCCCCTATGTAGGGGGCCTTGGGGGTAGCGTCCCTCTTTTGGTTCGTTTTCTCGGAGCGAGCGAGAAAATGAATGAAGATCGAGGTACGGGGGGTCCCCCGGCGCTTAACCAAAGCGCTTTACGGCCTCTTCATAGGTATCGATAGAACCAATATCAAATCGGCCTCCTGTCATTCTCCAGGCATGGAGAATAGTATTCTCGACCATGTAATGGGCGAGATTGCCAGGAGCATCCTTGCCACAGCCATGCTCTACAGAATGGCGCACCAAATCTAAGTCCTTCTTCAGATAAATGTAGAAAGGAGGCACAGCCCAATGACTTTTTGGTACCTGAGGCTTCTCCTCCATACCTAACACCTTCATGTTCTCATCCAACTCTACCACGCCAGTCCGTTGTAATTTCTCTATAGAAGTCTGTTCATGACACATGATGCAACTCGTCTGTTTCTCCTTGGCAAAGTTCACAAACTCTTGAAATGAGAAAAACAGCAGATTATCCGCTGCCACCACCAGCAAGTCATCATCGATGTGGAGCTTATCCATAGCAAACAGCAAGTCGCACACAGCTCCAAGACGAGTATCGTTGGTCTCAGTGCCATCATCAACGATGGTGATAGGCTTCTTCCATCTTCCATCTTCCATCTTCCATTTATCGAAAATGGGAGCGAAGCGATGATTTGAGATAATAATATGTTCATCAATCTCAGGAATCCTGTCGATATCATCCAACATTCGTCCCAAGATAGTATTTTCTCCTATCTTCAATAACGGTTTGGGGAAGTTCTTTGTCAACTCCCCCAACCTCGTCGCGTACCCCGCTGCTATAACTATATTTTTCATACCTTCTAAC
>JAIKYE010000015.1 GCA_024683455.1 Bacteroidaceae bacterium
GTTCCTCCCCCATTGAGGCAAAAAAAGGAATCTGGCGAACTGCCAAATTCCTTTTACAATCTCCTTAATCATACTTCGCGACAGTCATCATTAGATGATCGCACTCTTAATCGTCTCAACGATATATTTCACATCCTCATCAGTGACATATGGCCCTGCAGGCAAACACATTCCGACTTTAAAAAGTGCTTCGGACACACCGTTTACATATGCTGGCACATTCTTATAGCATGGCTGTTTATGCATTGGCTTCCATACAGGACGAGCTTCAATCTGAGCCTTATCGAGAGCTACACGCATAGCTTCCACATTAGCGTTGGGTTCACAATCGGTATGAGCTGACTCTGCTGCATGTATCACACCAGCTGCACCACCTACAGCACCAGTTACAATAGTTTTGTATGCATTCTCCTGTCCCTTCACCTTCACGCTCTCATCGATAGAGATTGTACAAAGCCAGTAGTTAGAGTCATACGTTGGAACCTGGTATTCACTCCCCTCGCCCTTTGGAGAGGGGTCGGGGGTGAGGCTTGGTTGTGAGTGTACATGAACTCCAGGAACATCTGCCAGCAGTTCTTCATACATCTTCTGCACATGCTTATGGTGAGCGAGGTGGTCATTGACTACTGTCATCTGTCCACGGCCAATACCTGCACAGATATTACTCATACGGTAGTTATAACCTATCTTCTCGTGCTGATAGTACGGATAGCTTTCGCGATACTGAGTGGCATACATCATAATTTCGCGCCAATGGTCCTCATCCTCCGTAATCAGCGCACCGCCGCCAGAAGTAGTAATCATCTTGTTACCGTTGAAAGACAGCACACCATACTTGCCAAACGTACCCAGCACCTGTCCCTTGTAGCGAGAACCAAAGCCCTCTGCAGCATCCTCCACCACAGGGATACCGTATTTGTTCGCTATCTCCATGATGCGGTCAGCCTTGTACGGCATACCATACAGAGCCACAGGTACAATAGCCGCAGGATACTTGCCCGTTTTGGCCTTACGGTCTTTGATAGCCTCTTCCATCAGTTCCGGGTCAATGTTCCATGTGTCCGGCTCAGAGTCCACAAGCACCGGCGTTGCTCCAAGATAAGTCACAGGATGCGTCGATGCACAGAACGTAAAGCTCTGCACTATCACCTCATCTCCTGGCTTCACCCCGCATGCCAACAGTCCCAGATGCACTGCCGCTGTTCCTGCACTCAACGCCACCACCCGTTTGTTTAAATTCCCCTCGCCCTTTGGAGAGGGGTTAGGGGTGAGGCTATTATTCACAAACTCCTCCAGGTCTTTCTCGAACCCATTGACGTTTGGTCCCAAGGGAACTACCCAGTTCGTGTCAAACGCCTCCTTTACGAATTTTTGTTCTGCGCCATCTTCACTCATGTGCGCCAAGCACAAGTATATGCGTTTTCTGTCTGCCATTTTTATATTACATATTTAATTTATTCTAGATTTAAACCTTTTCAAAGAAAGTGTCTGGCTTATTGGGATTGAAGATCTCGTTGCAGTACATCACTGTGACGAGGTTTTCTGTTTCCGAGAGGTTAATGATGTTGTGGGTATAACCGGGCAACATATGGATGCACTGGATGTTATCACCACTGACTTCAAACTCGATAATCTCGTCAGTACCAAGTTTGCGTTCCTGGATGAGACCATGACCAGCCACCACGATGAAGAACTCCCACTTGGTATTATGCCAGTGCTGACCCTTCGTGATGCCAGGCTTCGAGATGTTGATACTGACCTGTCCACTGTTCAGGGTATGAACCAACTCCGTGAAGGAACCTCTGTCATCCACATTCATCTTCAATGGGAAGGCCACCTTCTCTTTGGGAAGATAGCTGAGATAAGTGCTATAGAGCTTCTTCGCAAAGCTATTCTCGGGTATCTCAGGAATCATCAGCGTCTTCGGCTGCTCAGCAAACTGATGCAGTAAGTCAACAATCTCGCCCAGTTTAATCTTGTGCGTCACAGGACAATAGCAGTAGCGGCCTTTATCCGTTCTATCAGTTTCATCCGTGTTCGGTATAACCTCTATCCCATTATAAGAGCATCTATGTTCTCTTCCCTCTAATGCATTCATCATTTCATCAACGAGGTCATCAATATACAGCAGTTCCATATCCACATTCGGGTCATTGACCTGAATAGGCAGGTCATTGGCAATATTATTGCAGAACGTGGCTACTGCTGAATTATAGTTAGGCCTACACCACTTACCAAAAAGATTAGGGAAGCGGTAAACAAGAACCTTGGCTCCTGTCTCTTCCCCATATTTGAACATCAGTTCTTCTCCAGCCTTTTTGCTCTTACCGTATTCAGAAGTACCAAAGCGTCCAGCAAGTGTAGCTTGAATAGAGCTGCTAATCATTACTGGGCAATTGTTTTTGTACTTCTTAAGCGTATCCAACAAAGTAGAAGCAAAGCCGAAGTTACCCTCCATAAACTCAGAGGTATCTTTCGGCCTGTTCACACCTGCCAGATTAAAGACAAAATCAGCCTTTTGGCATGCTGTCTCCAAATCCTCAGGTTTCGAGTCGATATCATACTCAAAGATCTCCTCGATACCCGTGTATTCACTCCCCTCGCCCTTTGGAGAGGGGTTGGGGGTGAGGCTTGGATGCGTTTTGTCTTTCCCGTCCTTAATATTTTTCAATGCAGCACAAAGGTTCTTACCTACGAATCCTTTTGCCCCTGTTACTAATATTCTCATAATGTTCTGCCCCCGAGCCCCCTAAAGGGGAGCGTTTACGTTGAGGGCGTTTTTTATTTTGATTAATACTAAATCTATTCCTTGAAAGAGTTCCTCGTTTGTAAATCGAATTACTCTATACCCCATCTCTTGCAAATTTGCACATCAGCAGAATGTCTAACACTACCTTTCATCTGCGCTTCAACACTCCCCTTTAGGGGGCTTGGGGGCTTTATTTCCTCCACACCATCTTATTGACAATCCCCACATAGCTCTGGATGATCTTCACGACCTTCGTGGAGACATTCTCCTCGATATAGTCGGGAACAGGGATGCCATAGTCGCCATTCTGGTTCAGAGATACGGCAGTATCTACTGCCTGAAGCAGGGAATTCTCATCGATACCAGCTATGATGAAGCAAGCCTTATCGATGGCTTCTGGACGCTCTGTTGAGGTACGTATGCAGATAGCGGGGAAAGGATGACCGACACTCGTAAAGAAGCTACTTTCCTCAGGCAGGGTACCAGAGTCAGAGACTACTGCAAAAGCATTCATCTGAAGACAGTTATAGTCATGGAATCCTAAAGGCTCATGCTGGATGACACGCTTGTCCAACTGGAATCCAGAGGCAGCCAGGCGGTTGCGACTTCTCGGGTGACAACTATACAGGATAGGCATGTCATACTTCTCGGCCATCTTGTTGATGGCGGTGAAGAGAGAAGTGAAGTTCTTCTCGGTATCGATGTTCTCTTCTCTATGTGCAGAGAGCAGGATATACTTTCCCTTTTCCAAGCCCAGACGCTGATGGATATCAGAATCCTCTATCTCTGCAAGGTTCTCATGCAGCACCTCAGCCATGGGAGAACCCGTGACATAGGTACGCTCCTTGGGCAGGCCACAGTCTGCCAAGTAGCGGCGGGCATGCTCACTATAAGCCATGTTGACATCAGAGATGATATCCACGATACGGCGATTCGTCTCTTCAGGCAGGCACTCATCCTTACATCTGTTACCAGCCTCCATATGGAAGATGGGGATATGCAGGCGCTTTGCGCCGATGACACTCAGACAAGAGTTGGTATCACCCAATACCAACACGGCATCAGGCTTCGTCTCCACCATCACCTTATAGCTCTTGTCGATGATGTTACCCATGGTACTACCCAGGTCATCACCCACAGCCTCCATATAGATGTCAGGGTCGGCGAGCTTCAGGTCCTTGAAGAACACCCCATTCAGGTTATAGTCATAGTTCTGACCCGTATGCGCCAACAACGTATCAAAATACTGTCGACACTTATTAATTACTGCTGCCAATCTGATAATCTCAGGCCTTGTGCCTACAATGATAAGAAGCTTCAGCTTCCCGTTATTCTTAAAATCTTTCATAATTTTCTGCCCCCGAGCCCCCTAAAGGGGAGCGAAAAGCCCCCGAGCCCCCTAAAGGGGAGCGTTAGGCCCCCGAGCCCCCTAAAGGGGAGCGTAGAGTCCTATGACGACTAAAGGAGTTCGCTTTCGTTGAGGGCGTTTTTTATTTTGGTTAATACTAAATTTATTCCTTGAAAGAGTTCTTCGTTTGTGAATCGAATCACCCTATATCCCATTTTGTGTAAATCTGCAGTACGTTGTTCGTCGCTTATTTGTTGTTCTGGCAATGTATGATAACCGCCATCCAACTCAATGATAAGCATCTTCTCCAAACAAGCAAAGTCAGCGATATACTGTCCTATGATGTGCTGCCTACGAAATCGTACGCCAAGCTGTTTATTACTAATATAGAACCACAGCAGCCTTTCTGCCTCAGTAGGATTATTCCGATTTTCTTTTGCAAACTCCCACAGCAAAGGATACTCAATAACATCAGCAGAATGCCTAACACTACCCTTCATCTGTGCCTCCACGTTTAGAACCACACTCCCCTTTAGGGGGCTTGGGGGCCTTCAACACTCCCCTTTAGGTTCTTTGGTTTGTCCTTTACTGTCTCGTTGGCAACACTCCCCTTTAGGGGGCTTGGGGGCCTTTAACACTCCCCTTTAGGGGGCTTGGGGGCCTTTAACACTCCCCTTTAGGGGGCTTGGGGGCCTTCAACACTCCCCTTTAGGGGGCTTGGGGGCCTTATACCAAATTAGGTACCCCGTTCAGCTCATTCTGGATATACTCCAAAGAAGCAATTTTAGCTTTGGTCTCTTCGAGATTCAGACGTTTCGTGTTATCCGAGTTGAACTCCTCGATGGTAGCCCTCTTCACGTCGCCCTCCTTGAAGAACTTATCGTAATTCAAATCGCGGTTATCAGCAGGCACGGCATAGAAGTCCCCCATATCGATCGCCTTTGCGGCCTCCTCCTTCGTCAGCAGCGTCTCGTACATCTTCTCACCGTGACGAATTCCAATCACCTTGATATCTTCTTTCTTACCGCCAAAAAGTTCGCAGACAGCTTCAGCCTGCGTCTGTATCGTGCAGGCAGGCGCCTTCTGTACCAGCGTGTCACCGTTCTTTCCGTTCTCGAAGGCAAACAGCACCAGGTCCACGGCCTCCTCCAGACTCATGATGAAACGTGTCATCTTCGGCTCCGTCAGCGTGATGGGATTACCCTGACGGATCTGTTCAATCCAGAGAGGAATCACAGAGCCGCGCGAGCACATCACGTTGCCATAGCGCGTGCAGCATATCTTTGTCTCCCCAGAGTAGCGGCTCTTCGCAATCGCCACCTTCTCCTCCATCGCCTTCGAGATACCCATCGCATTGATAGGATAAGCCGCCTTGTCCGTAGACAGACAGATCACGCATTTCACTTTCGCATCGATGGCAGCATCCAGCACATTGTCAGTACCTATCACGTTCGTCTTCATCGCCTCCATGGGGAAGAACTCACACGAGGGCACCTGTTTCAGCGCAGCAGCATGGAAGATATAATCCACCCCTTTCATCGCATACTTCAGTGTACTCTTGTTACGCACATCACCGATATAGAACTTAATCTTCGAGGCCACCTCCGGCATACGTGCCTGGAAGTCATGACGCATATCATCCTGTTTCTTCTCATCACGGCTGAAGATACGAATCTCCCCGATGTCCGTACGCAAGAAACGGTTCAACACGGCGTTACCAAAGCTGCCCGTACCACCGGTAATGAGCAGCACCTTGTCCTTAAAAATACTCATTGTCTTTTTAAAATTAAAATTATTGTGTTTTTATCTTGAATAATCTATTTTATCCTGTTCAATGCTCCTTATATATAATAAGGTGTAATTTGTGAAGCCAAAATACAGAAATCCCACTCAAGTCATCTCTGTGGGACAGGAATGTCCCCGTATCCCACATTGGTTGAAAACATAAATTCTGTCTTATAGAATCCCATTCCTTTCAACATCTAAGGAGATTTTTTATTCTTTCTTAGCGAAAATGTAAACACGGAAAAACTTATTTCTCTTTCCTGTATTTTTGCAAAAAAATTAAGGTTCCATTTAAATTAATAGGACATACCTTATATTTTAGTAGTGATGAAAAATTATTATTTTATAGAAGACCTCCTCAGGATACTGAGAATCTTCAATACGTTAATGACTTTCGTCAACTGGTTTATCTGATCTAGATGAAGTCCTCGGTACATCCGAGATTAGTTTGTTTAAGGAACTTACCTTAATTGGTTCTATGAACCTCGTCCCTGACTTCAAAAGTCGGGGACGTTGTACTATCTTTCTCGCAGAGAAAAAGCTAAACCATGCGGCTCTCTATATAAAAAATGTGTATTATTCTCGTTCTTGTAAAGGCTGTGTTACCCGTTCGTCTCTTACCTCTCCAGTTTTCAGTTCTCACCACTCTCTGTTATCAAATGTACTGATTCACATGTTTATGCTCACCGCTCAGTGCTAGAAGTTCCTTGAACATCGATAATCTGGGTTCCTTCAGTTCTCCTGCATTCATCAGCTTTCGTCCTCGTTTCAGGAAGTGGGTCATCAGTTTCTCTTCAAGCACATATTTCGAAGGATTACGATGATTGGTTTCGATGAAGGATTTCACCTCATTATATCTGATCAGCCATTTCTCGTCCTGTGTCATAATGGAATTCTAGAAGCATGAGACATGAGAGTAAGGAGGGACCTTTGAGTCAGTCTTGGATTTTAACAAGTTTACTTTTTCAAGAGATAAGCCAATCACGTATTCAACTAAAATCATGAAGCTACATCTAGAAGCATTGAAATAAAAATGCCACTCAAGTTAGCTGAGTGGGACAGGAACCTGTCCCCGTGTCCCCTAGGGGTTGGGGGTGAGGCTTCTTTCCCTCTCATTTCAAAATGTCCTCATCCTTCAGCGGCGCATAGGCCCCATCCTTCGCCTCGAAGATCACCGTTCCAGCCTCCAGCACCTCCAACGAGTGCCACTGTCCTGCAGGAATCTGCACGATGGCATATTCCCCACCTGGCTCCATGACATGCTCCTCAGTGATATTCCCTTGGTCATCATAGAACCGCTCAATGAGCTTTCCCCGTACCATTACCATCGTCTCTGAGGTAGAGGCATGTCGATGTATCGGCATGATGGTCCCTGGCTCCATGGCGTTCAGCATGCGCTGAGAGTTATCCTCCGCTGTCGTCCTCAGGTCATAGCTCTGCCGCAGCCGAGGATTCTCCCTCGCCTGCTCCGTCAGTTTATCTAAAAGTTCCTGGTTGAAAAACATCGTTTGTGATGTAATTATCTCTTCGTAAACACAAACGCACCAAAAACAACCTTGCCCAAAACATTTTGGACAAGGCCCTTTTTGGTCATGTCTATATTTTATCGTTTAAAGAAGTAACTGCAACTAATTGGG
>JAIKYE010000029.1 GCA_024683455.1 Bacteroidaceae bacterium
ATTTTCTACCTCAGCAACATAGCATCCTTTGTGGTGCAGGACAACCCCGCAGCACCCATCCTTCCCGTATGGGCTGCAATCCCCTGCATAGCCATAGCATGCTATCTCTGCTGTGCCGTGACAACAAAACTCATCTCTCTGTTGCCTGGCAGCAAGTGGGCGGTGGGAAGTTAGTTTAGAGTTTAGAGTTGAGAGTTTAGAGACAGTTTACTGTTTAGAGTTGAGAGTTTAGATGAAAACAATAAAAGAAATATACAAGATTGGACTGGGACCATCATCCAGTCATACTATGGGACCCAGAAAAGCAGCGGAAATCTTCGTACAGAGACACCCTGAGGCTGCACGCACAGAAGTGACGCTATATGGTTCCCTGGCTGCCACAGGTAAGGGACACATGACAGATGTGGCTATCATGGATGCCATACCGGGCATTACCATAGAGTGGAAACCTAAGACGTTTCTCCCCTACCACCCCAACGGCATGGAGTTCCGCGCCTACGATCAGGACGGCAAGCAGACGGACCGCTGGCAGGTGTTCAGCATCGGCGGAGGCGAACTGGCAGAGGAGAGCCAAAGCCGTCTCTCATCGCCCGACATCTACGAGCTGAACAAGATGACGGACATCCTGAAGTATTGCGAACGCTCAGGCAAGAGCTACTGGGAGTATGTGGCAGAGACGGAAGGAAACGACATCTGGGACTACCTGCATGAGGTATGGGAAACCATGAAGGCTGCCGTAGAGCGCGGCTTGGATGCCGAAGGCGTCTTGCCTGGCCCTCTGAACCTTCGTCGTAAGGCTGCTGCCTACTATGTAAAGGCCACAGGATATAAGGACAACTTGCGCACCCGCGGACTGGTCTTCTCCTATGCCTTGGCTGTCAGCGAGGAGAATGCTGCCGGTGGCAAGATAGTTACGGCTCCCACCTGCGGATCGTGCGGCGTACTGCCAGGCGTACTCTATCACATGTGGAAGAGCAAGGCCTTCAGCGATGCACGCATTCTTAGGGCTTTGGCTACAGCTGGTCTGATAGGCAATATCGTCAAGCAGAATGCCAGCATCTCCGGAGCCGAGGTAGGTTGTCAGGGCGAAGTGGGTGTGGCCTGTGCCATGGCATCGGCAGCTGCCAACCAGTTGTTTGGCGGCTCACCTGCCCAGATAGAATATGCAGCAGAGATGGGCTTGGAGCACCACCTGGGCATGACCTGCGACCCCGTCTGCGGTATGGTGCAGATTCCCTGCATAGAGCGTAATGCCTATGCTGCCGCCCGTGCCTTAGATGCCAATATCTACAGCACATTCTCAGACGGTATTCACCGTGTATCCTTCGATAAGGTGGTAGATGTCATGAAGCAGACAGGTCACGACCTACCCTCGCTCTACAAGGAAACAGCCGAAGGCGGACTGGCCAAGGATTACAAGCAAATGTAAGGAAAAATATAAAGCACCCCAGCCTTGTTTTTATAGGTCGGGGTGCCTTGTTTATTGACACTTTTTTACCATAAAATATGTTCTATTTCCGAAATTTTATCAAAAACTTTCACCCTTTTGTCAATATGCAAATAGTATTTTTTTGTATCTTTGCACCCCAGAATAAAGGAAATAAAAGATTTATTTAAAGATAACTTTAATATGAACGAAGTCTATTACTATGGTTTGGCAGCGATGCTGTATATAACGACATGCTGGTCGTTTGCAGCTGTCCGCTGGTTCCATACTTGTCGTGCACCCAAGAAGAATCATCCCTATATATGGCCCGACCGTAAGCTGCAGGTACTCTGTTACCTCTGCTCTATTACCCTGCTGCCATACGTCATAAACCCAACCAACGAAGCAGCCTGGACGCTTATCAGGTACTACTACCCTGCCACCTATTATTCCTTCTGTGGCATGCTCCTGCTCTGCTTCTTCGGTACTGTCAAGCAGTGGAACCGCTGGAAGAGTATCAGTTGGGTAGCTGCTATCATCACCATAGCCACCATGCTCATTCCCGTTCTGAATGCATGGCTTCCTGCTCCTATTCTAAACAGCGAGGGACTGATGGTTTGGAAATATGTGGTGATGGCAGAAAGTCTGGTGATGTGTATATACGTTGGTATGGCCATGTGGCAGGTAAAACGATGGCTGGATGAAGCTTGCGATGCCAACTTCTCTAATCCAGACGATTTTCCTGCCGAATATGCTCACCGCGTGCTGTTTTTCCCCATTGTCCTCACACCCCTTATCTGGCCTGCCTACCTGCTAGATTCACCACGCCTGATGGCTATCCAGCATGTGCTTCTGGCTATATCCAACATTGTGCTGCTCATCAATGTGATGTCCGTATGGCGTCGCAAGACCATTCTTTCCGCTACCGAAACGGATAACAACACCCACGACGAAAACGGCATTGAAGAACGCATAGAGCAGACTGCCCTGGAGATAGAAGCTTACGTCAAAGGCAAGCAGGCTTATCTGGACTGTCACCTAAAGATAGATGATGTGGTGGCGAACTGCCATAATGGACGCACCTACGTCTCACTGACCTTCCAGCGTCGCTTTGGTTCCTTTGCCAACTATGTCAACGGCCTTCGTCTGGCACATTACGAGCAATATGTAATAGAGCATCCCAACGAGACAAAAGAATCTGCGGCCCTTGCTTCCGGCTTCAGTTCTTATAATGCTTATTACCGAGCTACAAGGAAATAAACAATCACAATAAACAAAAAACGCCGAGGTTTCTGCCTCGGCATTTTTTTTGTGGTTAGCGGTTAGCGCGTTTGCGGAAATAAAACGGTAACAAAAACAATCACTATCCGAAACACGCTAACCAAACATGCCTACCGAAACATGCTAACCTCAACCCTCTAAACAGTAAACCGTAAACAGTAAACCGTAAACGGTAAACTAAAGTTACCACTCTTCGTCCCAAGTGTTTATCTCACGTGTGCGGGCAACATCGGCTCCGCCCGATACCTCTGGGTCGAATATACCATCACTCTGTGCAGAGCTGACTGCCTGCAACAGGCAACCGCTGTGCAGAATCTCGACAACTATTATTTCAGGTTTAATGTAAGTATTCATAATAAAAGCCCCCTCCCGTCCTCCCCCCTTGAGAGGGGGAGGTGACAAACGGGGCTATGGGTCTTTATTTTACATAAATCTTCTTACCGTTCACGATGTTAACACCCTTCTGAAGCCTACCGACCTTCTGACCGGCCAAGTTGAAGATACTGTTATCGTTATCGTTAACGTTAACGTTCTTAATTCCGTCCTCAGTATCATCATCGCTGAAGTTGATCTGGAATTCCTTAACCTTGAAATCATTGTTATAGAGTCGGAAGTATGCACGGAAGGCACCGATGCTGGGATACTTCGGATTCTGAACATCTGAAAGGTCGGGCTGGGGGTAGTACAACTTGTTATTGGCACCCAGTAAGATGGTATTCTCATCCTCTTTGTCGATGCTAATATAATTGTATGTACCGATAAAGGCTACCGACTTATCGTAAGAAGCAATATTGTTCGTCTCATCGGTAATAGTCACACCCTGGAATACAGGAGCCTTCAGGTCGCGTGTCTCAGGATCAGCCTGATCGTAGTCGTCGGCCTTAGTCCACTTAACAAGGTAAGGAGTGCCGGCAGTCATGACGTCAGTCTCTTCCACAAAGTTGAGTGTCAGCTTCTTGCCGTTGAGACCACTGCTCAAGTCATCCAGCTTCATCACCTTGGCATCTGCCAGAGGACTCTTGGCAATCGTTACGTCGAAGGGCAGGCAGATAGTGTTCCAGTCGCCATCCTTATAGAGCGTACGGCCTGTGAGTATAACGCGGTTGTAAATCTTACCACTATTTGCAGCCTCCTCGATCTCAAGGGTGTTGTCTTCGGCTGTGTTTGCCAACTCCAGCACGTTCTCTGTCCATGTAGCTGTATAGGTAAGTTCACCTGTTGTACCGTGCTTGATAGTAACGGTCTCTGTGGCAGCATCCAGTCCAGTACCTGTCCATCCAGCGAACTCGTAGCCAGCCTTCGTGGGGTTGTTCAATACCAAGTCAACATCCTCAATGGTGTAGCTGTCAGGATTAGCCTTATCGAAGGTAGCATCCTCCACACCCTCATAGTTGATGGCGTATTCGATGAGCTTGAACGTAGCGCTGACGGTAACATCCTTGGCAGGCATCAGGAACGAGTATTCGTCGTTAGAAGGCAGGATCTCGTGGTCTGTGCCATCGTTGTAGAATACCTTGTCAACTGTGTAGCCTTCATCAGGAGTGAAGGTCAACTTGACAGACTCGTTGTAAGAAGCGAAGTCCGTGCAGTTGACAGCTCCGTGTTCAATACCAGAAGCAATGCCTACATTGTTACCTACCTGGGCAACTAACCTAAGTCTATGATAAGTATAATGATTGGTACCGGAAACGAAGTGAAGTGTCATGTCTGATCCACTTACAACATTGATATCCACATTTCCTGTCTTACCATTAAACAGTTGTGTACCCTTGCTTTCCTTGCCATCATAGATATATAGGTGGTCAGCCTTGTTATCAGCAACCCAAGATTCACCAGTCAACTTAATCTTGAAGTCCTTAGGAGCAGACAGCGTAAGCGTTCCATCGCAGTTGTTGCTGTAAGATTCATTCCTGCCACGATCACTATATACATTGAATGACTGAACGTATGAAGAAAGATTGATAGTCTTCTCTGAATTAGCTGGCATATTTATGCTCCAACCATCGTCAGCAGTTACCTTATCGATGTAAGTCGGTGATTAGTTGCAACAGAACCATAGAATTTAAATGATTCGTCACTAACTTCACCGACCTTACCTCCTACGGGATTGCCCTGAGCGTCCAGTGTACAGCCAACAGTGACAGTACCGATAGTACTTTCGCCATAATTATAATCCCGACCTATGCTCTTGTTTGCATAAGAGCCTCTTGTTGATGAGACGCAATACGCATCCTGCGTGATGGTGATATTGCCACAAACACCTTTACTACCAGCGCAACCTATTCCTACGCCATGTATACCTACACTTAAGGCTGTAACGGTTCCGCCACAGATAAGGATATTACCGCAAATACCAGAAGAGCCGCTACCAATGCCTGTACCTCCATCACCGCCGCTGGCAGTAATATCACCTCCACTAATGGTGATATTTCCGCAGGAACTATTTGCATAGGAAGCAGAACCGATACCTGATCCTGACCAAGATGCAGATGCATTGATGGTACCTCCACTGATAGTGATGTTACCGCATTTCTTATAGTAAGCACTGCCAATAGCTGCACTGCTGTTACCACAATTAGCAGTAATGTTACCACCCTCAATAACGATGTTGCCACAGGCATCATCATTAATATTGCCTCCTATGGCCGCACCTGTCCAGCCACTATAGGTGCTGGTGGAGGCAATCAAGGAACCCTCACCTCGGATAGTCAGTGTATATTCGTCGCCAGAACCACTATTATGGGCAACCTGGATAGCGGGATATTTTTGATAGAATCCCGTCACCGTATTTGTTGTACCTTCGGCCAGAATAAGGGTGGCATCACCCAAGCAGGTAAGACCTGCAAAATTGTAGTTTTCATTATTAATGCCTTTGATGCTAGCATTGTAGAGTGTTACCGTAGCACCAGCAGCAATAGACACCTTAACATTGCTGGTAAGTGTACCCGTCAGAATTGTTTTGTCGGCAATCGTTGTGGCAGAGGTAATAGTTCCAAGGTTAACAACATTTTCAGCATCTACAACTCCAAAGCTGAATTCTATTGTATTGCCTGGGATAACACCTGTAATAGCCAGGGTGTAGTTACCCTTTTCTTTCACCTCCGAAACAACGGAGCCGTCCCTCTTGAACGTTTCGCTATAGTGTGTACCCTTGCTTAGTACAGTACCGTCAAAAGCATTTACGGTATAGCCAAGCGAAATAGCAGAACCTGTGTATTTATAAATGGTACCAAGACCATTTACCGCAGCAGGCGCATAGTATTTCTCGTTGTCCGACGCTTTCACCAGCCCATAAATATTCTTCGTTAAGCTGTCACTGCTAATTTCATCGGCAGATGCATAAACCCTTGTACCTGAATAAATAATGTTACTTGCATCAGTTAAAGTAGGATCTTGTGTATAATAACAATTACTGAATTCACATTGAATAAAATTGGCGTTAGAACTACCAAGAATACCAACAGGATGGAAACCATTAGTGGCCGAACCTGTGTAACTGCCCTTGAAAAGACAGTTCCTGAGTTCAAATTTGCAGGACGAATTGCAACTACCGATCAAACCGCCGGCATAG
>JAIKYE010000034.1 GCA_024683455.1 Bacteroidaceae bacterium
GACACACAGGTAAACTACCAGCCCAATCTTGAGGTTATAGAAAAGTACATCACTTCTCCTCATCAAGTGATAGCTATGGAAGGTCTCAATCACCTTTTCCAACATTGTACCACTGGCTCCCCAAAAGAGTACCGTCAAATAGAAGAAACCTTTGCGCCTGAAGCAATCCAAAAAATTCTGGACTGGATAGGCGGGATTAATAATTAGCCAATGTTCAATAAGCATACAACTCTCTTACTCATTATATACCTTTGCACGATTCCATCGGTAGCACAGAATAAATTTGTTTGGGATGACTTTGTGGAGGAAATAACCTCCAGTCAGGAATCAGAGTCCGAGGAGCACATCCTTTCCTATTTGGAGGAACTAAAGGATTTGCACGAACACCCTATCAACATCAACACTGCAACCATCGAGGAACTGGAGCAGCTTCCGTTCCTAAGCAAACAGCAGATAGAATCTATTCACGCCTATATCTATCTACATGGGCAGATGCAGACGCTGGGCGAGTTGCTGATGGTGCCGCTCATAGACGGGCAAACGTACCGATGGCTGCATCTGTTTGTATATGCAGGAGAAGGGGAGAAGAAAAGTGACAACTTGTTCAGCCATCTCCAGAACGATTTCTCTACGCGGGTAGATATTCCCCTCTATTATAGAAAAGGTTACAATACGGCTAACGGATATGCCGGCAACCCGCTCTATCAGCGTATAAAATACGAATTGGGTAACGGCAAACATTTCCGTGCCGGATTTCATGTAGAGAAGGATGCAGGCGAACGCTTCTACGATTCGTACAGCGGCTTTGCCTTGCTTCGTGATGTGGGCATCGTGAAGAACGCTATTGTTGGAGACTATCGCATAGGACTGGGCGAAGGAGTGGCGCTGGGCGGCTCGTCGTGGTTCAGTAAATCGGCACCCGTGTCTAAAATACAGACGGGCATTAAGCCCCTAACCAGTACTGACGAGATAAACTTTCTGCGAGGTGCCGCCATCACGTTGAGCCCTTGGAAAGGATGGGAAGTGACAGCCTTTGGTTCGTTCCGACAGAAGGATGCCACGCTGAATGCCGCCGATGAGATACAAACGCTCCAGACATCGGGTTACCATCGTACAGCATCAGAACTTAAAGGAAAGAATTGCGCAACGGCTACTACGGCGGGAGGCGGTATCTCTTGGCAAAACCAAAGCTTTCACTTGGGAACAACAGGCTACTTTATGCACTTCAATAAAGTAATGAATCCTGGCACCGCCAATTATCGACGCTACTATCCCAGGGGGCAGAATTTTGGCGTGGCGAGTCTTTATTACGGATATAGCCGTTACCGCTTTACCATTGCCGGAGAGACGGCCTACAGTACAGAGAAAGGCGGCATTGGAACCCTGAACCGCGTACAATGGATTCTGAGCAAACGTTACACCGTTTCTGCAGTTCAACGTTTTTATGACTACAAGTATTACTCTTTCCTGAGCGGAGCTTTTGCTGAGAATTCTACGGCACAGAACGAGAGTGGCATACTTCTGCATCTAAAAATTCAGCCGTGGGATAGATGGCAGATTATCTGCTATGCCGACTTCTTCCATAACCCTTGGCCCCGTTACCGCATGACGCATGCCAGCACAGGGCAGGAAATGATGATGGAGGTTTCGCATCAGATAAATCAAACCCATACCATTCAGGTACGTTATCAGTTAAAGCGGAAAGAGCAGGCTGATGTGATGGAATCTCACCATCGTACTAAACTGCAATGGACTATTGCCCCATCCGAAAAATGGAAACTCCAGACCACTGGTTGGTATCACTCCGTGCAGGGTAGCAACGGATGGAGCATTCAGGAGACGGCTTACTGCACCCTTCCGAGACCTGCGCTTAGGTTTGCGGTTATGGCGGGGTATTTCCACACCGACGATTACAACAGCCGCATCTACCTCTACGAGCCTGCGCTCTACAGTAGCGTATCTTCAGGCCAATTCTTCGGCAAGGGTATTCATGGTGTCTGCACTGCCAGGTGGACCAGCAAAAACAATCATTGGATGCTGGAAGGTAAATATGCCCTTTGTAAGTACTTTGACCGCTCAGAGATAGGCTCTGCCCTCCAAACCATCTTTGGTTCTTGGAAAAATGATATTTCTTTGCAGCTAAGAGTGGTGATATAGCCTTTATTGGATTTGAATCACCACTTCGCCGGCTTTCAGCATATCGTTGTGATTGATGAACCAGCCCTTGAGAGGTTTCTTGCCACAGAGAATCTGCTGAATTTTTTCGCCCTTGCCTTCTTTACGGATAACTACACTACGACCGTCGCCCATGCGAAAAGTTACCTTATCAAATAATGGAACGGTCACGATGTATTCGGGATCGGCGGGAGAATAGGTGTAGATGCCTATGGCATTCAGGACATACCATGAGGAGGTCTCTCCTGCATCATCCATTCCAGCATAAGCTAAGTGGTCCTCTCCCATATCATAGTATCTGTCCATCAGTTCATTCAGGATGTGCTGTGCTTTTTCCTGCTTACCTATAAAATAATAGGTATAGGGAACGCTGTGGTCAGGCTGGTTGCCGTGACAGTAATTACCCATGAAACCTGTCATGTTCCAGGCTTCATATCCGCGCCAAGGCTCGTTGAACATACTGTCCAACTTCTGTTCTACCGCCTGATGGTTAGGATAGAGGGCTATCATTCCCTGCGGATCGTGCGGCGCAAAAAAGAGGCTCTGCCAGGCATTGGCTTCACGATACATATAGGCGTAGTAAGGATAGTAAGGGTCGAAATCCTTTATCCACTCGCCACTCTCAATCTTGCCTCTCCAGAAGCCCGTTGAGGGGTCGAAAAGGTTTTTGTAGTTGCCTGATCTCTTCATCATAAGCTTGTAGTTGGCCTTGTCGCCCAACACCTTGGCAACCTGTGCTACAGCATAATCGTCATAAGCATATTCCTGCGTCTTGGTAACGGCGGCCTTGTATTCGTCTTCGGTAGGTACATTGGTGGTATCCTTTTCGGCTATCCAACCACGTTCTATATACTCCTGCAGGAAAGGACGTCCGCCTCTGCCGGGTACGGTGGCGTTCTTGAGCATAAGCCTGTAGGCTCTATCCAAGGGGAAATCCTGAATACCTCTGCTCCACATACCGCTTACCATCGTGCTGGCATGATCGCCATGAAAGAAGGAGGGCATATAGCCACCTTGTTTTTCGCCGCGGTCGATGCAAGACTTCAGGATATCGCAAGCTACATCGGGCGTTATCATAGCCAAGAGCTGCAGTTTGTTGCGATAAGTATCCCAGAATGAGGGGTCTGTATAGTAGCGGAAGTCGCCCTTGACCACCTGATTGCGGGCATCCAGATACTCGCCATTGACATCGCTCCTCAGCACAGGCCACAGGAAAGCGCGATAGAGAGTGCTATAGAGAAGTCCTTTCTGTCGCTCTGTGCCGCCTTCCACCTGTATGTGTGAGAAGATATTTTCCCACGTCTCGTCAGCCTTTTGGCGAACATCGGAAAAACTAAGGCAGGTCATCTCTGCTGCCAGATTCTCTTTGGCATTCTCGATGCTAACGAAGCTGAAACCAATCTTCAGTTCCAAAGGTTCGGCACCCTTGTTGTTCTCGAAATCCACCACGGCGATAGTCTGCTTCTTTTCACTCTCTAACTTGACACTTTTTACGGGCAAGTTAGCGGTGGCATAGAAGTACATTCTGCCGTGGCCGTCCTGAAAGCCTTGAAAGGCATTGGCATCCGTGGCCTTCTCTATACGCCAATGACGAGGCTGGGCGTTGTTCTTGGTGATATCTACCAAAAGACGCTTCTCGTCCTGCGGGCGGAAGGTGTAGCGGTGATAGGCACAACGGAGGGTGGTGGTGAGTTCGGCTTTTACATTATAGCGCTGCAAGAACACACGGTAATACCCAGGGTGAGCCTCCTCCTCTGTGTGACTGAACCACGAGCAGTAGTTATAGGGATAAAACCGACCCGTTACGGGCAGCATGGGAATATGTAACTGGTCCCAATGTCCTTTGGCGGAGTGGGCGAAGCCATAAATCTGATGGTCCTCGTACTGATAACCGCTGCCACTATGGTACATGGTGACGGGTGTACACTGCACCATAGCATTGGGTACGGAAGCACCAGGGAAAGTCTCTGCCCCCCAAGCGCGCTTCACTTCAGTACGAGTATAACCGAGGTCATCGGGAGTCCACAAAGTGGCGGTACCGAGGAGGGGGTTACAATATCTGGTGAGCTTTTCCGCTTGAATGTTAACGACTAAAGATAGAAGGAATAAAAAAAGAAATCTTTTCATCATGCAGTTAATTTGTAATGGTACATAAACTGGCGCAAAGGTAAGCATTTTATTCCTTCTATGCAATGCTTTCTTGTTTCATGCGTACGGAAAAGAAGGGAAATAAAAGGTTTTCTTCGGCTCTTCTCTCGTTTGTTTGTACTTTTTTTGTAACTTTGCGCCAAAATCATATACAATTAATACTTTATGAAAACAAATAGAACGTTTATTTGGGGATTATTGTCGTGCCTCTGTATGAGCAGTTGGGCACAGGTGAATATCAATGTGGATGTAGCCCAGAAGGGCATAGAAATCAGTCCGACACTTTACGGAATCTTCTATGAGGATATCAACTTTGCCAGCGACGGCGGACTGTATGCTGAGTTGATCAGGAACCGCTCGTTCGAGTACAATGCCGGACAACCTGAGTTCTGGAAGGCGGCAGGTGCTGAGATTTGTCTGGTGGAGGACAATTCGAAGTTCGAGGGTCAGGAGTCTGCAACCCCTTGGGCTGAGAAGTGGACGGACCATGCGCTGAAGGTTGAGACTGCGGCTCTTGGCGGCAAAATTATCAACGAGGGCTATTGGGGCATCAATGCTGTAGCGGGAACGCAGTATAAGCTTTCCTTCTGGATTAAGCCTGAGAAGGGAAATCCTGGTAAGATGAAAGCTTCTCTTGCCGACAGGAACGGAAAAACGTTGGGCGAAACCATCATAGAGCGGAAGCTAAAGAAGGGCTGGCAAAAGGTGGAAACGACTATCGTAGCCGAAGCCTCGGACCCACAGGCTGTTTTCCATCTGCAGTTTGAGAAGCCTGGCACCTTCCTGCTGGATGTGGTAAGTCTCTTCCCGCCTACTTACAAGGGTCGGGAGAACGGTTGCCGCATCGACTTGGCGGAGAAGCTGGAGGCGCTGCATCCTGCCTTTATGCGCTTTCCCGGCGGTTGTTATGTGGAAGGTAACTACAAACCTGAGAATGCTTACCATTGGGAGCGTACAGTAGGTCCTGTTGAACGCCGCCCCGGGCACATGAATGCCAACTGGGGTTATCCTACCACAGACGGACTGGGCTTTCATGAGTTCCTTCTGCTCAGTGAGGACTTGGGAGCCAAGCCCCTTTACGTGGTGAACATCGGTATCTGGCACGGTGGGTGTACGCCGCTGAATGAGTTGCAGCCCTGGATAGACGAATGTCTGAATGCTTTGGAGTATGCTAACGGTCCCGTGACCAGTCGTTATGGTAAGATGCGTGCCGAGAACGGGCATCCGGAGCCCTTCAATATTGCTTACATAGAGATAGGCAATGAGAACTACAACTATCACATGGAGAACAATTCGGATCAGAGCGACCATTACCCTGAGCGCTACCGTATGTTCTACGATGCTATCAAGGCTCGTTTCCCTGAGGTGCAATGCATTGGCAATGTGGAGTCTTGGGGTACGGATTATCCCAAGTGGAGAAACAGTCATCCCGTAGATATTCTGGATGAGCATTACTACAGAACACCCCAGTGGTTCGCGGACCAGTATAATAGGTTTGACAACTATGACCGCCAGGGGCCCGTCATTTATCCGGGTGAATATGCTGTGACCAACGGTTACGGTACAACGGGCAATATGAATGCTGCTATGGGTGAGGCTATATTCATGATGGGTATGGAGAACAATGCGGATATTGTACGTATGAGCAGCTATGCGCCTATCTTTGTAAACGAGAACCAGATACAGTGGCGTCCCGATATGATTCGTTTCAATAGCGGTCAGTCGTTCGGTACGCCCAGCTACTGGGTACAGCAACTGTTCCCCACCCACGTGGGTAACAGACTGGTGAAGAGCGATTTGCAGTGGAATATACCTCTGCAGGAGGAACGGGAGAACGCGGTGCCCGTAGGTGTAGGTGTCGCTACATGGAAGACACAGGCGAGCTACAGGAATGCGCAACTTATCGTAGAGGGAGCGGACATCCTGCTCTCTGGTATGAAGGACTGGAAGAGCGGCAACTCAAAGCCCTCATATCAGGGGACGTGGAGTACAGATGCAGACGGAATCTTGCGCCAGACTTCCGATGCTGAGGAGAGTATGCGTGTGTCTCTTGAAACAACTGCCTCTAAGCGTTATACCTATAAGCTTCAGGCGCGGAAGGACAGTGGCGACGAGGGCTTTATGATAGTCTTCAACTATGTGGACGAGAAGAATTTCGATTGGCTCAACCTGGGTGGATGGGGCAACACCAAGACGTCTGTGGAGACAACCTATAACGGTGGTCGCAACAATCTGGGGGGCGACCGCAAGGATCACTATGAGGCAGGCAAGTGGTATGATATCCAGTTGGACGTTGACGGCGAGAACATCACCGGAATGGTGGACGGGAAGGTCGTTTATCAAGGCAAGAAGAAGAGCGGCAAGATGCATGGCGTATTTGCCAACAGCACGTTGGATGAAAAGACGAACACTCTCTACACCAAGGTCGTAAACCTCTGCGGCACAGGCACCAAGGGTACTGTGCAACTGGCGGGCGGCTCAGCAGAAAAGGCAGAGATGGTAAGGCTGTACGGCTTGAGCGGCGAGGATGAGAATACCATGCAATACCCCGACAATATCGTGCCTCGTCCTGCCAAGGTTCAGACCACAGGCGACGGCAGGACGCTTACCTTCGACGTAGCGCCCTACAGCGTAAATATTATCACCACAAAACTGAAATAGGAAACTGCTACACGTGGGAAAAATATCTGCCGCGTGAGGAAACAAAATATTTTCAGTAATAATTTTTGGAGGAAATACATCTTTTTTCATAAATTTGCGGGCAATATGAAGTACATAACATTGCCCGAGACACTGGAGGGAGATACCCACCTTTCGTTCTACCTGGCCATGGAGGAATATGTGGCGAAAAACATAGATGAGCCCGATTGCTTCTTCATGTGGCAGGTAGGACCAACTGTTATCTTCGGCAGGAATCAGGTGATGCAGAACGAGGTGAATACCGAGTACTGTAGGCAGCATGGTATAGAGATGTTCAGACGCAAGAGCGGTGGCGGCTGTGTGTATGCCGACAAGGACAATATCATGCTTTCCTTTATCACCAAGGGCGACAATGTGCCTTTTACCTTCAACCGCTTTATGACGATGCTGATATTCGTGCTTCGGAAACTGGGCGTCGAGGCGGCGGGGACTACGCACAACGATGTGATGATAGGCGACCGCAAGGTATGCGGGACAGCCTTTTACCAGTTGCCAGGGCACAGCATTGTACACAGCACGATGCTCTATGATACTAACATGGAGCATATGCTGAATGCCATCACGCCATCAACCGAGAAGCTGCAGAAGAACGGAGTGGAGAGTGTAAGGCAGCGCATCACGTTCCTGAAGGAACACATCAGTCTGAACAAAGAGGAGCTGAAGGCGTTTATCCGTGAAACGCTTTGCGACGGCGAGTTACTGCTTACAGATGCCGATGTGGAGGGCATCCGGAGGATAGAGCAGGAATACATGGACCGTGAGTTCATTCAGAGGATGTAAAAACGGGAACGGAAAAAAGAGAAACAGAGTTAACAAAAATTGATATTATGAAACAAACTTGCCTTTATGACAAACACGTGGCATTAGGTGCGCTGATGTCACCCTTTGCGGGCTTCGATATGCCCATTCAGTACACAAACATAACGGACGAACATCAGGCTGTACGTACGGCTTGCGGCGTCTTCGACGTCAGCCACATGGGCGAAGTGACCGTACGTGGCGTAGATGCGGAGCGTTACGTTCAGCATATCTTTACCAATGACGTGAAGGGAGCTCCCAAGGGTAAAATCTTCTACGGCATGATGTGCTACGAGAATGGCGGAACAGTTGACGACCTGCTGGTCTATAAGATGGGAGAGGGCGACTTCTTCCTCGTTATCAATGCCGCTAATATAGATAAGGACTGGGCTTGGATGCAGGAGCAGGCTAAGGCTTTCAACATCGACCTGCAGAACCGCTCGGACAGTTATGGTCAGTTGGCAGTCCAAGGACCAGAGGCTGAGCAGGTGATAGAGCAAGTGCTGGGACTGGGATGCAAGGAGCTGGAGTTCTACACAGTAAAGACCATCGGCGATGTGATAGTCAGTCGCACCGGCTACACAGGCGAGGACGGATTCGAGATTTATGCTGGCCCCGACTATATTAACGAGTGCTGGGACAAACTTATCAAGAGCGGTCGCTGCAAGCCCTGCGGACTGGGTTGCCGTGATACTTTACGCTTTGAGGTCGGTTTGCCTCTTTATGGCGATGAACTGAGCGAGGACATTTCGCCCATCATGGCAGGCCTCGGCATTTTCGTCAAGTTGGACAAGGAGGAGTTTGTAGGTAAGGAAGCGCTCCTGAAGCAGAAGACCGAAGGCGTGGCCAAGAAGTTGGTGGGCATAGAGCTGGCCGACAAGGCTATTCCCCGTCATGGCTATCCCGTACTCAATGCAGAAGGCGAGACCATTGGCGAGGTGACAACTGGCTATCACACCATTTCTTCGGACAAGAGTGTATGTATGGCACTGGTTGACAGCAACTTTGCTAAGCTGGGAACCTCGCTGCAAGTTCAGATCAGAAAGAAGGTATTCCCAGGCGAAGTGGTAAAGAAGCGTTTCTACGACAAACATTATAAGAAATAAACCAACAAAACTAACAATCTATATATTATGGCAACAGTAAAAGAAGGACTCTATTACAGCGAGTCACACGAGTATGTGAAGGTAGAAGGTAACATTGGTTACATAGGTATTACAGATTACGCTCAGCATGCATTGGGCAACGTGGTTTACGTGGATCTGCCCGATGTAGACGATGAGGTAACGGCAGGCGAGGAATTTGGCGCCGTAGAGAGCGTTAAGGCTGCCAGCGATATCATCTCTCCCGTCAGCGGAACTATCATCGAGGTGAACGAGGCGCTGGACGATGAGCCCGAACTGCTGAACAAGGACGCCTTCGGAAACTGGATTATCAAGGTTGAGCTCAGCGACAAGAGCGAGCTGGACGGCCTGATGGATGCTAAGGCATACGAAGCGTTTTGTGAGAATGCATAATGCTCCATGTTCCATGAACTACAAGTATTTTCCCCATACTGATGCCGACCTTCAGGCTATGTTCCAGAAGGTGGGCATCAAGAGTCTTGACGATCTCTATGCCGAGGTTCCCGAGCAGATTCGCTTCCGTGGCGAATATCAGTTGCCCGAGGAAATGAGCGAGATAGAGGTTCGTCAGCTCTTCGATAAGCTGGGCGCCCAAAACAAGCCATTGACTTGCTTTGCCGGTGCCGGCGTCTATGACCATTATACACCCAGTGCTATCCCCCAGTTGCTCAGCCGTTCTGAGTTCCTGACCAGCTATACGCCGTATCAGGCAGAAATCTCACAGGGAACGCTGCATTACATCTTCGAGTATCAGAGCATGATGGCCGAGCTGACTGGCATGGACATCAGCAATGCTTCTATGTACGACGGAACTACCGCAACGGCCGAGGCCGTGATGATGGCTGTGGCTGCGGGTAAGAAGCAGAACAAGGTGTTGGTGAGTGAGACCATCGATCCCAAGACACGGGCTGTCGTTAAGACATATGCCCACTTCCATGGCATAGAGATAGAGATGATTCCTGCCAAGGATGGTGTGACCTCAAGGCAGAACCTTGAGGCACAGTTAGCTGGTGGTGACGTAGCCGGTGTACTGGTACAGCAGCCTAATTTCTATGGTATTGTAGAAGATTACGAGGGCTTCGCCGATGTTTGTCACAATCAGAAGGCACTCTTTATCATGAACAGCGTAGCTGCAGATTTAGCTGTATTGAAGACACCTGGCGAATGGGGTGCCGACATAGCTGTGGGCGATGGTCAGAGTCTGGGCATCCCCATGCAGTGGGGCGGTCCATATGTGGGCTATATGTGCTGTACAGAAAAGCTGATTCGCAAGATGCCGGGTCGTATCGTAGGTATGACACAGGACAATCGCGGGCAGCGTGCCTTTGTGCTGACGCTGCAGGCTCGTGAGCAGCATATCCGTCGTCAGAAGGCCACCAGTAACATTTGCTCTAACCAGAGTCTGATGGCACTTTGGGCAACAGTCTATATGTCACTGATGGGTAAGCAGGGTCTGAAGGAAGCTGCAGAGCTTTCATACGCCGGAGCACATTACCTGTGTGACGAACTGCTGAAGACGGGCAAGTTCAGCCTTGTCTATAATCAGCCTTTCTTTAATGAGTTTGTGGTTCGCTACAACGGCGATGTGGATGCCTTGCAGAAGCGTCTGACGGAAAACGGTATCTTTGGCGGTGTTAAATTGGATGCTGACCAGTTGATGTTTGCCGTTACAGAAAAGCGTACCAAGGAAGAGATTGATAACCTTGTAAAATTGGCTGCCTTATGAATAACAGATTATACGGAAATTTGATTTTCGAATTATCGCAGGAGGGCCGTTCCGGCTATTCTCTGCCCAAGAATCGTTTTGGCAGCTACGAGATTCCCGCCTCAATGCGCAGAAAGGAAGATGCTGCACTGCCAGAGTGTGATGAGATGACGGTGGTTCGTCACTATACCAACCTGAGTGCCAATAACTTTGGTGTGGACAACGGTTTCTATCCCTTGGGTTCCTGCACCATGAAGTATAACCCCAAGATTAATGAAGAGGTAGCTGCGCTGCCTCAGTTTGCAGGTCTTCATCCCTTGCAGCCCGCAGAGACTGTACATGGTGCCGAGGAAGTTTGCAAGCAACTCTGTAAGTCGCTTTGCGAACTGACAGGTTTGTACGCTTTCACCTTGAAGCCTTTTGCTGGTGCTCATGGTGAGTTGACAGGTCTGATGGTTATCAAGAAGTATCATGAGAGCAGAGGCGATGAGGCTCGTCGTCTGGTTATTGTTCCCGACTCAGCTCATGGCACCAATCCCGCCAGCGCTGCTGTCTGTGGATTGGATATCGTAGAGGTGAAGTCGCTGAGCGATGGTACCGTAGACGTGGAAGCCCTGAAGGAACTGTTGGCTCGGCATGGCTCTGAGATTGCCGCTATGATGATGACCAACCCCAATACATTGGGACTCTTCGAGAAGCAGATTCCTGAGATAGAGAAACTGGTGCACGCCGCAGGCGGTCTGATGTACTATGACGGTGCCAACCTGAACCCTATGCTGGGTGCTGCCCGCCCCGGTGATATGGGATTTGATGTGATGCACATCAATCTGCATAAGACTTTCTCTACCCCTCATGGCGGTGGCGGTCCAGGTGCTGGTCCCGTAGGTGTAAGAAAGGGACTGGAGCCTTTCTTCCCCGAGGTTTCTCCCTATCATGGCAACTTTGCGGTAGCTATGCGCGCCTTGGCGTACATACTTTCTCTGGGTCGTGAGAACATCAAATTGGTTGGTCCATTGGCAACACTGAACGCCAACTATATCAAGGAAAGCCTGAAGGATGTTTATGAACTGCCCATCGACGGATTGTGCAAGCATGAGTTCGTCTTTGACGGTCTGAAGGATAAGAGTACAGGTGTTACCACAATGGATGTGGCCAAGCGCTTGCTGGATTACGGCTATCATGCACCAACCATCTACTTCCCTCTGTTGTTCCATGAAAGCTTGATGATAGAGCCAACGGAGAACGAGAGTAAGGAGACGATAGATGGCTTTATTGATGTGATGCGCAAGATTGCCGAGGAAGCAAAGACGAATCCAGATGAGGTGAAGTCTGCTCCGCATCTTACGCCTATTGGCAGAGTAGATGACGTGCTGGCTGCTAAGCATCCGATAGTAACTTACAAACAGTTGCAAAATGACACAAACTGATTTAATCATCATCGGCGCGGGGCCTGGCGGTTACCGCGCCGCTGAATATGCCGCCAAGCAGGGCCTGAAGGTGGTCATCTTTGAAGGTGCCGAGGTGGGAGGAACCTGCCTGAATGTAGGGTGTATTCCCACTAAAACGTATGTTCATTCTGCTTCTTTTGATGAGGCTCGTGAGCGGCTGGGACAAGTGGTTCCACAACTTCGTCAAGGTGTTGAGGGCATTCTCTCCAACCCCAATATTACGTTGGTTCGTGAAAAAGCCCAATTTGTAGATGCAAACACAGTAGAAGCCTCCACCTCGGGAGAGGTTTGGAAAGGAGCGAATATTATTATCGCTACAGGCTCCGAGACTAAGATGATTCCTGTTCAGGGATTGGACGATCCACGATTGGTGGATTCTACAGGACTTCTCTCGTTGGAGACATTGCCTAAGCGCCTTTGCATCATAGGTGCTGGCGTAATAGGTATGGAGTTTGCTTCAGCATTCCAGCGCTTCGGCTCGGAAGTAACAGTCATCGAGTTTCTAAAGGAATGTCTGCCTGCTCTGGATAGCGACATAGCTAAGCGCCTGCGCAAGACGTTGGAGAAGAAAGGTATCACCTTTAAAATGAAGACAGCTGTTCAGAACTTGGCTGATATAGATGCAGATGTCATCCTGATGGCTACGGGTCGCAAGCCTCGTGTACAAGCTGATTTTACAAAGGCAGGCTTTGAGTATGATGAGCGCAAGGGCGTTAGCGTAAATGAGAATTTTGAGACAACAGTAAAAGGTATATATGCTATTGGTGACGTAAATGGAAAACAGATGCTGGCTCATGCTGCAGAGATGCAAGCTATACACGCTGTGAACCACATACTCGGCAAGAGCGATAACATCCGCTTTGACATTATGCCTGCGGCTATTTTCACGACGCCAGAGGCTGCCTGTGTGGGTGCTTCTGAAGATCAATTGAAGGAACTGGGTGTGGCTTATGAATGTCGCAAGGCGTTCTATCGTGCCAACGGAAAGGCGCTGGCCATGAACGAGTCAGAAGGGCTGTTGAAATTATTCAGTGAACCTGATGCCGGCAAGATTTTGGGTTGCCACGTCTTTGGTGTTCACAGTGCCGACCTCGCACAGGAGGCCAGCGTGCTGATGTGTCTTGATACGACCGTAGAACAACTACGTGACATGGTACATATTCATCCTACCCTCAGCGAACTCCTTTTTGTCGCTGCTGAGGCTTAAACCAAATTATAATATGATAAGAAAATCTTCTATTGCTTTATTCCTTTGCTCAGTCATGACGACTTGGGCTTCTGCTCAAGACATTTTGGATAATGTAAATCTGTACATTGGAACTGCAAATGACTATGGGCAGATGACTCCTGGTGCTTGTATGCCTTATAGTCAGATTCAAGTTTGTCCTGATAGTAAGCCTCGTCAGCATCCTGGCTACGACTACGAAGTTACTCAGATTTCCGGTTTCTCTGTAAACCGTCTTTCTGGTGTAGGAGGTAGTGGTTGTGGCGGAAATGTTTCCCTGATGCCTGACGAGACGGGTGCAGATGTTCATCTGATAAAGAGTACAGAGCAGGCTTCTCCTGGCTATTACAGCGTGAAGTTGAGCAATGGCGTGTGGTTTACTGCAACAGCCAACAGACGCATGGCAGTGGAACGTTTCTCATTTCCCTCTGCCAAAAATGCCGTGTTGCTGTTAAATCCGAGAACAGCTTTTGATAAGGTTTATAAGTCGTCTTTCGAGAAGAAAGGCGAAAATGTTGGTCAGGGTTACATCGACTGTGCCAATACTTGTCGTCGTGGTAATTATCACCTGCATTATAGGCTTTACACATCTGCTCCCTTTGAGATGCAGGAGTTAGAGGGCGGGAAGAAGAAACTGACGTTCCCCAATCTTTCTGCTCGTTATGTGGAAGTTCGTATCGTGCTTTCTACCGGTCTGGAGAAGGAGTTGGATGCCATGAAGGAGGCTGATGTTTGGCGCCCCGATTTCCTAACAATGGTAGAGCAGGCACAGCAACAGTGGCGTCAGTTGCTTTCTACTGTAAAGGTTGAGGGTGGTACGGCTGATCAGCGTACTATCTTCTACACTTCGTTGTATCGTACATTCCATAGTCCTTTTGTGGTCACAGATCGTAACTTGAAGTATTATCTAGGTACGGACGGAAAGGAGTATGAGGCTAAGGATTTTACCTATTATAGTTCTTGGTCGTTGTGGGATACCTATCGAACGAAATTCCCTCTGATAACATTATTAGACCCTCGCAGTTCCAGTGATATCATGCAGTCACTATCAACCTTATATATTACAGGCAAGAAAGATTGGAGTACCCAATACGAGTGTGTACCTACCGTACGTACCGAACATGCCATAGCTACCTTGCTGGATGCATACCGTCAGGGTATCAGTATTCCCAATTTGCGTAATGCTTACCCAGGTATGATAGAAGAGGTGAAACGTCTTTCTCTGAAGAGTCCTGACCAATGTTTGGAGGCTGCCGGTGATTTCTGGGCTTTAGGGCAGTTGGCAGGTGAATTGGGTATGCAGGAAGATGCAAAGAAGTGGACTGCTCGTGGTGAGGAAATCTTTGATAGCATCTGGCCTCGTGAGTTCCAGAAGATTGACGATTCGTTTGTGAAAATGCGTGGAAATGGCTTGTATCAAGGTACTCGCTGGCAATACAGATGGGGCGCCCCCATGTTTCTCGATCGTATGATTAGTATGGTGGGCAAGAAAGAGTTGGGACAGGAACTTGTCACCTTCTTCGAGAAGGAACTCTATAATCAAGGAAACGAACCGGATATTCACGTTCCCTTCCTCTTTGCCCGTTTGGGAATGCCTGCAAAGACGGGTCTTACCGTTCGTCCTTTGGCTACCGAGGTGGTAACACACCGTTATGGTGGTAATGATGCTTACCCGACACCTTGGGTGGGATGCGCCTTTGCCAATGCGCCTCGCGGCTATGCTCCAGAGATGGACGAGGATGATGGTGCTATGAGTGCTTGGTATGTTTTCGCCAGCATCGGTCTTTATCCTCTGGTTGTAGGCGAAGCGCAGTACGAGGTTTTCTCTCCTCTCTTCGATAAGGTAACAATGCGCATTGCTGACAAAGAAGTTGTTATAAGTACCAAAGGAAGAACCAATAAGAACCAGCCTCTGAAATATGCTACCTGGAATGGTAAAAAGTTACAGAATTGGCGTATTGCCGTTTCGGAGTTAAAGAAGGGTGGTGAATTAGTGTTCGTGTATTAACGTGCAAGTTTTTCCAGGTACGTGTAGAAAAACTATTTTCCACGTGTGGCAGAAAATTTTCTCACGTGTACAAAAAAAAGAAGTGCTGATTCAATAAAGAACCGGCACTTCTTTTTGGGTTGGGCTACCCGGGTTCGAACCAGGACTAAGACGACCAAAATGTCTTGTGCTACCATTACACCATAGCCCAATCCTATCCCAATCTTTTTCAGATTGCGGGTGCAAATGTACAACAAAAAGTGAAAAGTAAAAAGTGAAAAATGAAAAATTATTCCTTTCTTCTCACTTTTTTATTTT
>JAIKYE010000005.1 GCA_024683455.1 Bacteroidaceae bacterium
AGACTATCTGAATGAGTTGTTCCCCCTATCGGAACAACTTGTTCCAATATAGGGAACGAATCAAAGGTCATTTAGGGTGAGTTTGGAGGCTAAATACTAGGAGGATTCAGGCTTAATTCTCTTAGCACAAAAAACTTGCTACTATTAATACTAACAATATCTGACTTTAGACAACAAAGATGATTGAGAGCCCAGGAAGGTAGAGGGACTATACTCGATCGATTGTTTGAGTTTACTCAAGGTTTTTGACCACAAATTATAGAAAATGTTGTAAATTCGCAGAAAAATTAGAATGATAATCTATCAATTTGACAGAACCTATGCAACAGAAACGAAGAACACCAGAGATTATCACGGAACTCAAGCCTGGCGAGATATTCGTCTTTGGCAGTAACCTAAGTGGTATGCATGGCGGAGGAGCAGCTTATGCTGCTTATCGCAAGTTTGGAGCTATCATGGGACAGGGCGTTGGCTTGCAGGGCCGAAGTTATGCCATCCCCACTATGCAAGGTGGAGTGGAGACCATAAAGCCGTATGTGGATGAATTCATTGAGTTTGCCAAGAACCATCCGGAACTGACATTCCTTGTCACTCGCATTGGATGTGGCATAGCTGGCTTTACGGATGAGGAAATATCGCCTCTGTTCGAGAAGGCACATAATGTGGAAAACATCGTGCTGCCTGAAGGGTGGTGATAAGCAGGCATAATCTCTGCTCTATTGATTACTGTAATTGTAATTACTGTAATTCAAAAAAAGGAAATATTTTGACACTCACCAACCCCACCCTAACGAGGTGCAATACTCTATGGTGCAAGAGTATTTGCTCCCTAGTGAGGCAGAAAAATTTTTCTAGTTAGGGAGTAATTTTTCTCTAACGTGGCATTAAATTGGGACAAGAAACGAGTTTCGAAGAATCTTTACAAAAAGTCATTTGTCCCCTACCCTATTGCTTGAAAACAGAGAGGTCCTGAATGATATAGTGCACTTCCCTATCCGTTCCGAAAGCTGTATAGAAATAGCTGCTGATTTCTCCCATACGCTCCTCCAACTGCTCGCGGACAAAATCGCTGGGAACGGCTATCAGTACATTCTTGTCTCGGACAGCCCAGAGGTCGCAATAGGCCAAGTAGGTTTTATAGAAGGTTTCGCCCAGTCGTTCCCTTGCCTGCTCCATCCACCATGCATACCGCTCTCTGAAGGCGGGCTGCACGAAGGGGCGATCAGGTGTGTCGTCAGTAATCTCCTCGGCAACATCGAACTGGGGCTCCTGAGGTTTCTGCTGCTTCTTAAGCCAATTATACAGAACTTCAGTGACATAAGCATGCACATTGTCGGGCTGATGCTGTTCTATAAGCTTATCTATCTTCGCCAACTCTTCCTTCAGATCGAGACCATCATAAATGTACTCCTGAAGGCGAGCCCATTCCATAGGCTGCAAACGATACTTTGTAATAAGGTCGGAATGGACTTGCCCCAGGTAGTTCTCGTGATTCTGAGCTTGCCCCATCTTGCCCTCGATAATAGTAAAACGGATACTCTTGGGGTTGCCACGTGTGACTCCACGCGGATAGACGGGCTCATACTCGAAACAGAACTCTACTTTTCCCTCGTCTGACAACTTCTTCATCTCTCGCTGGACGGGATCCAGTACGTCACGATGAAAAGCTCCATACTTGAGATAATGGTCATCGATTATCTTCTTGTGATCCTTGCTATAGGTAAGAACGCCGAAGAATTCCTTAAGGTCGATGTAAAGAACCTCACAACTGCCAATCTTTCTCCAGGCACTGAGGTAAATATAGAGACGTGGCGTTCTGGGGCTTCGGCACAACTGGGTGATTCCCTTCAAGTGACGGGTGTAACCCTTCTTGAGGTTGAGAATCTCACGTGCACTCTCGTCCACCATCTGAATACGTATATATCCCTTTCGGCGGAAGCCGCTCTTATACCCCATCTTCTCCCCTTCTGCATTGAGGTCGGCCGTGGGGAACTCTATCTTATGAAAGATGTTCTGCTTGACATCATACCAGGTATCTTCCTTCTCGTCATATCTCTTGTATGACATATCAACATGCAACAAAGCTTCACAAGCCGTTTCCAGCTCGCCATACTTCTTAGGGCTGATGCCCAGTTCCTTAAGCGGAATCTCGAAGTTGAGCAGATTTCCACTCAAATCCTCCGGCTTAAAGAGCGTAGTCATGTTGTCGAAACTTAACTGTTCCTTTATGCGATCCTGCAATTGAGCAATAATGGCAATCATTAGATTTGTCTGAACCAACGAGAAGTTACCACGTATCTGCGTGTACGTGATAGGGTTCATAATGAAATCTATATCATTATTCTGCGAGATGGACTGTACCAACTCGTTTGTTTTGCTTACAATAGCAGGACCTTTTTTCTTAGCCATAACAGTCTAAAATTAAGTTCTCGGGGCAAAAATACGCCATTTCAACGTAACTTCCAAATTTTCTAACCAAAAAGTGTTCCAAACTTTCGCAAATTGTTGTTTCTGAGATTGTCACCTTGCTGTTCCATATTTACTTACATAAATGAGGAAAAGATTCCAACCGTTATGTTTACATGTTTATAACCTGTGTTATCCGTATTGTATTCCCTAGATATTCTAATCCGTAGCACAATAATGTTTCCTTCGTCCGCCCAGAAATCTGCATTCCGTTCTCACGCTTTTTCCCTATACATTATTATATATAAGAAAAGTGTTCCCAATGCTCGCACCTTTTGCATAGAAATGCATGCATGTTCACGATCCCCGCACCTATGTCCTAGAAGTTCGCACCAAGTGCCCCAATCTTTCGCATCAAGTGTTCCTAATGTTCGCACTAAGTGTTCGCAAACTCCACACCATATGGTTGTTAGAAGCCTATGAATCAGCAACTTACGACAAAGGTATACTATAATAAAAAGATACATTTTATAATTAATGCGAGATAATCTTTTTCTTTTGCCTTTATCTGTTTTTATTTCTTATAGGTTATTGTATCTCTCTAATTTTCAGTTGTTTACTTCAATTTAGGTGCGTAGAACGTGAACATTTGGTGTGAAGTTCAGGAACACTTGGTAGGAACATTATGTATATTTGGTGCGGAGAATGGGAACATGTATGATGGTTGTATATAATTGTTCCGTATATTCGCACATTCAAATACTTGAATATTCAGACATTTAAGCACTCGCATTTTTGAGTGTTTGTATATCTGCGTACATACATATATAAGTATAAGGATACGCAACTACACGAATACGTAGGTGTTTGTGTATTCATAAATATAACAGAGTATATGTGTATGTAGAAATATTAGCAAATATCTGTAAATATTTTACTTATATTCCTCGATTATTGCAGAAATACATGGGAATATGTGCAAATTTGGGTATTTTTATACCTAAATATTTGAAAATATTTGAATATTTCTTTGCGTATTCGTAAGAAAAGCATAAATTTGTCCGCAGAAAACAGAAATTTAACCCATTTCATCGTATGTCACAAGTAATTTCTTTCTTACATGATAAGGGCGGTTGTGCCAAAACTACCTCTTGTGTAAACCTCGGGTTTGCATTGTGGCTGTTAGGGAAAAAGGTGTTGCTAATAGACACCGATCCACAATGTAACATGACGGATACAGTAGATAAGACAGTTCATCTGGAAGCAGAAAGTACCATTTATGACTGGCTGCACGACTTTAAACCGGGCGAAATGCGCTCGCTTCCTATCTATACCAGATATGAAGGGCTGGACTATGTTCCTGGTAGTCATAGCATGAGTAACATCAATGCCGAGCTTCAGTTGATGTACAACCGCGAACATAGACTTGCGAACTTTCTGGACACTGTAGATCCAGAGTCTGGTGCGAAGATTAGGAACATGTATGACTATATCTTCATAGATTGCGCACCAGGAGGTGAGACACTTATGAACACTAATGCGCTTGTGGCCAGTGATTATGTGATTGTCCCCACTGAGGCAGGTATCTATAGTCTACAGGGTCTGCCCAGATTGTTGGACTACATAGAAAAGGTAAGGACACAATTGCATTGTCCAGTTTCCATTATGGGTTACCTGCTCGTAAGATGGAATGCACAAAAGGCTATCAGCAGAGAGGTAAAGGCATATTACAGCAACGAGGAGGAAGTAAAGGCACCCCTCTTCCCTGTATATGTCAGAGAGTGCGTAAGATGTACGGAGAGTGTAGCTTATGAAATGTCGCTCTTCGAATACAGCCCAGACTGCACTGCAGCAGACGACTATATGAGGGTTGCCGAATACCTGATCGGCAGAAAGGCTCGCCCCAAAACGTGGACTCCTGTTAAGTGGGGACAGATAGCGAATGCTGCCTTCCAGCGTTTCACCAAAGAGAGAGAAGCATAAACGGAAATGTCTAAGTATAAGCGTATCTGAATACGCAAATATTTGTAAATATTCAAACATTCACATATATGGCTATTAAGAAAGGAAGTTTACCTATTGCACAGGTGGCAAAGGACGCAAGCAGGAACTTTGTACAACCAGTTCCTCTGGCAAGCAACGAAGCTGTACGCACACAGATAGTGCAAGAAACTCCTGCCCCAAAGGCATTGAAGCGAGTTTGTAAGATTCAGAAGGTGGGAGGTTTTTCGTTCTTTACTTCTGAGGAAGATAGGAATGCACTGGATTTTATTGCATTCCGTAATAAGTTTGAGAAGCAGAACGTGGTGAGGGCTGCCTTGCATCAGTTCTTGCAGCAGCATTATCAGGAAGGAGTGGGACTCGACCAAGCTGCGCTAACACAGTTGGCCGAGTACGAGAACTCCATCTATGAGTGGGTATAGGGTAGGGGAGTAGGTATTACTCCTTTACCAAACATGCATCCAGCAGGGTAGCAATAGCTTCTTTGTCGAGATGCTGACCGATGAAGACCAATTTCTGCATACGGTCTCCGTATTTCTCATCCCAGTCGCGGCGCAGCCCTTCGTTCTGTTGCATGAAGGCTTCCAGTTCAGCTTTGGGCATGGTAGCGTACCATTGTCCTGCATTCTTTAGCTGAACTTGTTTTCCTGCCTGCTCGAAAACATAACACATATCTTCTTCACCCTTGAAGTAGCAGATACCCTTGGCTCTGATGATATTCTTGGGCCATAGGCGAGCAACGAAATGGTCAAAGTTGCTTAGGTCGAGGGGCTGACGGCGGTAGTATACGTATGTCCCGATGCCGTATTCCTCTGCTTCACCTTCGCCATCATGATGATGGTGGTGGCATCCGCAATGGCAATGCTCATCGTGATGGTGATGATGTCCACACTCAGGGCATACTTCATCATCGTCGTCATCATCATCGTCATGATCGTGGTGATGGTGATGGCAGTGATGCTCCTCCTCCTCATGATGATCATGATGGTGGTGTTCCTCTTCCTCCTCTGGGTGATGATTCTCTATTTCATTAATCCATGCAGCAGAAGTTGCCACCTTCTCAAAGTCAAACAGGTGGGTATTCAGGATTTTGTTGAGTTCTACATCGCCGAAGTTACATTCTATGATCTCAGCCTTGGGTTGTAAAGCGCGAAGAATCTGCTTGGTTCGTTCCAGTTCGTGAGGTTCTACCTCGGAGGCTTTGTTCAGCAGGATGATATTACAGAACTCTATCTGCTGGATAACAAGGTTCTCTATGTCATCCTCGTCCAGATTCTGTTTCATCAGGCCGCTTCCGTTGGCGAACTCATCCTTCATTCGTAGGGCATCTACTACAGTAACGATGCAGTCAAGCTGTGGAATGCCATTCTTAGTAACCTCTGGTGCCATCGATGGGATAGAGCAGATAGTCTGAGCAATGGGAGCTGGTTCGCAAACACCGCTGGCCTCGATAACGATGTAGTCAAAACGTTGCAGCGCAATGATATCGTGAAGTTGCTGAACCAGGTCCATTTTCAGCGTGCAGCATATACATCCATTTTGCAGTGCCACAAGGCTATCGTCGGTCTGGTTTACAATTCCGCCTTTTTGAATCAAGTCGGCATCAATGTTAACCTCACCAATATCGTTAACGATGACGGCAAACTTAATGCCTTTCTCGTTGGAAAGAATACGGTTCAATAATGTGGTCTTACCGCTGCCCAAATAGCCCGTGAGCAGCAAAACGGGGACATCAAACTTATTCATCACACTTTATGATTTAAATTTTGGAATGCAAAGTTACATCTTTTTGCATTCTGCGGCAAATAAATAGATATTTATTTCCTTCATATGGTTTTTTTGTTTACTTTTGCCCTTTGATTGCTAAAAATGGCAGAAAAACTAATGCAAAGAATAAAACTACATAAATTTCTAACTTTAACTTTGTTGCTGTTATGTGCAACTCTTGTGCATGGCCAGCAGACATCAAAAAAACTTTCAGGAACACCTATCGGTTCACCCAATATTGACTACGATACAGGCAAATCAAGTTCAACCGTTAATACGCCTGCTTGTGCTTTCGACGGGAATTACAATACGTTTTATGCTTCGATGGAACGTTCGCGTACTTGGGTAGGACTGGATTTGGGTACGCCTCATGTTATCACCAGGGTAGGGTGGAGTCCACGCACCTCTCAGCCCACTCGTGTTCAGCTAGGTCTTTTCGAGGGAAGTAACAGTCCTGACTTTCTGGATGCCGTACCTCTCTATCTTATCCCGAACACAGGTACTGCCAAAGTGATGGATTATGCCAATGTGCCTGTGACACGCGGCTTTCGCTATGTTCGTTACGTTGGTCCTAACAATGTGCGTTGCAATATTGCAGAGTTGGAGTTTTACGGATACGAAGGCGAAGGAAAAGATTCTGTCTGGTATCAGATTACAGGTCTCCCTACGGTAAGCATTCATACTTATGCCGGCTATGATCCCAAGGACAAGGTTACGGAGTTGCCTTCCAATATCACCATTACCTACGATGGGGGAAAACGTATTCAGGAGTATCCCATTACAGCCAGAGGCCGTGGTAATGCCTCTTGGGGCTTCCCCAAGAAACCCTGGCGCATAAAGTTTGCAGACGGCAAGAGCCACCACATGCTTAAAGGTTCGGCACAGGAAAGTCCAGCAAAGGCAAAGAAATGGACGCTTATCAACAACTATGGCGACAAGACGCTCATGCGTAACTGTTTGGCCTTCGAGGTAAGCAAGCGACTGAATACCCTCTATACGCCTTACTGCCAGCCCGTGGATGTCATTATGAACGGAGAGTACAAGGGTTGTTATCAGCTTTGCGATCAGGTAGGCGTAGATAAGAACCGTGTTCCCATTGTCGAGATGACTCCCGATGATAATGAGGAACCAGAACTGACAGGCGGTTATCTTATTGAGATTGATGCCTATGCCAAAGAGGAGACGAGTTGGTTCAACAGCAATCGCGGCAATCCTGTGACTATCAAGCATCCGTCAGACGATGAGATTACCACTCAGCAGCATAACTACATCCAAAACTATTTCAACCTGATGGAGTCTGCCGTCTATTCCAGCAACGACACGGACCCTGCAGACGGTTATCGCAAGTACCTTGATGCAGAATCCTTCCTAAAGCACTTTATCATTGGCGAGTTCTCTGGCAACATGGATACCTATTGGAGCACGTATATGTACAAGAACCGCGAGGAAAATCTGTTCCATGTAGCTCCATGTTGGGACTTTGACCTTGCCTTTGACAACGACCAGCGAATTTATCCAGTCAACGGTCGCAGCGATTGGGCATACACAGGAGGAAGTGCGGCAGGTAACATGAAGTTATTTGTATCGCGTCTGCTGAGCGACAGTAATACCGACAAGCAGCTCAGGCAGCTGTGGAAAGAAAGCCGTAAAGAGGGAATACTCGACGCGATGACGCTTGTAGCCTACGTTGACAGTATGGCTCAGGCGATGGAAGCTTCTGCACAGCTCAACTTCATTCGCTGGCCGATTCTTAATAGCAGGGTTCATCAAAACATTTCTGCGCTTGGCTCTTTCGATGCGGAGGTTGATGTTCTGCGCAGCTATATTCCTGCCCGTATTTCTTGGATAGACAAGTATCTCAATTACAAACCAGACCCCGCATATAAGGATAGTACATACTTCATCTCCAATGCCGATGAGTTATTGGCCTTCGCCTATGCTGTCAGTCAGGGAGCCAACGGCTCTAATGGCTACCTTACAGCAGATATCGATATGGCAGGACAGTCTTCTTCCTACAAGCCTATAGGTACAGAGGGCAAACCGTTCAAAGGCATCTTTGACGGAAGAGGGTTCCGCATCAAGAACCTCAATGTCACTGGTGGTGATAGGGTAGGAGTGTTTGGCACCGTTACTGGAGGCGCTACCATAAAGAATCTCGTTCTGGATGGCAGCAGTTCTGTATCAGGCGGAGCATTCGTAGGTGTTATAGGTGTTAGCTCTGGTTCTGGCCTAGTTACCGTCTCTTGTGTGGGCAATGAGGCTAATATATCAGGAACAGGCCAGAATGTTGCAGGTATCATTGGTTGTAACATGGATTCTTCATGCGAATTCTTCATTTCTGACTGTTACAACACAGGAACCATTACTGGTGCCAATGAGAGTGCTTCTATCTGTGGATGGATAGGTTCCGATGGCGTTATCCAAAACTGTTGGAATATAGGAACCGTCAACGGATACGATTGGGGGCACGATATGTTCCGTGGTAGCGGCTCTATGGTAAACTGCTCCAGCACCTTTGGAGATCAGGTTACCAAGATTTCTGCGGAGTCTGTAGTTAGCGGAGAATTGTGCTTTAACTTGAACAAGGGAGCTAATGAGAATATCACCTGGTATCAGACAATAGGAACGGATGAACATCCTGTTTTCGATGATACTCACGGAACTGTCATTAAGAAGGATGACGGAACCTATTCCAATGTCTTCATCCTGATGGGAGATGTCAACAATGACCTAAAGGTAGATGATGCAGATATAGAAGCGCTGGCAGATTATATCCTGAATCCTGTGGATGAGAACTTCCCCATAAGACAGGCAGACATGAATAAGGATGCTGTTATTGACGTACATGATATCATAGCATTGCGTAATTATATCGATAAGGTGCCACAGCACGATGAAGTCTTCACGGCACGTCTTTATGCTTCCAATACTACCATCAAGGCAGGTGGTACGCGTAAGGTGAATGTCACCCTTTCTGCAGCAGCCCAGACGGCTTCTGCCTGGCAGACGGACATTAAGCCTGGCCCTAAACTTTCTGCTGCTCAGGATCAGGTGTTGTTAGGAGCCATCAAATCAGAATCACATATCATCAGAGCCAGCAAGATAGAGGATGGAATAAGGGTTCTCGCCTATTCACCGTCACAAGAATCACTAACCAGTAAGACGGGTGTGGCATTCTCCTTCGTGATGGAGGCCGATTCAAGCTTCTCGGATGCTTCAAGCTTTACGCTGAGCAATGTTCGTGTGGCTGCGGCAAATGGCGCGCGCGGACAGACTACAGATGCCTCTTATACGATATCTTTTGCCAAGACGTATGTCAACGGTGTTACCTTCCCTGAGTCTGATGTTGATATCATTCAGGGTGATCAGTTGACACTTACTCCCATCGTCTCACCCGTTCTGGCTACCAACAAACAACTTACCTGGAGTACTTCAGATGCCAGCATTGCTTCTGTTGACCAGCAAGGCAATGTGGTATCTGGCAATATGGGAGATGCTGTTATCACGGCAACCTCTACAGACGGTAGCCGAATATCTGGGAAGATTAACGTACATGTGATAGAAGACCCAGAGGTAGCTATCCTCTCAGTTCATTCCTTACCTGCTGATGCTGAGGTGTATGACCTCAGTGGAAGAAAGATGTTCAATGCCGAGGGGGGTGCGAGCGGTCAGCGAAAACGAAGTGGCAATGTTCAATGTTCAATGTTCAATGAACTAAGGAGGGGCGTGTACGTCGTCAAAGGCAAGAAAGTCTTAGTTAAATAAAACAAATATATAAACCCAAAAACCATCATAAAGTTATGACACTGATTAAATCCATTTCCGGAATCCGAGGAACTATCGGAGGCAAGGCAGGCGATACGCTGAACCCTTTGGATATCGTTAAGTTTACATCGGCTTATGCCACACTTATCCGTCGTACCACTAAGGTACAGAGCAACAAGATAGTTGTAGGCCGCGATGCCCGCATCTCTGGCCCCATGGTCAAGAACGTTGTTTGCGGAACTCTGATGGGTATGGGCTTTGATGTTGTGAATATCGGCTTGGCTACTACACCTACAACAGAGATTGCTGTTGCTATGGAAGGCGCTTGTGGCGGTATCATCATCACAGCCAGCCATAATCCCCGTATGTGGAATGCCCTGAAGTTGCTGAACGAGAAGGGTGAGTTCCTGAACAAGGCTGAGGGTAACGAGGTACTTCGTATAGCCGAGGCTGAGGATTTCGAATATGCCGATGTAGATCATCTGGGCAGCTATCGTGAGGACGACAGCTACGACCAGAAGCACATAGATATGGTACTGGGTCTCGACCTCGTGGACGTAGATGCCATCAAGAAGGCAAACTTCCGTGTTGCTTTCGACAGCGTAAACAGCGTGGGCGGTGTTATTCTTCCCAAGTTGTTCCAGCAGTTAGGCGTCCAGACTGTAACAGGTCTGTTTACAGAACCTACAGGTGACTTCCAGCATAACCCCGAACCTCTCGAGAAGAACCTTGCCGACATCAAGGCTCTTATGCAGAAGGGTGGTCACGACATAGGCTTCGTTGTCGACCCCGACGTAGATCGTCTGGCACTTTTCTGTGAGGATGGTACTATGTATGGCGAGGAATATACCCTCGTTACTGTAGCTGATTACATCTTGCAGCATACTCCCGGCAATACTGTTAGCAACCTCAGCAGTACACGTGCTCTGCGTGACGTAACCCGCAAGTACGGTTGCGAGTACAATGCAGCTGCCGTTGGTGAGGTGAATGTCGTTACCAAGATGAAGGAGACTGGTGCTGTCATCGGTGGTGAAGGTAACGGTGGCGTTATCTATCCAGCCGCTCATTATGGTCGTGATGCCTTGGTAGGTATCGCTCTTATTCTTACCTATCTGGCTAAGAAGGGTATGAAGACCAGCGAACTCCGCGCCACTTATCCTCCTTACTTCATTGCCAAGAACCGTATCGACCTTACGCCTGATACAGATGTAGATGCTATCCTTGCCAAGGTAAAGGAACTCTACAAGAACGAGGAGGTAAACGATATCGATGGTGTGAAGATAGACTTCCCCGACAAGTGGGTGCATCTGCGCAAGTCAAATACTGAGCCCATTATCCGTGTCTATTCTGAGGCCAGCACGATGGAGGCTGCCGATGAGATAGGAAAGAAGATTATGGACGTGGTTTACAGCATGGTGTAATACCATTGAACATTGATTATTGAACATTGAACATTGAAGATAGAAAAATAGCACGCTTATGTTAACACAAATCATTAACGGTCGCATTCTTACCCCACAGGGGTGGTTGAGGAATGGTAGTGTCATTCTGCGCGACGGAAAAATACTTGAAGTCACAAACTGTGACCTGGCTGTCATTGGTGCTGAACTGATAGATGCCAAGGGCATGTATGTTGTACCCGGATTCATAGAGATGCATGTGCATGGTGGAGGCGGTGCCGACTTCCAGGAAGGAACAGAGGAAGCCTTCCGCACAGCTGTCAAGGCTCATGCCAAATACGGAACCACCAGTATCTTCCCTACGCTCAGCAGTAGTACGGTTCCTATGATTGAAAAGGCTGTGGCCACTTGTGACAAGCTTATGAAGGAGAAAGACAGCCCTATTATGGGTTTACACCTCGAGGGACATTACCTCAACCCCAATAAGGCAGGTGCTCAGCTCGAAGGCTGGCTCAAGAATCCAGACCCCAATGAGTATATCCCCATCGTAGAGCATTCTCCATGTCTGGCCAGATGGGATGCTGCTCCCGAGTTGCCCGGTGCTCTTCAGTTTGGTAAGTATTGTGCAGAGAAAGGCATCCTGCCCAGTATTGCTCATACCAATGCTGAGTACAGCGATGTTCGCGGAGCCTTTGAGGTAGGTTTCACTCATGTTACCCACTTCTATAATGCTATGCCAGGTTTCCACAACAAGCAGGGATACAAATACGAGGGTACCGTAGAGAGTGTTTATCTTATCGATGATATGACCATCGAGTGTGTGGCTGATGGTATTCACGTGCCTCCCACCATTCTGCGTATGGCATATAAGATGAAGGGTGTAGAGCGTATGGCTCTTATCACCGATGCTCTGGCTCCTGCTGCTGCAAGTAAGGGCGCTAAGGCTTATGACTCTCGCGTATATGTCGAGGACGGCGTATGTAAACTCACTGGTTCTGGCGCTTTGGCAGGTTCTTGTGCCACTTCAGATCGTCTTATCCGCACCATGGTGCAGCAGGCCGAGGTACCCCTTGAGGATGCTGTAAAGATGATAACGGATACGCCCGCTCACATCATGGGCATTCAGGGTCGTAAGGGTACGCTCTCTCGTGGCAAGGATGCCGACATAGTCGTACTGGACGAGAAACTGAAGGTTCGTTGCGTTTGGCAGATGGGCAAGATTATTGAGAATTCATTATTTAAGTAAAGAGAACAGCCTCACCCCTAACCCCTTTTCCCTCCGTCGCGAATGGGGATTCGCTCCCCTTTGTGGGGGCGCAGCCACATTCAGTGGCTTCTCTAAAGCCCCCAGTCGCCCGTGAGGGAGGGGAACTTATTCGTGGAGACTTGAAGAATGAAGAACCCTGTTACTAGTATACGTGATGCTTGGCAGCGTTTCATGCATAATGATGCGCTGCGGAGCAAGCTATATATCACTATTTTCCAAAGCGATACACCTGTAGGTAAGGCTTTTGATGTAGCCCTCCTATGGTGTATCGTACTTAGCATTTTAGTGGTAATACTGGAGAGTATGCGAGGCATTCCTCCAATGGCTAAGCAGATATTCACGGTTCTGGAGTATGTGTTTACCTTCTTCTTTACCCTGGAGTATCTGTTGCGCCTGTATTGTTCTCCACAGCCGCGCAAGTATGCTCTAAGTTTCTTCGGAATAGTGGATTTGCTTAGCACCTTGCCACTTTATCTGGGATGGATATTTGGTCCGGTTCGCTATCTTATGGTGGTGCGTACCTTCCGTCTCATAAGGGTTTTCCGCGTGTTCAAGCTGTTCAGCTTCCTCGAGGAGGGCGACCTTCTTTTACGTTCCCTCATCCTGAGTAGTCGTAAGATTATGGTGTTCTTCCTCTTTATGGTCATCATGGTAATATCTATGGGTACCCTGATGTACATGGTAGAGGGAAACGTGAAGGGGACGCCCTTTACGGACATCCCCACCAGTATCTACTGGGCAGTAGTTACCATGACCACTGTGGGCTATGGCGATATTGCCCCCGTTACCACCATTGGGCGTATGCTCAGTGGCGTTATCATGCTCATGGGTTATACGATATTGGCAGTTCCCACAGGTATTGTCAGTGCACAGTTCGTGCATGACCATGGAAAGGTAGCGCACCCTCACCAGAAGTGTAAGGAGTGCGGAGGTCTCTTGCCCCATCATGCTCACTTCTGCCCCCATTGCGGAACAGAAGTCAAGGAAACTGTTTAGACTTCAAAATCCAGACAGGTACGCTGAACTGTATAGGGGCGTACCTTGGTATCTGCCACTGCTACGTGAGCGGGATGTGTAGCGTATGCTTTCAGAGCCTCTGGGCTCTCTAGCGTAGAGTCCAGCATCACATCGCAATTGCTGGATGCCAGTCTTCCGCTGATGTTTACCACTACATCTACCAAGCCGGGGACTTTTCCTTTCAGCCCTTCCAGCCCTTCCTTTATACCTTTCTTAATCTGTGTCTTCTCTTCTTCAGAGAGTTCTGGATTCAGTGTCCAGAGAATAATGTGCTTTACCATATTTCATTTTATAATATATAATTGTTTCAGGAGTTAAAGAAGTTAGAGGGAGTTATCGGCCTTTCGGCCTTGGAAGTTAAAGGCCGATAGTTCTACACGTGAATTTGTAACCTTTCTCATTTTTATTGTAAAGATAATAATAATGGTTATAATAAAATGAGAAGGCCCTTCTTTTTTGGGATATTTTAACGTTTGTACTTTCATTCTCATCGCCCACGTGAAAGGGGTTATGGGAGAGGCCGATAGATATGAAAAAATATATAATTCCAGAGACGATTGTTGTGGAGCTTCGTATGACACAGATGCTTGCAGAGTCGTTTAGTATAGATAGAAGTGGTGCAGAAATTATCACTGATGATAATGAAATTCTGACAAACAAATGTAAGAACGTTTGGGAAGAAGAGTGGTGATGCTTATAAGCATGAAAATAGAGACGCCGTATTACTGTATGTGATACGGCGTTTTTCGTGAGAAAAAGGGGATTCCCAGATAAAAGCTCCTTTGTGTTATTTTTCCTTGGTTAAACAAATACCTCTTCCCCCGTAAGAAGAGCGAATAAGAAGGAAATTAAAGAAGAAAAGGCGTTAGGTTTGGACGTTATCCGACTTTTTTGTATTTTTGCAGACAATAATGCATAAATTCTAATGACAGACGACGTTTCTATGATGGATGGGATTACCCATCACCTTAACAAAATGTACCAGAGCTGGTTTCTGGATTATGCTTCTTATGTAATCTTGGAACGAGCAGTCCCCCATATCGGTGACGGATTTAAACCCGTACAGCGACGCATCATGCACTCCATGAAGCGCATGGATGACGGGCGTTACAACAAGGTGGCCAACATCGTGGGTCACACCATGCAGTTCCACCCACACGGAGATGCCAGTATCAAGGATGCCTTGGTACAGTTGGGACAGAAGGACCTGCTGATAGACTGCCAGGGAAACTGGGGTAATATCATCACCGGCGATGATGCCGCTGCAGGTCGTTATATAGAAGCTCGCCTCAGCAAGTTTGCCCTGGACGTGGTCTTCAATCCCAAGACTACCGAATGGAAACTTTCCTACGACGGACGCAACAAGGAGCCTATAGCCCTGCCCGTGAAGTTCCCCCTGCTGTTGGCACAGGGAGCAGAAGGTATTGCCGTAGGTCTGAACTGTAAGATTCTTCCTCACAACCTGAACGAGATCTGTGATGCAGCCATTCAGTATCTGCATGGTGAGGAGTTTCATATCTATCCCGATTTCCCCACAGGAGGTAGCATAGATGTTTCACGTTACAACGACGGACAGCGCGGTGGCGTGGTACGTGTTCGTGCCAAGATAGAGAAACGCGACAACAAGACGCTGGCCATCACAGAGATTCCTTACGGAAAGACGACAGGAACGGCCAGTAAGCCCAGCACCTTCATAGAAAGTATTCTGAAGGCAAACGAGAAGGGTAAGATAAAGATTCGCAACGTAGAGGATCTGACGGCTGACAAGGCTGAAATTCTTATCCACCTGACTCCCGGAGCCAGCAGCGACAAGACCATAGATGCCCTTTATGCTTGTACGGATTGCGAGATAAGCATATCTCCCAACTGCTGCGTCATCGACGAGAAGAAGCCTTGCTTCCTCTCTGTCAGCGATGTGCTGCGTCGTAATGTTGACACTACACTGAATCTGCTCAAGCAGGAAAGGCTTATCCGCAGAGGTGAGTTGATGGAGGCTCTGCATTTCGCATCCTTGGAACAAATCTTCATTGAGGAGCGCATCTACAAGGATAAGCAGTTCGAGAATGCCAAGACCATGGATGCTGCTTGCGAGTGGATCGACGAGCGTCTGACCCCTTGGTATCCCAAGATGGTACGCGAGGTGACGAAGGACGATATCCTCCGCCTGATGGACATCAAGATGGCCCGTATCCTGAAGTTCAACAAGGAAAAGGCAGAGGAGAACATAGCCCGCATCAAGGACGAGGTGAAGCAGATAGACAAGGAACTGGCCAATATGGTAGAGGTAACCTGCGACTGGTTCCGATTCATACAGGAGAAATATGGTAAGGATCATCCGCGTCTGACGGAAATCCGTAACTTTGATAATATCAGCGCTGCCAAGGTGGTAGAGGCCAATGAGAAACTTTACATCAACCGTGAGGAGGGCTTCATAGGTACATCCCTGAAGAAGGATGAGTTTGTATGCAACTGCTCGGATATTGATGACGTAATAGTCTTCTACAAGGACGGAACCTACAAGGTGGTACGCATAGCAGAGAAACTCTTTGTGGGTGAGACAGAGCGTAGCAAGGCGGAGAAGAAGAAAGCGGAAATCATCCATCTGGCCATCTTCCGCAAGAGCGACTCACGTACTATCTACAATGTGGTGTATCGCGACGGCAAGAATGGTATCTGCTACATCAAGCGCTTTAATGTGACCAGTGTAACACGCGACCGTGAGTATGACCTGACCCAAGGAAAGGCTGGCAGCCGTGTGCTTTACTTCACAGCTAATCCCAATGGTGAGGCTGAGGTGATAAAGGTAATCCTAAAGCCCAACCCCAAGCTGAAGCGTGTGTTCTTTGACAAGGATTTCTCCGAACTGGCCATCAAGGGGCGTCAGAGTATGGGTAACATGTTGACCAAACTGGATGTAAGCCGAATCGCACTAAAGAGCCAGGGCGTAAGTACATTGGGTGGCCGCAAAGTTTGGTACGACCCCGATGTGAAACGTCTGAACTACGACGAGCAAGGAAACTTCCTGGGTGAGTTCAACAGCAACGACCAGATTTTGGTAATACTGAAGA